>JADJWT010000001.1:1200000-1565000 GCA_016716225.1 Ignavibacteriota bacterium | reverse complement strand
GTTAATATTGAAGATAATATTGCCGAAGTTGAAGTGAACGGAACATCATACCAAGTGCAAGTTAACAAACAAATTCAAACAACAAAAACTCCAAAATTAGTTAGATCAGTTGTTGCACCATCTACGGATATTGCAATATCTGAACAAAGAACCGCAAAACCAACTGCAGCAAAAGGTGCGGGACATATAAAATCTCCTCTTCCTGGAGTTATTTTAAATGTTCATGTAAGAGAAGGAGATTCTGTAAAAATCGGCGATAAGTTAATAACACTTGAAGCTATGAAAATGGAAAATAGTGTTAATGCAGATAAAGAAGGAAAAGTTGTTAAAATTAATGTGAGACAAGGTGATTCTGTTATGGAAGGCGATGTTCTTGTTGAGATTGGAGGTTAAAAATGCAGCAATTTATTGAATTTGTAGCTCACGGTTTTGATCAATTTATGCGGTACACTGCATTTGCAAATTTTACACTTGGTCATGTTATAATGTTAATTATTGCTTTAATTTTTCTTTATTTAGCAATTGTAAAAGATTATGAACCGCTTCTATTAGTACCGATCGGATTTGGAATTTTAATTGGAAATATTCCTTTTTTAGAAGGCGCTAATTTGCAATTAGGAATTTATGAAAAAGGAAGCGTTCTTAATTATTTATATTTTGGTGTAACTCAAGGAGTTTATCCCCCTTTAATATTTTTGGGAATTGGTGCGATGACGGATTTTTCTACTTTGCTTTCAAATCCAAAATTAATATTAATTGGCGCTGCTGCCCAATTAGGGATTTTTGGAGCTTACACATTATCTTTAGCTCTGGGATATCTCCCTCAACATGCTGCAGCAATTGCAATTATTGGCGGAGCAGATGGTCCAACTGCAATTTTCTTATCATCTAAATTAGCTCCGGAATTAGTTGGCGCAATTGCAGTTTCCGCATATTCTTATATGGCACTTGTTCCGGTAATTCAGCCGCCGATTATGAAATTGCTTACAACCGATAAAGAACGACAAATAAGAATGAAACCTCCGCGCCAAGTTTCTAAATTGGAGAAAATACTATTCCCAATTGTCGGATTACTCTTAACATGTTTTATCACTCCTTCTGCATTGCCCCTTTTGGGAATGTTATTTTTTGGTAATATTTTGAAAGAAAGCGGAGTTACAAAAAGATTGGCAGATACTGCAAAAGGTTCATTAATAGATATTGTTACTATTCTTATTGGATTGACGGTTGGCGCTTCAACTCAAGCAACAACTTTTTTAACTGCAAAATCAATTGGTATTTTTGGATTAGGAGCGCTTTCTTTTGTAATTGCAACAACCGGTGGAGTAATGTTTGTAAAGATCATGAATTTATTTCTAAAGGAAGAAAATAAAATAAATCCATTAATTGGAAATGCCGGAGTTTCAGCTGTTCCGGATAGTGCAAGGGTTTCTCAAGTTGTTGGCTTACAATACGATTCAAAAAATCATTTGCTTATGCACGCAATGGCTCCAAATGTTGCGGGAGTAATTGGATCAGCAGTTGCAGCAGGTATTTTACTTTCGTTCTTTTTGGGATAAAAGCGTACAGACGTATAAACGTTGAGACGAAAAACGAGAAACGTAAAACAAAAAAATACAAAAGATGCGATCTTATTAAAAGATCGCATCTTTATAATACCTTAAAATTAATCTATTACAATTTTTAAAATTTTTTCTCTGCATAATAGATTTTTTTCATTACTTTTTCTACGAAATTTCTTTTTCGATAAAAACATCGGAATCGAAATGATTCGTATTTATTTTTTAATCGTTTTTTAAGTCTTAACATTTCAAAGTTTCAACTTTTTTGCGTTTCTTCGTCTTTCATTTTTCGTTTTACATTTACACATTTCTACAATCTCCATTTTTCATTTCTCGTTACTTCAAATTTCTCTATCTTTGACCTTATAATTTTAGGATAAAATGGAAATTCATATTCTTTTCTGGTTAATATTTGCTGCATTGTTTATTGCTGTTTTTATTTTCGATTTGGTTTATACAAGTCACCACCGCGGAAAAATAAATATAAAAGCCGCTTTGATGTGGAGCGTAATTTGGATTGCAGCCGGATTTTCTTTTGCAATTTTAATTTATTTTTATTTTCCGGATGGACACACAAAAAGTTTTGAATATATCGCAAGCTACTTAATTGAAAAATCTCTTTCGGTAGATAATTTATTTGTATTCTTAATGATTTTTGGAACAATGGGAATTCCGGAAAAACATCAACCGAGAATTCTTAAATGGGGAATTATTGGAGCTGTAGTATTGCGAATAATTTTTATTCTTGCCGGTGTTCAACTTTTAAAAACTTTCAGTTTTATGATTTACATTTTTGGCGCAGTTTTGGTTTATACTGCAATTAAAATGTTTACCGCAAAAGATGAAAAAATTCATCCGAATGATAATGTATTTGTAAAATTAACTAAGAAATTTTTCCCGGTAAAAACAGATGTAGAAACGGATCATTTTTTTGTTAAAGTCGGGAATAAAACTTATGCAACCGTTGCTTTTATAACCTTGATACTGATTGAATCAACAGATTTAATATTTGCAATTGATTCAATTCCCGCAGTTTTAGCAATTACAAATGATTCATTTATTGCTATAACTTCAAACCTTTTTGCAATTCTTGGTTTGCGATCACTTTTTTTTGCACTTGCCGGAATTTTAAATTTATTCAAATATTTGAAATACGGAATTTCGTTTATACTTCTTTTCATTGGAGTAAAAATGTTGCTAAGTGCATTTTTACACGTGCCGGTTCAAATTTCATTGATTGTAATTATTGCTGCATTAGGAATTTCAGTTTTTGCATCAATAGTATTGAAAGGTAGTAAGGTTGGTAAGTGAGGACGCAAAACGTATAAACGTGAAAAAGTGAAAACGCAAAAGTGAAAAAAAAATAATTTTAAAATCGGTATTCGTGCATTCGTGTCATATTATTACTATAGATAATTTTGCAATCTTGAAATTTTGTAATTTTTAGATATTATTCTTTAGCTAATTGATATCCTTCAGATTTTGCGACATAAGCTGCACAAGTAATATCACCGGTTACATTTAAAACTGTTCTGCACATATCAAGAAATCTATCAACACCAAGAATAATTGCAATTCCTTCTGCGGGAACATTTACCATCATTAAAACCATAACTAAAAGCGGAATGGATCCGGATGGAACTCCGGCGGTTCCGATTGCAGTTAAAACACTCATTAACACAACTATTAATTGAACTCCAAAACTTAGTTCAACTCCAAAAACTTGTGCAAGAAATAAAACTGTAACTCCTTCAAACAAAGCTGTTCCGTTCATATTCATTGTTGCACCAAGTGGAAGAACAAAGCCAGTAATTTGTGATGGAATTCCCAAATTCTTTTGCGAAACAGAAATTGATGTCGGTAAAGTTGCACTGCTTGAACTTGTTGAAAATGCGGTTAACATTACAGTTTCAATTTTCTTAAAAAATAAAACCGGATTATATTTTGCGAAAGTTTTGATTAAGATGGGAAACGATAATAATAAGTGAATTGTTAATCCAAGTAAAACTGTAATAACGTAAATACTTAATGCAACCAAAAGCTCAAAACCGAAACGCGAAGTTGTTGAAAATATTAATGCAAAAACACCGTACGGTGCCAATTTCATTGCGATGTTTATTACAATAATTGTAATTTCATTTATTCCTTCTAATAAACTAATTACCGGCTGAGCTTTATCTTTTCCAATCATTGTTAATGCAACGCCAACAATTATTGAGAAAAATATTAAAGCCAACATTTCGGGATTAGGTTTTGCAATTGCTGCTATTGGATTTCGAGGAACTATGTTTACCAAAGTTTGAATTCCGAATTCTATGTTTTCCGATTTTTCCTTTATTTCGCTTGCTTCACTTTGGTAAGAAGTTAATAATTTTGTTTTAATTTCATGTGATAAATAATTTCCCGGTTTTATTGTATTAACTAAAGTCAATCCAATTGTTACAGCTAAAGTAGTTACTAGAAAAAAATATAAAATTGTTTTTAATCCAATTCTTCCAAGATTTTTCAAATCGCCAATTTGAGCAACTCCCAAAGACAAACTCGCAAACACTAATGGAATCACCATCATTATCAACATATTAAGAAATATTTTTCCAAGAGGATCAGAAAAATAAGTTTGCACAAAATTTAAAAAACTTGTTTCGCTTAAATAAATATTGCTTAAAATTCCAAAAACTGCTCCAGCCAATAATCCAATAAAAATTTTTGTATGTCTACTCATTAAAAGAAACCCTATAATTAACTTGAAAAACTTTTTTTAATTATTTACTATTTATTTCAAAATTACACATTAAATTTTGGTTAACAAAAAAAATGAAGCTTTATTTCAAAAATGAGAATATAAAATGAAAAAAATAATATTGATTTTTTTTATGACAGTAATTGTAAATATTTTTTCACAAGAAAGAGGAATTGATTATTGTATTAAATCGCAATTAAGCAAACATAATGATTTTATGAATATTACTTATAGTGGCGATTCAAAGTTTGATGTAACATATTATAAATTAATTTTCGATATAACTTACTCTCCAAATTTTCTTTCCGGAAATGTTACAATAAATGCAAAAAGTAATTTTGATAATGTGACAAATATTTTTCTCGATTTACAAAAAACTATGAATGTGCAGAATGTTTCGATCGATGGAAATCCGGTTAATTTTATTCATGATAATTCAAATACAATTAAAATTGATTTGGGAAAAAATTTGAGCTTGAATCAAGAATTTTCCGTACAAATTATTTATAATGGAATTCCCGGAAGTTCCGGATTTGGAAGTTTTGTGTTTAGAGAACATAATGGAAGTCCCGCAATTTGGACTTTAAGCGAACCATACGGCGCAAGCGATTGGTTTCCATGCAAAGATACACCGGCAGATAAGGCAGATTCTTCTGATGTTTGGATCACAGCGGATGATTTTTTTTACAGCGTTTCTAACGGAAAATTAATTGAAGAAATAAATAACGGAAACGGTACAAAAACTTTTAAATGGAAAAATAGTTACCCGATTGCGCATTATTTAATTTCTTTGGCAATGACTAATTATGAAATTTATGAACAACAATTTGAATACGCTGAAGACAAATTTATGCCGGTTATACATTATAACTATCCCGAAAATTTAACAGATGCACGAAAATTGGATTTGGATAAAACCACAGAAATGTTGGAAGTTTTTTCAAATCTATTTGGAGAATATCCTTTTGCAAAAGAAAAATACGGACACGCTGAATTTGGCTGGGGCGGCGGAATGGAACACCAAACTGTTTCTTCAATGGGAAGTTTTGGTGAAGGAATTGTTTCTCACGAGCTTGCACATCAATGGTTTGGCAATAAAATAACTTGCAAAGATTGGCAGAATATTTGGCTTAATGAAGGATTTGCGACTTATGCGGAAGCACTTTGGCTTGAAGAGAAATATGGTAAAGAAAGTTATAGTGCTGAAATTAATTCTTTAATGTTTTGGTCAACCTACGCAATAGGTTCAATTTATGTGCAAGATATAAGTTCAATTTCTGAAATTTTTGATGGAGCAAGAAGTTATTCAAAAGGTGGTGTTGTGCTTCACATGTTAAGAGGAATTTTAGGCGATTCACTTTTTTTCAAATCGCTGCAGTCATATTTAGTTCATCTAAATTATTCTTATAATGTTGCGGAAACCGAAGATTTTAAAAATGTTTGCGAAGAAATTTCCGGAATTGATTTGGATTATTTTTTTGATGAATGGATTTACGGTGAAAATTATCCAAAATATTCTTTAGAATGGAATTTCAATTCGGTTGGAAATAATAAATACAATGTTCAATTATTACTTTCTCAAGAAGCAAATTCAAATCCAACTTTTTTCACAATGCCGATTCAGTTTTTAATCAGAACAAATTTAAAGGATACATTAATCACAGAATTAAACAATTTACAAAATCAATCCTTTACTTTTGAAGTTGCCGGAATGCCCGAAAATATTGAGTTTGATCCAAATAATTTAATATTTAAAACTGTAACTAATATTACTTCGATAGAAGATTCTTATCAAATTTTTGATTTTAGTTTAGAACAAAATTATCCAAATCCGTTTAATCCGGTAACGACAATAAAATATTCTATTCCGTCAAACGAAAAACGTGAATCGTCAAACGTAAAAATTTTGATATACGATGTTCTGGGAAAAGAAATAAAAACATTAGTAAACGAAAAACAAAATCCGGGAAATTACAAAGTTGAATTTGATGGAAGCAGTTTACCAAGTGGAATTTATGTTTATCAGCTGCAAGTTGGACATTTGTTCAATTCTAAAAAGATGGTTTTATTAAAGTAAAATTTCTAATACTTTAATTTGCAACTATATATTTGCATTGAATATATTTCTGCACGAAATTATTTTAATTCATAACCCTCAGCTAGTATTTTTTGGAATTTATGAAATCGAAAATTTTCTTGCTTGCTTCAATGATCATGTTTACTTCCAATTTACTTATTTACCCATACAATGATTCACTGAAAAAAATCAAAAAGACAAATATTAAAGCGCATTATTCCAAATTTAATATCAATAATATTTCAACATTTATTTATAATGATGGAAATTCTGATATTCATCCTAATGGTAATTCCGGTTTAGAGTATCCAATCGGAAGCAACAAAGCTGTAGTTTTTGAATCGGGATTAGTTTGGGGTGGAAAAGTAAACGGAAAAATATTGGTCGGCGGTTCCACATATTCTCAAGGATTATACGGCGGAAAAGTTTTAGAATCTGGAAATGCACAAGATCCAAATGATGAAAAAGTAAGAGTTTACAGAGTTAGACCTGATTACAAATTTGGAAATATTAGCAATGAAATTTTAGACGAAAAAAAATCTGAGCGAGAAATAAGAAATCAATATGCAAAAGATTGGTATGACTGGCCAGCGGAAGATGGAGCACCATTTAAAGATGTAGATAATAATGGGAATTATAATCCCGAAATTGATATTCCAGGAATTCCCGGAGCTTCTCAAACACTTTGGTATGTAGCAAATGATTTAGATTCTAATAGAGCAAAAGAATTATACGGCTCTCCAACTATGGGAATGGAAATGCAAGTTACAATTTGGGGATATAAAAACATTGATGTTCTAGAAAAGTTATTTTTTAAGAAATTTATCTTAATTAATAAAAGTAAGAATATCTTTGAAGAAATGTATGTTTCTCAATGGTGCGATCCAGACGTTGGTTATGCCGGAGATGATTATGTTGGATGTGATACAAATCTAAACTTAGGTTTTGCTTATAATGGCGAATTACAAGATGATTATTATGGATATGAAGTTCCAGCTGTTGGTTTTAATATTTTACAAGGACCTATTGTTAAAGGTAATTCAACAGATATAGCAAAATTCAATGGAAAAATATTAAATGGTTATAAAAATTTAAAAATGACTTCATTTGTTAGATTATTAAAAAATTTCAATTCTGGTTTTGATGATCCAGATATAGGTGATTACGATTTTGGAACTCTTCAATTTTATAAAATTATGCAGGCACTTGATGTATTTGGAAATTTAATTTTGGACCCACTAACTAACAAACCCACAAAATATTCTGTGCCAGGTGACCCAGTAAATAAAATTGGATGGTACGAAAGTATTGATAAATATGGACCTGCAGATCGTAGATTAGCAATAAACAGCGGTCCGTTTACAATAGCTCCGGGAGATACACAAGAAGTAATTATTGCGGAAATTGTTGCCGGGGGGAATGAAAACATAGATAGACTTCAAGCAATTACATCATTAAAAAATAATTGTGAATTTGCAGAATATTTGTATGAAAATGATTTTAGGGACTTATCTCAGCTTGTAAGTTTTCCTATTGAATTAAAAAAAATTGAATTAGACAAACAAATTATTCTTACTTGGTATGATTCTGACAATGTTTCAAAAATCGAAAATTATGATAGTCAATTGTTCAAATTTCAAGGTTATACAATTTATCAGTTTCCTAACAGAAATTTTGTAAAAGAAGAAGCAAAAGTTGTGGGTAATTTTGATATTATTGACGAAGTGAAAAATATTACATCAGAAATTTATGATGAGGAGAACAATTTTTATTCAAACAAAGTTTTAAAAATTGCAAATGATTCTGGAATAAAAAGACATATTTTAATTGAATACGATAAATTTTCTGGAAAATATTTAAATAACGGAACTGAATATTATTTCGGTATTTCGTTTTATTTAACAAATAAAAATATTTTGAATGTTCCCAAAATTATCGAATCAGAGATTTACACATTAAGCGCAATTCCGCAGGTAATTAACTCGGTAGAATATTATGGCGTAAATTATGGTGATACAATTTATAATTACACAGATCCGGAAAAAACAATAAATATAATTTCCACAATAGCAAATCCCGAAAGTTTAATTGAAAATGAATATAAAATATCATTTAATATTAATGATTTTTGGAGCAAAACTACTTGGGACTTAATTGATAAAAATGGTAACATATTATCTGATAATAATAAAATTCACATTCAAAATTCATTTGGAGATTATGCACCAGTTTATGTAAACGGAATTCAAATTAATATAGAAATAATTGATTCTTCAAATTCTCCAATATCTATTGATAGTTTATTTGTATTTAATACCACTGGTTCCAAATTCAATAAAGATGAAATTCAAAAGAGAGAAATTGAAAAAATTAATGTTTTCCCAAACCCATATTATGCAACTCATACAAATGAAAATAGTCAATACGAAAAATTCATTACATTCTCAAATTTGCCTCAGAGAGCAAAAATAAGAATTTATAATATAGCGGGTCATTTAGTAAGAACAATTTATAAAGATAATGAATCTCAATACATAACTTGGGATTTAACAAATGAACATAATTTTTGGGTTGCAAGCGGAATATATTTAGTTTATATCGAGATGCCGGATTTAATGGAAAGTAAAATCCTAAAACTCGCTTTAATTCTGGAGACTATAGTTCCTCACTATTTTTAATTCGAATTTTTCTTTATTATTCGTTCAAATATTCTTATTTTAAATAAAAATTTTGTTAGAGGTAATTATGAAAACGTTATTATTGCTCTTAATAATATTTGTAATTCTTGCTTCATGCAGAGATACGGTAACAAATCCAACAAATGAAGAAATAAAAGAGGAAAGTTTTTATCCAAACTCACTACAAGTACATAGTCCTTTGGACACAGATAAATGGGAGCAAAATAATACTTACAAAATTAAATGGGCTATAACTGATAATCTTGACTATGTTAAAATCGATTTAATTAGAAAGTTTAATAAAGTTATGACAATTGCAGAATCAACAGAAAATGACGGCATTTTTGAATGGAAAATTCCATCAAATTTATCAGGTTCACATCACTACAGAATTCAAATTTTACATGTAAACAATAATGCATATTATAGAAATAGTGCAGAATTTGAAATTACCCCGCTTTCTACTTCATCAGAAAATATTGATACTCGCTACTAAAAAAATAAAATTGTAACTTTTTTTCCCTTAACAAACTTTACAAAATCTTGTAAGGTTTGTTACTTTTATTTAATTTGCAAATAATTTAATACGATAATGTCTATGAAAGCGCAATTAAAAATATTTGCCTTTACAGCAATTATTCTTCTTATTCCAAAAATAAATACAGAGGGTTGTAAGTTGTATATTTCAGAAAATAGAGAATTTATAAATTCAGATACATCAAAGCATAAATATTCGCATCATCAAATTAATTCATTGTATTCAAATAAAGAATTGGGTTCTATTGTTTCGGAAAATCAAACAACATTTAGAATTTTTGCTCCAAATGCAGAACAAGTTATTTTAAAAATATTTGAAAAAGTTGATGACACAAATTCTTTAGATTATAAAATGACAAAAGACGAAAACGGTGTTTGGGAATTTAATGTTGAACAAAATTTGAAAAATAAATTTTATGCTTACCAAGTTTTTTCTGAGAGTGAAATTGAAAATAAAAATATTCCACCTTTGTGTGTTGATCCATATGCAAAAGCTGTTGCAACTTTTAGCGATTATTTAAATCCAAGAAAATCAATTGTTTACAATGAAAATTATGATTGGGAAGATGATACTTGGATTCAGAGAGATTGGAGAGAATTAATTATTTACGAAATGCATGTTAGAGATTTAACTTCTCACAAATCTTCCGGATCTAATTTCCCCGGAACATATAAAGGTTTAGTTGAAGAAAAAATTACAGGCGGAATTAATTATATAAAATCTCTTGGTGTAAATACTGTTGAACTTTTGCCATCTCAAGAATATGGTTATTGTGAAATTCCTTTTAAGGATTCTTTAGCGGGAAAGTATAATACTTGGAATCCGTATGAAAGAAATCATTGGGGTTACATGACATCCAACTTTTTTGCACCCGCATCATATTATGCAGAAAATATTGGAGTTTTAACAAGGGGTAAATGGCTTGGTGTAAATGGAGAACAAGTCAAACAATTCAAAGATATGGTTAAAGCTTTCCATAAAAATAAAATTGCAGTAATTATGGATGTGGTTTATAATCATTTATCTGAATATGAAATTGGAAATTTGAAGGAAATTGATAAACAATATTATTTCAGACTTGATGAAAAAGGAAATTATATTGCAGAAAGTTATTGCGGTAATGATCTAAAAACCGAAAGACCAATGCTCAGAAGACTAATTGTTGAAAGCATAATTTATTGGATGAAAGAATATCATATTGATGGATTTAGATTTGATTTAGGGAAATTAATTGACTGGGAAACTATAGAATCGATAATTAGAGAAGCTAGAAAAATAAATCCGGACGTCGTATTTGTCTGTGAACCTTGGGGCGGTGGTTATGATCCAATGGGATTTTCTTTACGCGAATGGGGAAGCTGGAATGATCAAATTAGAAATGGTGTAAAAGGTGAAAACCCATTTAATGGTTTAGGATGGATTTTTGGTAAATGGTACGGAAATAATAATATTGATAGAATTAAAAGTTATGTGCGTGGAACTTTAATTAATGAAGAACATGGTTTGTTTCAAGAACCGGAACACTCCGTAAATTATTTGGAATCTCATGATGGATATACACTTGGCGATTTTATCAGATTGGGTTTGGGAAAAATTAGAAAAGATGAAGTAATTACAAATATTAATAAAAATGTTCATCTCTCTCATGAAGAATTACAACTACATAAATTGGCTGCGTTATTTTTGTTTACTTCGCAAGGTATAACAATGATTCACGAAGGCCAAGAATTTGGCAGATCAAAAGTTATTGAGTTAGATGAAAATATTGAAGATGTTGAAGCCGGAACAATTGATCACAATACTTATAACAAAGATAACAACACAAATTACATAAATTTTGTTCATGCAGAATTGAATAAAGAACTTCTCAATTATTATAAAGGTTTGATAAAACTCAGAAAATTTCACAAGGTTTTTAGCAAAGCTGATTACGATGATTATTCCTTCCAAAATTTTAAGAAAAATGAATTTGCTTTAGCTTACCAAGTAAAATTTAACAATAAGCATTACATAGTAATTTTTAATGCTGATAGAAATCAAGAATTAAAATTTGATCTTCCTTCTGGTTGGTGGGAAGTTTTAGCAGATGAAAATTTTGTTCTGCCGGATATTATTAAATCAATTTCCGGATCAATAGTTTTAAATCCCTCTACGGGAATAGTTTTAAAACAAAAATAGTTTTGAAAGTTTTTTACAGTTTAAGATTATTTTACTCCAAGAATAAAAGTATCTAAAATTGATTTTAGCAGTTTTATTTCGATAGGTTTTGTTTGTATACCGTCAACACCAATATTTCTGCACTTATCAAATTCTTCTTTACTTATTTTTCTTGTTAACACAAAGTATGTTGGAATGTATCTTGGGGAATTGTTATTTAACAATTTATAAAAATCACTTGAGTTAATTCCGTTAATATTGCTTTCAGAAATAACCAACATCGGCATTTTATCATTTATAATTTTTTTTGCTTCTTCAAAATTTGATGCAGTATAAACTAAAATTCCGTCTGTTAAACTTTCAATTAATTTTGAGTAAATAACTCTTTCAGTTTGTTTATCATCAATTAATAAAATTGATGGTGTTGAAATAGGAATTGTAAAAATAAATTCTGTTCCCACATTTACTTCACTTTTTACATAAATTTTTCCGTTATGTTTTTCAACAATTTCTTTTACCAAACTTAATCCAAGTCCGGTTCCCCGCTCGCCTTCCGTACCTAAAGTTGAGTGTTTTTCTTCAACTAGAAAAAGTTTTTTAATATCTTCTTGCTCAATTCCAACACCGGAATCTTTAACAATGAATTCAACTTTCTGCTGATCATCTAATTTTCTTGCAGAAATATTTATACTTCCGCCTTTTTCAGTAAACTTTATTGAGTTTGAAACAAGATTATTAAAAACTTGTGTTAAAATTCCTTCATCTGCTTGAACAAAAATATTCTCATCAACTTTTACATTTACGGAAATATTTTTTTGTGCAGCAAATCCAGTTAAAATTTCTGTGGTTTTTCTAACCAAATAATTTGCATTAACCGTTGTTGGTTTTATAACTAATCTTCCGGTTTGTAAT
The DNA here is from genome assembly GCA_016716225.1 of Ignavibacteriota bacterium. NCBI lineage: Bacteria > Pseudomonadati > Ignavibacteriota > Ignavibacteriota bacterium. Next base: position 1,552,336 of record JADJWT010000001.1, on the reverse strand, counting down.
CTTGTCCAATCAAGCAAACTATTTATTAAATCCAAAGTATGAATTGATGCGTTTGTGATATATCCAAAATATTCTTTCATTTCTTCAACTGTTAGATCTGTTTGGGTAAATCCTAATTCAGCAAATCCAACTATTGATGTAAAGGGAGCTTTTAGATCATGAGAAATTATTGATATGAATTTATCTTTCGTATTATTAAGTTTTTCAAGTTCAGAAATTTTCTTGTTAAGTTCTTCTTTACTTAAAACCGATTCAGTTATGTTATCAATTATTCCAATAAAATTTTCAAATAAATTTTCTTTTGATTTAATTTTTTTTATTCTGTTGCTGATCCAAACAATTATTCCGGATTTTGAAATTATTCTGTATTCTAATCGAAGATTTTCTTTGTCATCATTAATGAAATTTGTAAATGCTAAATCAAAGTTTTCAAAATCGTCCGGATGAACAATATCTTTCCACAAATCTTTGTTAATTGCAAAATCATATTTTTTGTAACCGGTAATTTTTTCAATTGATTCCGTGAATGAATCAATAATAATTTCGCTATTCTCTAAATGCCCTTTCCAAAAAACTTGATCAAAATTTGCAAATTCGTTTGAATATTTTTTTGATTCTTCAAACTTCTCTTTAAGTTTCAAAGATTCCGAATCAATGCTTAATACAACAATATTTTTTTCTTTGTTGATATAAATTTTTTCGAATCTTACTTCAATTTCTTTTCCATCTTCCGTAATAATTGGAATAAGATTTTCATGATGTTTTTGTTTTTCATCAATTATAAATTTCTCAAATTCTTCTTTAAAGTTAGGATTTATAATTTTCGAAATTCCATTGTTAAGCAAATACAATTTGGAACCAATTAATTCTTCAAATGTTTTGTTTAACTCAATAATGAAATTATGTTTTAGTACAGCAATTGCTCCCGGAAAATTTTCTAATAATGTTTCGGAAATTTCAGAATCAAGCTGTTTGCCATAATCAATAACGGAAAGGTAAATTGTAAAATATTTTAAATTCGTTCCGGAAAGCGAAATGTTTGTATTTGATTTTATATCTAACATTTTACCAAGTTTAGTAATCATTGGTAAATGTTCAAAAGATTTTTTATAAACCGCAGTTGAAAAATCACTTAAATCATTTTCTAATCTGTAACTTCTATCTACTAAATCAAGAAAAGCAATTCCTCTAATTTCATCAAGTTCGTAACCAAAAATATTACAAAATTTTTCATTTGCAAAAAGTATTGTGCCGTAAGGATTTGCTTGAAGAATCATTTCATAGGATTTTAAAACTGTTTCTCTAAAGAAATTATTTTCTTCCTCTTTTGCATAATTTAATTTTTGAAGCTGAACATTTACTTTATCGCAATAAAATAATAATTCACTAAATCTATTCGTTTTGTGAAGTTTAACTTTTGTTTTTGCTGCGAATTCTGTTCCGTTAATTAAATGCTTCAACTCGCCTTCCCAGCTGCCTAAAGTTATAAGTTCACTTCTTAATTTGTCAAAATTATTTTTATTCAACTCGGGAAAAATTTCTTCCAAAAATTGATCAACAACATCATCATTTTTCTTGATGAAAAGTAGTTCTGCGTTGTTTGACCAATATGTAATTATTCCATTTAAATTAGTTTTGAAAAATGCTTCTGAGCCAGCTGAAGTAAATGTTTTATAAATTTGTAGTTCTTTAGCGTTACTCAAATATTCTGCCGTATCATTATTTAAATAATTTTTTTCTTTGAATAAAAATAATAGCGAAATCACATCGCCCTTGTTGTTATTAAGCGGAACAATGACCGTTTTATAAGTAAATGTTTCAATATCCGAATAAAAAATCAATTCAAAATTTTGGTTGGAATTTTCTGCAATTGCTCTTTCAATAAATTTCTTAATTATTATGTTTTGCTCATTATTAAAAATACTTTCAATTGTATTTCCAGAGGAATTAATATTTTCACTGCAAGTATCATTGCTATCCGTTCTTAAAATAATTTTTCCTGATAAATCCGCAATTAAATAACACGAACAAATATTCCTTAATAATTGCGAAATTGAATATTGATTTGAAACATCAAAATTATTTTCAGAATTAATATTTACTTTTTGAAATAAAAGTAATCCGCCTTTAAAATTATTTTCTTCTATAAAAGAAATTCCTTTTATAAAAATTTTTTCTGATGAATTTTGAATATTGGTTAATTCATTAATTTCTTCTTCAAAATTATTTCCGCTTTTCAATCCCAAAATTTTATTTAACGGAAGAATTGATGAAAGAAAATAATGAGAGAAAATATTTGCATCTTTATCAATTTGAATATCTTTATTCTGACAAATTATTTTCTGCGCAATAGAATTTATTGAAATAACATTCCACTTTTCACTTATGAAAATAGCACCAACCGGTAAAACTTCAAATAAATTATGAAGATTAATATTTGCCCGCTCAATAAATTTTTCTATTTCGGAATTACTTTGCATACACTTTAATGCTAATTTAACTTATAAATAAATATATTAAACAATAATAAAGGGATGATAGTTTAAATAGATGTGATAAAAAACACATGGCTATTTTTCAAATTTTATGGATATGTAATATTATGCAAAAATAATCGAATTAATTATGATATAAGTCAGAAGTGTCTTTTTTTCATTGCTCTATTATACAAATTTTAATAATTTTACATCCGAAAATAATTTATAATCGTCAAAGGTTTTTTTTTAATTCCTCATTATTAAAAACCAACCATTTCCTAAAATTCACATGGAGAAAACTATATGAGTGGTATAGATTTAAATAAGTACGGCATAACGAGCACAAAACAAATATTTTATAATCTTTCGTTCGATGAACTTTTCGATCACGAAACAAATCCGAATCTTCAAGGTTATGAAAAAGCATATTTAACTGAACTTGGTGCAGTAAATGTAATGACCGGAGTTTTTACCGGACGCTCGCCAAAAGATAAATATATTGTAAAGGATGAAACAACAAAAGACACAATTTGGTGGACATCCGATAAAGCAAAAAATGATAACAAACCAATAACCACTGAGGTTTGGTATGATTTGAAAAAAACCGTAACTGATCAACTTTCCAATAAAGATTTATATGTAGTAGATGCTTTCTGCGGCGCAAATGAAGATTCCAGATTAAAAGTTCGCTTTATTATGGAAGTTGCTTGGCAAGCACATTTTGTAACAAATATGTTTATAAGACCAACCGAAGAAGAGTTAAAAAATTTCGGAGAACCGGATTTTGTTATTATGAACGGATCTAAAACATCAAATGCAAAATGGCAAGAACACAAACTAAATTCCGAAGTCTTCACAGTATTTAATTTAACTGAGAAAATGCAAGTAATTGGTGGAACTTGGTACGGCGGTGAAATGAAAAAAGGAATGTTCGCAATGATGAATTATTATTTACCATTGCGTGGAATTTCATCAATGCATTGTTCCGCAAATAAAGGAAAAGAAGGCGATGTTGCAATTTTCTTTGGTCTTTCCGGAACCGGAAAAACAACACTTTCTACGGATCCAAAAAGAGAATTAATTGGCGATGATGAACATGGTTGGGATGATGATGGAGTTTTCAATTTTGAAGGAGGCTGTTACGCAAAAACAATTAATTTGGATATCGAATCCGAGCCCGATATTTACGCAGCAATTAAAAGAGATGCTTTGTTGGAAAATGTTACAGTAGATGAAAATGGAAAAATAGATTTTAATGATGGCTCTGTTACAAATAATACGCGAGTTTCTTACCCAATTTATCATATTAACAATATTGTAAAACCGATTTCCAAAGCGGGACATGCAACAAAAGTAATATTCTTAACTGCTGATGCTTATGGAGTTATGCCTCCAGTTTCTAAATTAAGCCCAGATCAGACCAAATATCACTTTTTATCTGGATTTACGGCAAAATTAGCCGGAACTGAAAGAGGAGTTACTTCACCTCAGCCAACATTTTCTGCATGTTTTGGAAAAGCATTTTTAAGTTTACATCCAACAAAATATGGGGAAGAATTAGTTAAAAAAATGGAAAAACACGGATCTGAGGCTTATTTGGTTAATACTGGTTGGAATGGAAGCGGAAAAAGAATTTCTATAAAAGATACAAGAGCAATTATTGATGCAATTCTTGATGGTTCAATTGAGAAATCCGAAACTAAACAAATTCCAATTTTTAATTTTACCGTTCCAACATTTTTACATGATGTTGATCCAAAAATTCTTGATCCAAGAGATACTTATGCAAATCCGCAAGATTGGGAAAATAAAGCAAAAGAATTAGCCGGATTATTTATAAAGAATTTTGAACAGTATACTGATAACGAAGAAGGAAAGAACTTAGTAGCTGCCGGTCCGCAATTATAATTTTGCTAATCTTACAAAAAGATGCGATTTCAAATCGCATCTTTTGTTTTAATAAATCTTTAAGTTTTTTATTTATTTTCGTTTCGGCTTCTCAAGTTTTTTGTCTTTCTTTTCTTATTTTACTTTTCGTTTTTGACTTTTACCTTTTAACTTTTTTACTCACTCAGTTCGATGGAAAACAATTGCACTAGCTTGTTGTGTGGGCATCATAATAATTTCTGCAATGTTTGCATGAGCTGGACGAGTTGCGCAAAATAATACAGCTTCTGCAACATCTTCCGCAACTAACGGAATAATTCCTTTATACATATTTTTAGCTTTTTCTTTATCGCCAAAAAAACGAATATTGCTAAAATTTGTTTCAACCGCTCCCGGATCAACTGTGCTGACTCTAATATTTTTATCAACAACATCCATTCTTAATGATTTTGTTATTCCATTTACGGCATGTTTTGTTGCACAATAAACGTGACCTTTTGGATATGCTTCATGTCCCGCAGTTGAGCCAATATTTATTACATGTCCGCTTTTTCTTTCAACCATTCCCGGTACAATAGAACGAGTTACATAAAGCAATCCTTTAATATTTGTGTCAATCATAGCTTCCCAATTATTAATATCATCCTCATAAATTTTTGCCATTCCTTGTGCTAAGCCCGCATTATTTACAAGAATATCAATTTTTTTCCATTCATTTGGAAGTGAATTTATTGTCCATTCAACTTCCTTTTTATTTTTCACATCAAGTTTGTGAGCAAAAACCTCAACTTTATAATTTGTTCTAATTTCATCGGCAACTTTTTCTATAATGTTTGCCCTTCTTGCAGAAATTATAAGTTTTGCTCCTTGTTCTGCAAATGCAAATGCACAGGCTTTACCAATTCCGGAAGAAGCTCCGGTTATAAATACAATTTTATTTTTCAACATTTTCATTTCAATTCCTTTATAAAAATATTAACAATAATTTCTTATTATTATAATAACTATTTATTACAAAAATGATAAGAAAATTTTTACATCTCGCTAAATTTTTCGTTTTTTATTTCAAATTAAAAGATATTCTTATGGTATAAATGTTGATTTTAAATAATAAATTAAATTATGGAGAACTTAAAATTGAAAAAATTATTCGCATTGTTTTATATTCTTTTTGCCACAACCATTGTTTTTGGTCAAATTTACAAAGACCCAAAAGCAAATATTGAGGATAGAATAAATGATTTATTAAGTAAAATGACTTTGGAAGAAAAAATTGGACAAATGCAGCAAAATACTTTGTGGGCTTTTAATAATGAAATTTTGGAAGATACAAAAAAAGGAAATTCCGGTTCATTTTTAAATGCCGGAGGAATTGCCGAAAGAACAAAACTTCAAAAAGCCGCAATGGAATCACGTTTGGGAATTCCTTTAATTTTCGGTAGAGATGTAATTCATGGATTTAAAACAATGCTGCCAATTCCTTTAGGACAAGCTGCATCATGGAATCCGGAACTTGTTGAAAAAGGCGCAAAAATGGCTGCGCGAGAAGCTGCCGAAGATTTTATTCACTGGACATTTGCACCAATGCTTGATATTTCCCGCGATCCTCGCTGGGGAAGAATTGCCGAATCTTGCGGAGAAGATCCATTATTAGCAAGCAAAATGGGCGTTGCAATGGTTAAAGGATTTCAAGGAAATGATATTAGTAACCCAAACTCAATTGCAGCTTGCGCAAAACATTATGTGGGTTACGGTGCCGCAGAAGGAGGAAAAGATTATAACACAACTTTAATTCCAGAAAGAGAACTTCGCGATATTTATCTTAGACCATTTCAATCTGTAGTTAACGAAGGTGTTGCAACTTTAATGAGCGCATTTAATGATTTAAATGGCGTTCCAACATCCGGAAATAGTTTTACGTTAAAAACCGTTTTGAGAGATGAATGGAAATTTGACGGATTTGTTGTTAGCGATTGGGGTTCAATCGATGAATTAATTCCGCACGGATTTGCAAAAGACGGTTCCGAAGCAGCAATGAAAGCCGCAAACGCCGGTGTAAATATGGAAATGGTTTCCAAAAATTATATATCAAATCTTAAGAAACATGTTGAAAACGGTGATGTTGATGTAAAATGGATTGATGAAATGGTTAAAGGGATTTTACGTATCAAATTTAGAATGGGACTTTTTGAACAACCGTTTATTAAAGTTTCAGAAAATCTTACAACATTAAGTGACGCAAATAAAGAAATTGCAAAACAAATCAGCACTGAAAGTATTGTACTACTTCAAAATGAAAATAATTTTTTACCATTGGATAAAAATAAAATTACAAAACTTGCTATAATCGGACCATTAGCAGATGCGCCTTGGGATCAATTAGGATGTTGGACAGTAGACGGAAAACCAGAAAATACAATTACTCCGCTTACAGCAATTAAAAACGAAACTGGAAATTCTATAGAAATAAATTATTGCAAAGGTTTGGAAACTGCTCGAAGTAATTCAACAGAACATTTTGCAAAATCTGTAGAAATGGTAAATAAATCAGATGCAGTACTTTTGTTTTTGGGAGAAGATCAGAATCTATCCGGAGAAACACACTCTCGAGCGTTTATAAATTTACCTGGTGCTCAAGTTGAACTTGTTAAAGAATTAGCCAAAACCGGAAAACCTTTGGTTTTAGTAATTATGGCGGGAAGATCTTTAACTTTTGGAGAATTAACCGGTGATGTAAAATCTATTATTTATGCTTGGCATCCCGGAACAATGGGCGGACCTGCTTTGGCAGATATTATTTTTGGAAAAGTTTCACCATCCGGAAAATTGCCTATTTCCATGCCCAGAACAATCGGACAAATTCCACTTTACTATAATCACAAAAATACCGGAAGACCTCCGGCACCAAATCAATTAGGTAGAACTTTGGGAACTCCGGAAAATCCCGAAGGTTTTGCAAGTTATTATTTGGATGTTGATTTTACTCCAGCTTATTATTTTGGTTATGGATTGAGTTATGCAAAATTTGAATATTCAGATTTAAAACTTTCCTCGGATAAAATTGGAATGAACGATAAATTGGAAATTTCTGTAATTGTTAAAAACATCGGAAATATTGATGCAAAAGAAACAGTGCAGCTTTATGTTAGAGATTTGTTTGGTAGTGTAACACGACCGGTAAAAGAATTAAAAGGATTTGAAAAACTTTCCTTAAAACCGGGTGAAGTAAAAAATGTAAAATTCACAATTTCTGCAGAAGATTTGAAATTTCATGATATAAATATGAATTACGTTGCCGAACCAGGAGCTTTTGATTTGTTCGTCGGAAGTTCCGCGAATGATAATGATTTATTAAAATCCAAATTTACTCTGGAATAAAAATTTCCTTTACTGCCTTCTATGCCTCCAAAGTTTTAGCGAATTTTTAAAAGACTTTGGAGGTTTTTATTTACTAATGATAAAAAAAAAGTATAAAGATGTATTTTTAGATCATTTAATTTCAAAAAATTTACAAATATTTACATGCCTAATATCAAATACAAATTGTTCTGAGTTTATTTCTGTGATTTAATGTTTTTATTTTTTTTCGTTTTCACGTTTCTCACTTCGCTAATTTTCATTTATAACTTGTAATTTTCTTTTAGTGTTTCATATCACAAATAATAATTATTTAACTTATAAAATGTTGCAAATTAAGAAAATATATTTTAGCTTTATAAAAATGACAATTTATCCTATTTTGGGGGAGGAATGAATAACTTAAAATTATCTTCTATTCTTTTACTATTATTCCTTTTTTTCTTATCAACTTCAAAAGCACAAGAATTAAAAAACAGCGAGCAAAAAACTTCAGATGATAAATCCAGAACGATTGAAAAAGTTAATGAAACTACCCTAACCGGAGATAAAATTATTTTTAAAGACGGAGCTACCTCAATTTTAGAAATTGAAAATGAAGGAAATACAAGTTCAATTATGTTCCCTAATGCCGGAGCTATTACTCCTTCAAGTACAGCAAATAAATTATATAATAATAACGGTAATTTATATTGGGGAACAAATCAACTTGGTTTAGCCGACGGTGGTGTTTCTGCAATTGACGATTTATCTGATGCTATAACAAATTCTACAAGTATTTATTTGGGAAGTGGTTCCGGTGCAAGTCTTACAAACGGCTTTCGAAATATTGCAATTGGTATTGAAGCATTAAATTTAAATGAAGGTGGGAGCTGGAATACAGCCGTTGGTGATCAAACATTAAAAAATAACAAATCTGATGATAATACAGCAATTGGCAGCGAAGCTCTTAAAGACAATACTACAGGAAATCCCAATACAGCAATTGGAAGGATAGCTCTTTGGAAAAATACAATTGGCTCAGCTAACACGGCAATTGGTAAAGCAGCTCTTAGTGAAAATACAAATGGAAGTAACAATGTTTCAATTGGTGTTGATGCTCTATTTTACAATAATGGTGATAAAAATGTCGCTATTGGCAGAGGTGCTTTAGGTCAGTTAAGTTCGGCAACTACATTCAATGGCAATATTGCAATAGGTTATAGTGCCGGTTATAATGAAACGGGAAGCAATAAACTTTATATTGAAAATTCTGCTTCTCCAGACCCTTTGATTTACGGAGATTTTACCGATGGCAGTGAAATGGTTAAAATAAATGGTGATTTATATTCTGTAGGAAGAGCCTTTGGTGGAAATTTTTTATCTAGTAGCACAAATGGAGTTGGAGTGAAAGGAATTGCAACTGCTACCGGAAATCCAACAAACTATGGCGGTTATTTTACTTCTGCAAGCGATTTTGGAAGGGCTGTATATGGTGAAGCTTTAGCTACAGATTATATTCTTGGGGTTAACATTGGAGGCTATTTTACTTCTGCTGGTTATGGGGGAATTGGTGTTTATGGTTCAGCTACAAAAACTGGTGCGGATATAAATAATATTGGAGGAAAATTTGAAGCTAGTGGAGACTTGGGAATTGGTATACATGCAAGTGCGCCATCTACCGGTTGGGCCGGTTATTTTAACGGTAATGGTTTCATTTCTAATAAAGTATTTATTGGAACTATACCTCAAACTCCTCAGAGCTCATTACATATAAAACAACAAAGTGGAGTAAAAGCTATAAGAATGGAATATGATTCAGATACAGATTTTTGGGATACTTATATAGACAGTGCTAATGATTATAATTTCGATTTTAATGGCGTACTTAGAGCTTATATTCAAGATGGAACTGGCTCGTTTATAATATCTTCAGACGAAAGATTAAAGAATAGTATTAGTGAAATAAATGGTGTTTTGAACAATGTTTTAAGTCTAAAACCTAAACGCTATTCTTATAAAAATGACCAAAGTAATAAAGAACAAATAGGATTTATTGCTCAAGATGTTGAAGAACTTTTCCCTGAAGCTGTTAGTGAAAAAGATGGATATAAAGGAATTAATTATGCAGTATTTGGAGTTCTTGCAATTGAGGCTATAAAAGAACAACAATCCCTTATAGAAAATTTAACAAAAAGAATTGAAGATTTGGAAAGCAGAAAATAAAAAACAGAATACAGAATTAAGAATTAAGCTTGCCCGCCGTGGCGGGAATAAAGAATGCAAAAGTAAAAAATAGATTCCGGATAATTTTCCAGTTACAACAATCGTGTTAGAAATTTCCGGAATGACAAAATGTAAAATAATATGTGTCTTTTTGGTTTGCGATATTGTTTTATTGAATTTTAGAAACCTCCGAGGTTTAGTAACAGAATTGGTTTGAAAACCTCGGAGGTTTTAGGATTTCGGAATCTAAAAACAGATTGCTTTGTAAAAACAATCCCAAGAATGATGAATTTAATTTTTTTACTTTTTTTAGTTTCTCTTTTTCGTTTTATGTCTTACGTTTACACTTTTTTCATAATTACTACCCATATAGGTAGTTGATTAACCAGAATTTATTTGGTTTATTTAAATAAACGACAATGTGACTTATTTAAACTCTTGAGGTGAATATGAAAATTATCTATACAATAATTTTATTTTTGTGGATAACTGTTTTGGTAAATGCTCAAATAGATATAGAAATAAACAACAACATGCTCGTGGAAACTTCCGGGGGATTGTTTATAGAAGTTTCAGGGGATGTTGTTGAAAATGGAACAGGTTATTTAAAAGGTGTGGTTTCTTCAGGAAGCAGAACAAACGAAACTGAATTTGCGGGTTTAACTTTAGGAAACGGTTTTACCGGAACAATTAAAAGAACTACAGGAACTGCGCTTTCCACCGCTCCAAAATCCTTTTTGAGAAGTTTTAATTTTAATAATACCGGTTCTGCTTTAAATACAACTGTTCAATCGGAATTTGTTTCTACTGGTTCTAACGATGAAAAAAATGGAATTACAACCCCTTTTATTTATAAAAAAGTCGGTACAAATTTGTCAGGATACAATAATACTTCTTCAACACCGAATACAATTATTAGTGCTGCAAATGTAAATATTCCAACCGGAATTTCTGATATTACAATTGCGGAAGGTATTGGGGTTGCCGCAAGAGTATTTTTGCAAGGACCATATACTAGTAACGCAATGTCACCTTCAATAAATTCAATAATTCTGGATGTTTCACCTTATTCCGAAGATCCGAGAACTGCCCAAAATATTCCGGCAAATGCAGTAGATTGGGTTTTAGTAAGTTTAAGAAGTTCAACTTCCCCATTTGGAGTTTTAGCTTCGCGTTCTGCTTTTGTTAATAGCGATGGTTATATAATTGATGATTTAGGAAATTTACATACCGGAGTTCCGGCAGCAGTAGATGGAAGTTATAACATTTCTATTAAACACAGAAATCATTTGCAAATTATGACAAGTTCACCTGAAATTTTGGATTGGGAAAGTAATTAAAAATTTTGGGAGTATGAATTAAAGTAGTTAGGAGTATGTTTTTAGAAGTTAAAAAAAGTTTGTTTTTATAATTTTTTAATAACCGTTCTTTGTAAACACGGAATTTAATAAAGATGTGATCTTTATAAAAGATTCCATCTTTTTAAGATTTGATATAAAACACATTTATTGGTAATAAAATAACTTATTTTAATACAAGTTGTCTTATTAGAGTGTGATAAAGTTCACATTCGTAATTTTAATGTAAAAAAAGATTTAAAATTGTTTCAAAACTTTACAAATTTTTATCTACTTTCTAATTAAACAATGATTAAAGTCACAATGTTAAAATTTTAATAATATATATTTGAGAACATCCAAAGAGGAGGATATGAAAAATCAAATTATACTTGTTGTCTTTTTTCTTGTTTCGGTTTGTGTACTAAATGCTCAAACAAGCAAGAAAATTACAGAAAGTTCCCCCGCTGAAAAAACAGAAATTGTTAACAAACAAAATGCAGAAATTTCTAGTAAAGTTGGCGGAATAAACTCACCGCAAGCTACAAATGTTGCGACTTATGATTTTACAGTTTCAGGTGCTGCTTATGTAAATCCCAATATTACGACTCCACCAATGAAAGAAGTTGCACCGAATGTTTTTGCAATGTGGAATGGAGATGCAAATAATGATGGAAGTATTACAAATGCAGATAAAGCACCTATAAATAGTGCCAAAGTGTTTGAAGGATATCATGTAGGAGATTTAAATTGGGATGGAAGTGTAACAAATGCAGATAAAGCCGTTGTCAACAATAATAAACCTACAACACCACAAACACATGTTCCAAATTAAAAATTGAATTATTCACTGGAGAAATAAAATGAAAAAAATATTTATACTCGTTATTATCGCAATACAAATAAACCTTGGTCAAAATACCGCAACTTTTGATTTAGAGAATGGAAGAGTTCAGGCTGGACTTTATAAATTTGATGTTTCCATAACCAGAACTTCAAATTGGGGCGCAAACTTTTTTTCTAATTTTCTAAAAGGTGGTAGTGCGAGATTTACTTTTAGCTGGACTGGGTTCTCCTCAACACCGATACCAGTAATTGATGCAAAAGGGCCTTTTTTCAATAACGCTGATTATAGTATTACTGCATCTATTGTTTCAAATCAAATTAACGTTGAAACTAATTGGACTTATAATGGTAACAGCCTAGCACTTGTTGAAGGTCAGAAGTATTTACTATTTACAGTTCGTATACCAATAAATAATTTTGCAGCTAATGCTGGAATTAGTTGGGTTCCTGCTAGCACTGCTTTTTTTCAAGGAGATGATGAAAATATTATTGCAACTTTAAACGGAAATTTGGATTCCTCACCTCTCCCCGTAGAACTTTCATCATTTTCTGTTAATGCTGTTGAAGGTGTAAAAGCTCAATTAAATTGGGAAACTGCTACAGAAGTAAATAATTACGGCTTTGAAATTGAAAGAAGCATAGTAAAAAGTGAAAACGTAAACGTTAAAAGTGAAAATGTTTTAGCATCAGAAGAAACAGAAACTTGGGAAAAAGTTGGTTTTGTTGAAGGACACGGTAATAGCAATTCACCAAAAATTTATTCATTTACAGATAAAAATTTAACCGGCGGAAGTAAATTTATGTACCGCTTAAAACAAATTGATATTGATGGAACTTTCGATTACTCTGAAGCTGTAGAAATTGAAGTTTTACCTACTAAATATGAACTTATGCAAAATTATCCGAATCCTTTTAACCCAAATACAAATATTAAATTTTCTTTGCCGGAAGATGCAAAAGTGAGCATCAATATTTATAATGTTTTAGGTGAAAAAGTTGCATCAATATTAAATGAAGATTTGAAAGCAGGTTTCCATCAAGTTGATTTTAATGCTTTCTCATCAGGATATCAATTAGCAAGCGGAATTTATTTGTATTCAATTGAATCAAAAAATTTCAAACAAGTTAAAAAAATGATGTTAATGAAATAAAAATTGAGGATACAAAAATGGAATTTACAAATATATACCCGGAAAATTACCTTAAAGAAGATTTTGTTGCACAAACAGATGAATATTTAAATGTTCTTGAAATTCAAAAAAAGAAAGAACTTTATTTAAAAATTGGTATGGGAACTGTTTATGTTCTTTTACTTTTCATTTCTGTTATTGTAGTCTAAAGAATGGTTATTTATTAAAAAACCTGCTTTTCTGCAGGTTTTTTTATACACAAATAAGACTAGATGGATTATTAATTAAATTGGTCATTTAGTATTCCAACTTTTCTACATATAACTTTTTAATTCACACAAAAAAACTATTTTGAGGTTTCATGAAAACATTTTACAATTTAAGATTTCATTTTTTATATTTAATAATAATACATTCTGTCTCAATTATTGCACAACCAGTTCAACCGAATTTATTAAATATACCAGCAACACTGCCGCAATCATCAAATTCCAGACCATTAGGTATAGAACCAAATGAAAAATGGGATTCGGTACCAGAAGATATTCGTAATAAAAATTCTTTTAAACGTTTAGAATGGTTTTACAGAACAAGAGAAAATAATGAAGGTGTTTTCCCTAAAAATTTTATTCAACAACAGAAGATAGAAGAATTAAGCAAAATTAAAACATTTGTTCAAAAAGGCAATAAAATTCAAACAACCTCAGATATGTGGACGAATATTGGTCCAAAAGCAATAGATATGACATCATCAACATATGTTGATAATCTTGGTAATATTCATCCCTTTATTCAACAGTGGGGAAAAGTAAGCGGCAGAGTAAGAGGTGTTGCAGTTCACCCAACTGATCCAAATACTGTATATATTGGCGCTGCTGCAGGTGGAATTTGGAAAACTGTTAATGGTGGAAATAATTGGACAGACATGAGCGGTGATTTAAATCTTCTCACTTTTGGTGCAATTGCAATTGATCCCAACAATCCGAACATAGTTTATGCAGGAAGTGGTGAATCAATGGCTGGAAATAATGATGTTACTTTTGAAGGAGATGGACTTTATAAATCAACAGACGGAGGCGTTAGTTGGACGAAATTAACAAACGGAATTGGCACTCAAACTCAATTTGGAGATATTGCGGTAAGTCCACATAATTCTAACATCATTTTAGCAGCCTTAGGTTCAGGTAATTGGCATAATCAACTTCCAACCAATGAAGGTGTATGGAGAAGCAGCGATGCAGGCGCTACATGGACTAGAGTAATAAATCTTAGAGATGCATTTGATGTACAATTCCATCCATTAAACTTAAATATTGCCTATGCTGGAATTGGGGGAAACAATTCCAGTGGGGGATTTTTAATTTCAAATGATGCTGGAGCAACATGGACTCAAAGTAATACTGGTTTACCGGCAGCAAATTTAATCCGTAGAATTCAGTTTTCACAATCACCATCAACACCGGCAACAATTTATGCTTTATTGAATAATGGTGTTAATTTCGCAAGCGGACATAGAACAGTTGCTTATAAGTCAATAGATGGGGGAGTTAATTGGACACAAATTTCTGCGGGTGTTAATATTGCAGGATCTTATGATGGGACTAAAGTTGATGATCAAGGTTGGTATGATTTATGTTTAGATGTAAATCCGTCAAATTCTGATAATGTATTTTTTGGTAACGTTGAAATTAGTAAAACTATTGATGGTACTAATATTTCTTTTTTACGTAATTCTCCCCCCATTTTTACAACTGCAGGAGCTTGGGATGCTCCAATGCATGTAGATATACACAAAATTGTTTACGCTCAATCAAATTCAGATATTATTTATGTCGGCTGCGATGGTGGGATTTACAAATCAACAGATGGCGGAGCTACATTTAACCATATAAATAATAATATTAATACCATTCAATTTTATAATATTGCATCTGATCCAAATAATGCAAATATCATTTTTGGCGGAGCACAAGATAATGGAAATTTTAGCACAAGTGATAGAGGTGCAACTGATTGGGAATTTGAAACAAGCGGTGATGGAATGCATTGCTTCGTTGACTATAACAATTCAAATAATATATTTATGAGTACACAACGAGGATATTTAATGAGAAGCATTGATGGTGGCACAACTTGGCTTGGAATGGTTGGAAGTGATAATACAAATGCATGGGTTGCACCATTTTGGCAACATCCATCAAATTCGGCTGTTATTTATGCGGGTTGGCAAGATAGAATAATTCGATCAGTCGATAGTGGAGCAACTTGGTATTATTTGTCTGGAACTATAACATCAAATGCTCTAACTTCAATAGCTCATTCTTCTGTAAATACTAATAAGTTAATGGCTGTTGCAAGCTATTTGGATGCAACACCGGATGTTTATATTTCATCTAATGAAGCAATAAATTGGACAACAATCACAGGCAATTTAGCTGCTTCTGGTTTTTCTCCTACAAGTATTCAGAGAGCAATTGCTGATCCATTAGATGAAAACACTTTTTATTTATGCAGAGTTTCTTATGGTGTTGGACAAGTTTTAAAAACAACAGATTTTGGAACTACTTGGACAGATATTAGCGGAAATCTGCCTAAAATTGCACACAATGATTTATTTGTTGATCCAGCAGATACAAACCATTTATATGTTGCCAATGATTTTGGAGTTTACTGGTCAAACGACGGCGGAACTGATTGGCATAAATTAAGTAATGGTTTGCCATTTGTCCCGGTTTTAGATTTTGATTTTTATGTAAACGGAGCAACACGCTTGTTAAGAGCAGCATCTCATGGAAGAGGTGTGTTTGAAATGCAAATTGATTCTCCGCTTGAAAAAATTTATGTGGACTTAAGAGTTTTTATTGAAGGAGCTTATAGTGGTACAAATATGAATTCTAATTTTACTATCCCATCATCACAACCGTTTAATACAGACCCTTGGAATTATACAGAAAATATTACAGCAAATATTGAAAATGATATAGTAGATTGGGTATTAGTTGAATTACGCACTGGGGCTTCTCCTTCAACTGCAACAACAATAATTAAACAAAAAGCTGGTTTACTCAAAAACAATGGGACTATAGTAGATGCTGACGGATTTACGAATTTAAATTTTGATGTTGCCGCAGGTGATTACTTTATTGTTATATACCATAGGAATCACTTACCTATAATGTCACCCACAGCTATTACTTTTGAATAGTTTTTACTAAATTATAATGTTACTATGATAAATATTCAATTCGTTAAAGTAACATTATAAATAACTTCTTTATCATAGGTTGAAATTTCAAATTAATTTTTGAAAATTATATTATTAAAGAATATAAATCTTATTACATATAACTATTTAAATATTTTAGAATTTCAGAAAAAAATAAATTTTATGGTGGGAAAGAGCATTTAAAATATTGTTTTTTTTAATGAAAATATTTCTATTAAATATTTAAGGTTACATATTTACTAAAATATTTTTTTTTGGATTTTAAACAAGAAAACTACATCAATTGATTACTTCGTAAAAAAGACATTTCATATTTAATGTGATTTATATCACAAATTAAAATTAATTTACAAAAAACATAGAAGATGGACTATATAGCAATAAGTTAATAAATATGTTAAACTTTCCCCCTTAAAACTATGAACCTTGATAATAAAATTGAAGAAAGTCAATTATCAGAAAAAGAACTGAAAGAACTTATGTTCAATAAAAAGAGATTTAGAAATCAAAATCTGATGCTAATTGCAATTTATGTTGTTTTAATTGTTTTATCTCTTTTTATTATTTAATAATTGTGGCAAAAGTAATTAACATTGGTGATTTTAAAAACTTAAAGTCAAATGAGAATTTTATGGCTGAAAGAATTTTTACCGAAGATCTTTTTAAAGAAAAACATGATGTTATGGAAAATGAGTCCGATAAGGAAAAAGTTAAAATTGTTAAAATTTCCGAAACAGATAAAACTAAAACTTATATAAGTTTTGGACTAATTATTCTGTATGTAATTATCGGATTAATGGCAATATTGCTTGTTTGAAAATTCTTAACTTGATATTTCCACACAAAGATTTTCCTCAAATTTTACAATTTTCGTAAAGTGAATTAAATAATTTTCATTTATTTGATGAATTGTTTAATTTCATACGCAAATATTTGACCTTGATTTTAACATAATATTTCTGTTTTTTCACTTAATTATTCCGATAATATTTAACATTTTATAAAGAATTTTATGCTTAAACAATTATATACAGTAACCTTTGTAATTTTAACCGCTTTAACAAGTTTATTTGCACAAACTGAAATTGGTAAATATTCAGGTGAGTTTTTATCACTTGGTGTTGGCGGAAGAGCTTTGGGAATGGGCGGCGCAAGTGTTGCCGTTGCAAGCGATATTACAGCCGGATACTGGAATCCCGCCGGTTTAGCTCACATGAATTATCCGCAAATTTCTTTAATGCATGAAGAGCACTTTGGAAGTCTCGTAAATTATAATTACGCCGCTGTTGCAATTCCTTACGGAAAAGATATGAGTTTTGGAATCAGTGCAATCCGTTTAAGCATTGATGGAATTTACGATACTAGAAATGCCGGTGTTGATAAAGTTACTGGCGAAGTGATAAATTTTAATGATCCCAATTGGCAATTGCTACATCCAAATTGGGGTTTGGATAGAACAAAAATTACTGAGTTCAGCAATACAGATTGGGCTTTCTTCTTAACTTTTGCAAAAAGACATTCTAATAAATTTTATTGGGGCGCAAATGTAAAATTTATTAGAAGAGATATTGCAGAATTTGCCGCAACGGGAATTGGCTTTGATGTTGGCGCAGTTTATATGCCTTATGAAAATTTTTCTCTCGGCGCAAATTTTATGGATGCAACAACAACCTTACTTGCTTGGGATACCGGTAGAAACGAACTAATTTCTCCTACTTTAAAAATTGGAACCGCATATAAGTTTGATTTTCTAGGAGGAGCAATAACTCCCGCTTTAGATTTTGATCTTAGATTTGAAAACCGCCAAACTGCTTCCATATTTAGTTTAGGTCCGGTAAGTTTTGATCCGAGAATTGGAATGGAATATAATTTCAAAAATATTGTTGCGTTACGCGGTGGTTATAACGATGTAAAACAATTTACAATTGGAGCCGGAGTAAAACTTCCCAAATTAAATATTGATTACACATTTGCAACTTTTAACGAATCAAAAATTAATAGTCTTCCGGAAACACACCGAATTTCTTTAATTCTCACAATTGAAGAACCGAAATTTTTAAGAAAATCTGAATAGTTTAGAAATTTTGATAAAATCATTTTTAAGAAATTCTTAACTTTGGATATGAAAAAATATCTTTTTACTATTCTGATAATTATAATTTCTTCATGTTCAAGTTCAGATGAAATTACAAAAGTTGAAATTCCCGATGAACTTGATGAAAATATTGCCGTTTCACAATCAAAAAATATTTCGGTAAATATTCCAGTACAATGGAAAAATATTTCTGATAATTCAGAAACCGTTTTTGATATTTGGCTTGTTAGTCCGGAGAACAATGCAGCTATCGGATTTATTCCGCAAACAATAAATGAAGATATTGATGAAGAGGATAAAATAAAACTTCTCTCAAAATTTAATTTAGAAAGTTTGAAAACAAAAAACGCTGAGATTAATTCTAACGAAACTTTTACTTTAATTGAAATTGATGATTTTCTTGCTAATCCCCTTTTTTATAAAATTGATGGAAAAAGTTATAATTCGATTATTTTCGGAAAAGATAAAATTTATTATAAATCTTTAGCTTATTTTGGGAATAATTTTAACCCGACAGAAGATGAAATTGAAGAACTAATAGAATTGCATGAATTGGTAATTTCATCTGCAAAGTTTAAATAGAAAAATCTATTACAAATCATTCTAAGATTTTGGTTTTTAAATTCAATTTGATTTTTTCCTTTTGATTTTTCACTTTTAAATTTTCAACGTTTTTACATTTTCACTTTTTCACCGCTTCCCAAATAAATTCTGAATGTAATTCCAATTCTGTTTTAAAATTGTAAAATTGATTTGCGGAATTAATTTTCTTTAACTCAATTAAAAAAAGCGGACTTAAAAATTGGATACTCAAAAGTTCTAAATCAATATTTTTAAGAAATTTATGATTTATCATTTCCTTAAAAATAAAAGAACACAATTTTCTGAAATCACTTAAATAATTATCAATAGTATAAAAATTCACCTCGGAATTTATACTGTTTAAATTAAGTAAAATTTTTATGAACATTCGTTCATTCGCAGAATCCCAAAAATTTATAATATTTTGAGAAAGTAATAGGAAAAATTTCTGTGGTTTTGATATTTGATTAATTAGTGAGTCGGTAAGAATTATTGAGCCAAAATTCCTATTGCTGAAATTTTTAACAATTTCGGAAAGTATTTCTTCTTTTGATTTGAAATGATTATAAATTGCACTTTCTCTAATATTTACTGCTTTTGCAATTTCTCTAATTGATGCGCCGTGGTAACTTTTTTCCGAAAAGAGTTTTAAAGATACTTCAAGAATTTGTGATTTTGTATTAACAGCTGTTTCCATCATAACCTCAGATTATGAACGTTTGTTAATATATAAAATTTAAACAAAATGAAAAATGTTTTTCTCTAAGAAATTTTACGAAAAATATTCACCACAAAGAACACAGAGTAAAACGAAGTTAATTAAAAAATGCCATCTTAATAAAATTTGAAAATTACGATAAATCGGAATATAAAGTTTTTAATTTACCTAATGAATTTTCCCAATCATTCTTTTTCGCCAGCTCTTTTTCCACAACATCTTTTGGTGCATTATTTACAAATTTTTCATTTCCCAACTTTTTTAAAACTCCCACCAATGCACTTTCCAATCTCTGAATTTCCTTTTGCAATCTTTCACGTTCAACATTTAAATCAATTATTCCTTCTAAAGGAATGTAAATTTCACAATTATTTATAACCGATGAAGCACTTGCAGTTGGTTTTGTTATATCTTTTCCAAATTTCAATTCATCAACTTTAGCTAATGATTTAATGTAAATAATTTGATCTTCTTCTAAATTTTCAGTTTTAATAATTGCAGAAATTTTCTTTGATGGAGCAATATTCATTTCGCCGCGAATGTTTCTAATACTTGTAATTATATTTTGCGTAAAATCCATTTTACTTTCTGCTTTTTCTGAAATTTTCATAGAATCAAATTTTGGGAAATCAGAAATCGAAATACTTTCGCCATTTTTTCTTTCTGAAATTAAATTCCAAATTTCCTCAGAAATATAAGGCATAAACGGATGAATCATTTTCAACATTTCTTCAAATAATTTAATTGCCCGCGAAAGTGCTGCAGATTTTATTTCTTCATTATTTGAGTAAAGTTTGTTTTTAATTAATTCAACATACCAATCGCAGAAATCATTCCAGACATAACTATAAAGAATTTTAGAAGCTGTGTTAATTTCAAACTTATCCAGTGAAGTTTCAAAATTATTTAACGCATTTTGAAATTTAGAATCAATCCATTCATCAACAAAATCAATATGTTTATTCATCAAAGTTTCATCAAGTTTAATATTTTCACTGTTCATCAAAAGAAACCTTCCCGCATTCCAAATTTTATTTGCAAAATTTCTTCCAAGTTCAACTTTATCTGTGCTGAATAAAACATCTTGTCCGAGTGGGGCAATATAATTTATTGTAAAACGCAAAGCATCAGCACCATATTCTGCAATTACATCAAGAGGATCGGGAGAATTGCCGAGTGATTTGCTCATTTTTCTTCCTTGAGAATCACGAATAATACTTGTGAAATAAACATCTTTAAACGGAATATCATTCATAAATTTCATTCCCGCCATAATCATTCGCGCAACCCAAAAGAAAATTATATCCGGACCGGTTACCAATAAATCAGTTGGATAATAATATTTTTGTTCATCTTCGGAAGTAAAAACGTCTTGAGCCCAAAGCCAGCTTGATGCCCAAGTATCTAAAACATCTTCATCTTGTTTCCAATTTTCTAAATCTTTGGGTGGATTTACATCACAGTAAATTTCTTTTGTGGTTTTGTGATACCAAACCGGAATTCTATGTCCCCACCAAAGCTGACGAGAAATACACCAATCGCGAATATTTTCCATCCAATGTTCATAAGTTTTTACCCAATGATTGGGATGAAATTTAACTTTTTCGTCTTTCACAACTTGTAATGCTGATTCTGCAAATACGTCCATTTTTAAAAACCATTGTTCGCTCAAATATGGCTCAATCGGAACTCCGCCTCTTTCCGAGTATCCAATATTATTTGTATAATCTTCAACTTTTTCTAAAAGTCCGAGTTTTTCAATTTCTGCAACTACTAATTTTCTTACAACAAATCTATCTTTATTTCTAAATCCTTCAGGAACATTTTCATTTGTTGAAGCATCTTCATTAAAAATATTTATCATTTGCAGATTGTTTCTTTTAGCCATTTCATAGTCATTTACATCATGCGCCGGAGTTACTTTTACTGCACCGGTTCCAAATTCCATATCGACATATTCATCACCGAAAATTGGAATTTCCCTATTTACAATTGGAAGCAAAACTTTTTTTCCAATTAGATTTTTAAATCTTTCGTCATTTGGATTTACCGCAATTCCGGTATCGCCGAGCATTGTTTCGGGTCTGGTTGTTGCAACAATTAAAAATTCATCTGAATCAACAATTGGATATTTGAAAAACCATAAATTACCGTTACTACTTTTGTAAATTACTTCCTCATCAGAAATTGCAGATTTTGAAGCCGGACACCAGTTTACCATTCTGTATCCGCGATAAATCAATCCTTCTCTGTAAAGTTTAACAAATGCTTCAATCACCTTTTTGTAATAATGATCATCCATTGTAAAACGTTCACGACTCCAATCGCAGCTTACACCAAGCTTACGTAATTGCTTAGTAATAATTCCACCGTATTTTTCTTTCCAAGCGTAACAATGTTTAAGAAATTCATCGCGACCAATTTTTTCTTTCTCAATTCCTTGATCTTTAAGATATTTTACGACTTTTGTTTCAGTAGCAATTGATGCGTGATCAGTTCCCGGAACCCAAAGTGCATTAAATCCTTTCATCCTTTTATAACGAATGTAAACATCTTGAATTGTGTTATTCAAAATGTGACCCATTGTTAGCATTCCGGTAATATTTGGCGGAGGAATTACAATTGTGTAAGGAATTTTGTTTTCATCAATTTGAGAAGAAAAAAGTGAATTTTCTTCCCAGAATTTATACCATTTGTCTTCAACTTCATTTGGATTATATGTTTTGGGAAATTCTTTCATGTATTTCTGATTTTTTATGAATAAATAAAATTGAGGTGGAAATATAGTTATAATTCACAAAAGTAATTTTATTCAATTTTAATTCGTTTGATATTTTATTCAAACTAGTTTTTTAAAATTTGGTTTTGCATCAAAATGAGATTTATTTTGAGATTTTTTTTGTTATTTCTCACTTATGAGTCATATTAAAGATTATTTACCCCATAAATTACTTAACTCCAAATTTAAACTGCCGATAGTAAATTAAAATTTGGAGAAATAACATGAAAGCTCGAGCAATATCAAATATTTCAGAATTTTATAAAGTAACAGAAATTTCAGAATTGAAATCAGAAACCTTTGAAGATGGCTTATTAAAAATAAATAGAATTAAATATAATTTGGGTTTAGTTTATTTTGCAGCAGTTACAATTTTATTAACTTCGTTGTTTATTTAATTCAAAGAATTTAATAAGAGCGTTACCAAAAATCCAATTGGTAACAAAAATGAAATGAGTGTTAATGCTAAAGTATAATTTTTATTTAAGTCAACAACAAGCTTGTACCAAATATAAAATATAAAAGATTCAAGAAGGCTCACACTTAAAAAATAATTCAAATCAAATCTTAAAATATTATTTACCAAAAAAGTTAAAAGCATAAAAACAATCATCGTTAAATCAATTCCGGTAAAAAATAATTTCCTTGTCATTAAAACTTTCCATCTAAATAAAATAATAAAAGCCAATAAGACTGTTAGTGAGTAAAAAGTAGCATTATTTACGGATCGAATAACTTGAGTTGTTACTTGATCACCAAATACAATTGGAAGACTTAATTTTGAGATAATAAAAAATATTGCAAAATTTATAAAAACATTAATTTCGCCAATTGACGAAGATTTTTTAGATTGAAATAATGCAATTACCAAAAGAATAATTGTCATCAGTAAAAGGAAAATTAATTCTCTTTGAGTAAGTGTTGTACTTATTGAAAAAGAAAATATAGAAATCAGTAGCATTAAAATTCCCGAAAGAAGCAATAATACCTTAATTAACTTACGAAGGTTTTTAATTGGAAATTCACGTGCGTTTACTAAAAACGAATTAATTTTTTCCGCTATATCAAATTTTCTTAAAATTGTTGGGAAAAATAAAAGCAGAACACTTGCAAGGAAAAATAGAAATGTAGCTTCAAGTCTGTAATCTTTAAGATAGATCAGTGATATAAAAATAAACCCAAGTGAAAAAATTTCTATTAGAAAAACAGTTGCTTCATGGCTTACAATTGTACTTTTAATAATATGATGTTGATGACTTGTGTCTCCGGAAAAAGGATCTTTACGATTCTTAATTCTTATTAAAAAGACTTTTACGGTATCAATCAACGGAACAGCAAGTAAAATTGAAACAAAGGTTAAATCTAAAACTGAATTGTGATAAATTATTGAAGTTAATGATGACAATAAAATTAGAAAAAATCCTAAAACAAGTGAGCCGGTATCACCAAGAAAAATGCTTGCCGGAAAAGCATTAAATCGTAAAAATCCTAAAGTGCTTCCAAGCAAACTTACCAACATTAACATTAGCAAAACATCTTCTTTTCGAATAGCTAAAATTAAAAGTACCGCAAAAATTAAAAGTGAAAATCCGCTTGCCAAACCATCCAATCCATCTAAAAAATTAATTGAATTTATTGTACCTATTATAAAAACAAGCAGAACTAAATAATCAAACGGCTGAGGAATAAAAATTCCGAATAACGAAACTTGCGTGTAATGTTTTTCCAAATAAAAAATTAAAATTACTCCGGAAATATTTTGAATTATAAACTTTATAAAGTTTTCCAATCCCATTACATCATCAACAATTCCCGAGAAAACCAAAATTGTTGCAGAAATTAAAATTAATTTTATTGATTCAAAATCATCAACAAATGCATTTAGCATTATCAAAACCATAAAGAAAATTATTAAACCTCCCATTCTGGGAATAACTTCAGTATGGATTTTTCGTCCGCCGGGAACATCAACAATTTTTGTTTTTCTTAAAAAATCAATTAAGAATGGCGTTAAAAAAATTGTTGTAATAAGACTTGTAAAAAATACAAGTAAATAAGTCATATAAGTTTAAATTCTTAAATTTCTAATTGAAAATTAATTATAAAATTATGAAATGTTGATTATTAAACTATGATTTAGATTATTTAAACATCATTTAGTATAATATCAAAATTAGAAATTCCGTTTTCTTCCAATAACATTTTTGTTTCAGAGATTTCGGAAAATTTTGTTTTTTTGGCTCTTACAACCAAAATTGTTTCATCAACATTTTGCCCTACAAATGTTGTTTCTTTTAGCGAAAGTAATGAAGCTGAATCATAAATTACAAAATCATACAAATCTTTTACAAGATCCATAAAATTTTTCATCCTTTCTGATGTAATTATTACTGACGGATTTTGAGGAAATTCTATACAAGTTATTATATCTAAATTTTTTATGTGTGTGTTTCTTATAATTTCTTCCAATTCTTTTTTTCTAAACAAGTAATGTGCTAATGAAGGTGTAGATTTTATTTTGAAAATTTTATCTTGATCGGGTTTGATTAAATCAGAATCTACAAGTAAAACTTTATTGTTGTTATTTGCCAAATAAACTGCAATGTTTGCAGCAACAATACTTTTTCCCTCTTCAGAATTACTGCTTGTAATTAAAATTGTTTTCAAAGGCTTTTCTAAATTTCCGTATTTGAAATATGCTTGAATATTAGCCAACGAATGACTCAATTTTCCTCGCTGTAATTCTTCTCCACTTTCTTCAGAAAGCTCAACAATTATTGGTTCGGCAGTTTCAATATGATTAAATTGTGCAATAATTTTATATCCGGATTCTTCAATTTCTTCCGCTGAACGAACAATATCAATATCTTCGGTTTTTCCTCTAAACGCTAAAACTAATGATGCAATTAACCCAAATAATAATCCTAAGAAAATATTTTTTGCCATATTCGGACTTACATAATCATCCGGAATTTCTGCATTTTTTATTGATTCAATCTCAGCGTAAAAATTATTTTCATCTTTCTTAAGATTTTCTATTTTGTCTTTAAGTTTTAAGCTTAAATTATTTGTAAATCTTTTTAATCGTAATTTTCTTGCGTTTTCAATCATTTCAAAAGGAATTGAATTAAACTTTTCTTCGAGTGAAGTCATAATTTCAAAAATTATTGATTGAACTTGTCCAATTGAACTTAATTTAATTTCCTCTTGATAAAATTTTACTGCAATTTTTTTCAAAAATTCTGAATTTTTAATTTCATTTCTTTCTGCAATATCATCTAAATATGAATTTATTGATTTATTCAAACTTGATTTGAAATTATCTAATTGATTTCTATCATAATCTGCCGGATCCCAAGGATATGAAAAATCAAATCCTCGTAATTTTTTTAAAATTGGATCCAGATAATTTTGAATTTCTATAATTTCAATTTTTCCTTTTAATTCCAAAAATTCATTATTGCTAATATTTGTAACATCAGAAATTATTTGCGGAAATTTGTTTTCAAGAAGTTGTCTTAATTTATTCTGCTGAGTTTGATAATATTGATTTTCTAATACAACATTTTCCAACTCCGATTCAAATTCTGCAATTTGTGTAACGGTTAAATCTTCCGATGCAGATAATGGATTTGGAATCTGCTGATCCATTGTAGCTAAATCACTTTGCAAAGATTTTTCCCTCTCAACAAGTGATTTGATGTAAAAAAGGTAAGATCCTTTATCATTTAAAACACATTCCAAACCAAAACTTTCTGCTACAGCATTTGCAATTTTTGCTGAGTTTTCTGCATCATCACCAAAGGCATTTATAATAAATCCGGTTGCTAAATTTTCATCATCAATTTCTACGGAATTTCTTAAATCATTTAGATTAATATTTATACCTTGAACCGAAATTGAATTTTGTGCATTTTCAAAAATAATATCAGAGTTTAGCAAAGAAATTTCATTGGTAAGCGAACCAGAATTACTTAATAAACCGCTGTTAAAAGTATTGTACTTAAAACTTATTGTTGCGCTTGATTGATATTCTTTTGGCATAAAAAAAGAAAAAATTGCCGCTAGCAAACCTCCGCCAAAAATTAAAGCTAAAATATTCCATTTCTTTTCTTGAAGTAAAGCAAGTCGTTTTTTTAGATGAATGTTTGATGAAAATGTTTTTTGAAGCTGATTTATGTTCATGGTTTTCTTTTAAATTGTGAATTCTAAATTTCTTATCAAATAAATAGGAAAAAATAATCGATTGTTAAAATTAACAATTTAATATCAGTTTATGTAATATTTATCACATTTCCAAATTCTTAAAAAAAAGTAATAAAATTCGATTATTAAAAAAAAGTGCATATTTTTAAGTGAATACAGAAAATTTAGCAAAATATATAAATTCTTCAAAAATAGAAGTTAGTGATTTAAAAACTCAAATAGATGATCTTCAGCATCAAATTAAAGAGCAAAATAAAATCATTAAACTTTACGGCGATATTTTAAATTCTTCATCAATTTCTACATTAATTACGGATGAATCCGGAAAAATAATTTGGGTAAACAATGCATTTTTGGAAACCACCGGATATTCCTACAATGAAGTAATAAATAAAAATCCAAGAATTTTGAAATCCGGCGAACATAATTCCAAATATTATAAAAAAATGTGGTCAACTATTTCAGCGGGAAATGTTTGGAAAGGTGAAATTATAAACAAGAAAAAAGACGGAAGTATTTATCATGAAAAATCTGTAATTACTCCAATCTTAAACGATAACAATAAAATTACAAACTATGTTGCAACAAAGTATGATATTACAAATCATAAAAAAATTGATTTTGCGCTTCACGAATCCTACATAAAATATGAAGAATTAGCGTATATTTTTAATCAAAGTCCAGCAATAGGATTTTTATGGTCAGCAAACGAAGTACGTTCCGTTGAATTTGTTACTGAAAATATTAAACAATTTGGATATACGCCATCGGAGTTTTACGCTCACAATCTCACATTTTCTGATATAATTTTTCCGGACGATAAAGAAAAAGTAAATAATGAAATTAAAGAGAAAATAAAAATTGGTAATGAACGAATTAAACAGCATTTCCGAATTTTAACAAAATCGGGTGAAATAAGATGGGTTGATTCATTTAGTTATGTTAGATTGGAAGACCAAAATTCCGTAACACATTTGCAAGGTGTAATTTTAGATGTAACAGAAAAAAAACTCGCCGAAGAAGAATCCAAACTTCAGCTTGAGCAATTAATGCAAGCAGATAAAATGATTGCATTAGGAACTTTAGTTTCCGGCGTTGCTCACGAAATTAATAATCCGAATAATTTTGTTTTGTTAAATATTCCGCTAATTGATAAAATTTGGAGCAACACACTTCCCATTTTAGAAAAATTTTATGAAGACAATGGCGATTTTAATTTGGGTGATAATTTAACTTTCTCAAAAGTTAAAAACAGTATGCCGCTATTGCTTTCCGGAATTCATGATGGTTCACATAGAATTAAAAGTATTGTTGAAGATTTAAAAAGTTTTGTGCGTAAGGATATTTCCAAATATGATCAAGATGTTGAAATAAATGATGTAATAAAAATAGCTTCATCACTTACTGCAAATTTAATTTCCAAATCAACGGATTCATTTAAAATTAATTTTGCGGATGAGCCAATTTATGTAAAAGGAAGCAAACAAAAATTAGAACAAGTTATAATAAATCTAATTGAAAACAGTTGTCAATCCTTAACAAATAGAAAACAATCCGTAACAATTTTCGTTAAAAAGGATTTAAAATATGCGATAATAAATATCGAAGATGAAGGGAAAGGAATTGAACCGGCGCTTGTAACAAAAATTACAGATCCGTTTTATACAACCAAAAGAAACAGCGGCGGAACCGGTTTGGGTTTATCAATTACATCAAAAATTATTGTGCAACATAATGGTTCGTTGGAATTTATTTCCGAACCAAATAAAGGAACAAATGCAATTGTGAAAATTCCTTTAATAGAAAATAAAATTTAATTATGAGCGATTTTAAAAATCCAAATAAACCTTTGTTAATTGTTGATGATGAAGTTCATTTACTCCATTCATTTGATTTAACTTTAAGCGAAGCCGGAATGAATAATTCTGTTTTATTCAGTGATAGCAGAGTTGTTGAGGAATTTGTAAGGAATAATCAAATTTCCTTAATTTTATTGGATTTAACAATGCCTTACATCCGCGGCGAAGAATTGTTGGAAAAAATTGCTCCGGATTTTCCAGAAATTCCAATTATTGTTGTAACCGGAGATACTGAAATTGAAACTGCAATAAAATGTATGAAACTTGGCGCATTTGATTACATTGTAAAACCGGTGGAGAATACAAAACTTATAAACGTAGTTACAAACGCCTTAAATTTAAAAAAACTCAGAGAAGAAAATAATTCTCTTAAAAGTAAGCTAATTACAAACACATTAGAAAATCCCGAAGCATTTGAAGAAATTAAAACCAACAATTTAAAAATGAAATCCATGTTTAATTACATGGAAGCTATTGCAATAACTTCGGAACCAATTTTAATTACCGGCGAAACCGGAGTTGGTAAAGAATTAATTGCCAAAGCTTTGCATAAATTAAGTGGAAGAACCGGAAATTTTGTAACAACAAATATTGCCGGATTGGATGATCAAATGTTTTCCGATACTTTGTTCGGACACAAGCGCGGTGCATTTACTAATGCAAACGAAGATAGAAAAGGTCAAATTGAAAAAGCTTCCGGTGGTACAATTTTTCTTGATGAAATCGGCGATTTAAGTTTCCAATCTCAAGTAAAATTATTACGACTTTTACAAGAAAAAGAATTTTATCCGCTTGGTTCCGATAATCCAAAATTTACTGATGCTTTAATAATTTTAGCTACAAATAAAAATTTAGCATCAATGGTAAATGACGGAACTTTTAGAAAAGATTTATACTACCGTTTAAATGTTCATCATATTACTCCAATTCCGCTAAGAGAAAGATTGGAAGATTTACCAATTTTAGTCGATCATTTTTTGGAATCTGCATCAAAAAGTTTTAATAAACGCAAGCCGACTGTTCCGCAAGAATTATATACTTTACTTTCCACATATAATTTTCCTGGAAATATTAGAGAATTAAAATCTATTGTTTTTGATGCGGTAAGTCGTCACAAATCAAAAATTATGTCACTAAATTCTTTCAAAGAACATATTTCGCCAAATAGCGATTTAATACTTTCCGAAATTGTAAATAATCATAACTCAAAAGTTACATTTGGAGAAATTCTTCCTACATTAAAAGAAGTGCAGAATTTATTAATTCAAGAGGCGCTTAATCGAACCAAAAATAATCAAAGTATTGCTGCAAAACTACTTGGAGTAACAAGACAAGCATTAAATCGGCGTGTAATTCAAGATAAAGATTCTTCCGAAATAAATTAACTTTTACAAAAAATCTGTGTATCAAAATAAGAAATATTGTTAAATTATATTGCAAATTTAAATTTAATTATACTAATTGTAGATTATTTTTCTCATAAATATACATTTATAAATTTTAGGATTTTTGATGACTAAAATATTTTGTCAATTTTTATTTACCATTTTGTTCAGCAAAATAATTTTTGCACAAAATAATTTTGGCACATATAATCCTTTTTCAAATAAAATACTTTTAACAGCTGGTACCGGAATTACAAAAGGCGAAACTGATTATCCAAATTCCGATTTTGGATATTTGGGAAAAGCAGAATTTACATATTTTTTGGAATCGCGAAATCCATTTTCCCTAGGTTTAAATTTTTCCGGTGGTATTTCTGTAGTTAACGGAAATGGAATTAAAAGTTACGCTCCAGAAAATTTTGAAAGTGCATTGATTTCATTGGGTTTGGGCGCTTCTTTAAATTATGCATTAACTCGTAATTTTGTTCCGTTCTTATCTGTTGGAATTCAATCATTATGGATTAATACTGATCAATATTCTAATCCGCAAAATCCGGATATTAAGTTAATTACAAATCGTTCAACACTTAATTTCCTTTCTGAAATTGGTTTCAGATATGTTGTTTCGGAAATAATTTCTCTAAATGCAAGCGTTGGTTTAAATTTTGTTAATGCAGATCATGTTGATGGTTTACACATAAACAAAACTAATAACGATTATTTTTCAACATTTAATTTTGGAATTTCATACGCAATTGATTTATCTGAAACAAACGATAAAGACAATGATGGAATAATTGACAATGATGATAATTGTCCTTATCAAGCAGAAGATTTTGATGGTTATGCTGATAATGACGGTTGTCCGGAATTTGATAATGATAGCGATGGATTAATTGATTCAAAAGACAGTTGTGCAAATGAACCGGAAGATTTTGACGGATTCGAGGATAAAGATGGATGTCCGGATTTGGATAATGATAACGACGGAATTTTAGATATAAATGATAAATGTGCGGATAGCAAAGAAGATTTTGATGGTTTTGAAGATGAAGATGGATGCCCGGATTTAGATAATGATAACGATGGAATTTTAGATGTTTTAGATAAATGTCCGCAAACTCCCGAAACATTTAACAATTTTGAAGATAATGACGGTTGTCCCGATTCTCTTCCAAAAGTTGAAATAATTGAAGAGCCCAAAGAAGAAAAACCAAAACCAGAAAATGAACAAAAAGTTGAAGTTCCGCAAATTGGAAATAAATCTCTAATTCCAAGTGAATTTATTCTTGATGGAAAAACAACATTTGTCAACGGTTCCCCTAAAATTAAAAACAATGCATATAATTATTTAAATCAAATTGCGGATCAAATAAAAAGTAACCCAAGTTTAAGGTGGAGAGTGGAAGGTCATATGGATAATTCCGGAACTCCGTTTGAAGTTAAAGCTTTATCCACAGCCCGTGCAAATGCAATTCTTGATTATTTAGTATCAAAAGGAATTTCACCCAACTCAATTGAAGCAGTTGGCTTGGGAGATCAATTCCCTATTTCATCAAATTCAACCGCTTTCGGAAGAGAAAAAAACCGCCGAGTTGTAATTAAAAGAGTTAAATAATTTTTAATTCTAATTGAACGAAATTTTATTTCTTGCAAAACGGAATGAAGTAATAATTCAATCTTCTATAAAACTACAAAATCCCTAACTGCAAATAATTTGCAATTAGAAATATTTTGATTAACTTTGGCTTATGGAAAATTTAATTTCAATTTTAAAAGAAAGCGGTGCAAAACTTACATCTCCCAGAAAAATAATTCTTGAAAAATTAAGCAAAACAAATCGCCCGTTAACTTTAAGGGAAATTTATGAAGAATGCAGTACTATAGATTTTGCAAGTGTTTTTAGAACTCTAAAATTATTTAGTGAAATTGGAATTGTAGAAGAAATAAATTTTGCTGATAATAAAACTCGATTTGAATTAAAAAATAGAAAACATCATCATCACGTAATTTGTTCTGAGTGCGGTGAAATTAAAGAATTGCCGCTTTGTTTACTTACGGAAATTGAAAAAATCACAGATTATAAAATCACAAAACACAGTTTTGAATTTTTAGGAATTTGTCCAAAATGCAAAAATTAAGAATAGCTATTTTTTTAATTCTATTAATATTTACAATAAATTGTTCTGAAAAGAAATCACAATTGCCGGAAGAAATTAAAGTTGCCGTTACACTTCCGCCGTTTGCAGATTTCGTAAAAAATATTGTTGCAGATCGTGCTGAAATAATTACTCTTGTTCCGCCGGGAACAAATGCACATTCGTATGAACCAACTCCAGGAGATATAAAAAATCTTCTGAATTCAAATATTTATTTCAGAGTGGGAAAGTCTTTCAAGTTAGAAGAAATAATTTTCAGCAAAGTTAAAATTGATACTTCAATTACTCAAACATTTGATTGTAGTGATGGAATTGAAATTATAAATAACGATCCGCATTATTGGCTTTCCCCAAAATTAGTCAAATCAATTACTGGGACAATGTTAAAAGTTTTGGTTGAAAAATATCCACAGCATAAAAATTTCTTTACAAATAATACAAATAGATTTTTACATAAATTAGATTCAATTGATACAAATATTTCTGCAATGCTTACGAATAAAAAAGAAAGATCATTTTTGGTTTATCATCCGGCGTGGACGTATTTAGCACAACATTATAATCTTCAGCAATTTGCAGTTGAGCATGATGGTAAATCACCAAAAGCTGATGAACTAAAGGAATTTATTGATCTTGCAGTTGAAAAAAATGCAAATACAATTTTCTTCGATCCGCATTTTGATAATGCTTCTGTAACTACAATTGCAAATTCCTTAAATATTAAAATTGAATCTCTTGATCCGCTTCCGGTAAATTATTTAGAAAATTTATCTCAAATCGGTAAAAAATTTGAAATGAGTTTAAAATGAGTTTAGCAATTGAATTACAAAACGTAACAGCCGGTTACAAGCAAAATTTATCAATAATTGTTGATGTAAATTTACAAGTAGAAGTAAAAGAATTCCTCGGAATTATTGGTCCAAACGGCGGTGGGAAAACAACTCTTTTAAAAGTTATACTTGGATTGATCAATCCCGCAAAGGGCAAAGTGTTGGTTGATGGAAAATTAAATAATTCGGATTACCAAATTGGTTACGTTCCGCAATATTCAAATTTTGATAAAACTTATCCAATTTCAGTAAAAGATGTTGTTTCAATGGGTGTTAAGAAAAATGATAATTTTCAACTTGTTGAATCTGCGTTAACAAAAGTAAATTTGCTGAATAAAATAAATGTTCAAATCGGACATCTTTCCGGCGGCGAACAGCAGCGTGTTTTAATTGCACGTGCACTTGCAACAAATCCAAAAATACTTTTACTTGATGAACCAACCGCAAGCATTGATACACAAACCGGAAATAATATTTACGAATTACTGACAGAACTTAATAAGGAAAAAACTATAATTTTAGTTTCTCATGATATTGGAGCAATTTCCCGCGCAGTAAAAAAAATTGCATGTATGAATAAAAAATTGGTTTATCATAATTCTAAAGAAGTTACAAAAGAAATGCTGGAAGAAACTTATCAATGTCCTGTTGATTTAATTGCGCACGGAGTTCCGCATAGAGTTTTTGATCATCACCATTAAAGGATTTTATGTTTGAAATTTTTCAATATGAATTTATGCAAAATGCAATACTGGCAAGCGTTTTAGCAAGTATCGCATGCGGAATTATAGGAACATATATTGTAATAAAAAGATTAGTTTTTTTAAGCGGAGGAATCTCTCATTCTGCTTACGGAGGAATTGGTTTAGGTTATTTATTATCGTTCAATCCAATTTATGGTGCAGTTTTTTCATCATTGCTTGGAGCTATTTTTGTTTCTGTTATGAGAAAAAATAAATTGGAAAATGAAGATACATTAATCGGAATTATTTGGGCTTTCGGAATGGCGCTTGGTGTTTTATTTATTGGACTTGCGCCCGGTTATGCTCCGGATTTGATGAGTTATTTATTTGGCAATATTTTAACAGTTTCTACAAGTGAATTAATTCTTATGGGAATTGCTGATTTAATAATTATGATTTTTGTTTCAATTTTCTTTAAGCAATTTCAGTCCATAACTTTTGATGAAGAATATTCAAAAACAATTGGGCTAAATGTTGATTTCTATTATTTGCTTTTATTCGTTTTAATTGCATTAACTTTAGTTTTGCTTATTAAATTAGTAGGAATAATTTTAGTAGTTGCACTTTTAACAATTCCCGCCGCAATAAGTAAAATGATTGCAAAATCTCTAAAATCCATGATGATTTTATCAATAATATTCGGCTTAGTTTTTACAATTTTTGGTTTATTGATATCCTATTATTTAAATTTACCTTCGGGCTCGGCAATAATAATTTTGTCGGTAACCGGATATTTTATTGTTTTTATAGCTAATAAATTTTTGAATAATTAGAAGAAGAAAAATTAATGATTACTTGGGATGTTAGTCCGGAAATAATTTCTTTGGGACCAATTCAAATAAGATGGTACGGAGTTTTATTTGCTTCATCTTTTCTTATTGGGTTTCAAATAATGACTAAAATTTTTGAAAAAGATAAAAAAAGTTCGAAAGATTTGAATGATTTACTTTGGTATGTATTAATTGGTACTGTTGCCGGTGCACGTTTGGGTCATTGCCTTTTTTACAATCCAGAATATTATTTAACACATCCTTTAGAAATTTTTATGACTTGGAAAGGCGGATTAGCAAGTCATGGTGCAGCAATTGGAATTGTTTCAGCTATTTATTTGTATTCAAAAAGAAAAAAAGATCAATCTTTTCTTTGGGTAATGGATAGAGTTGTTATCACCGTTGCTCTTGCCGGATTTTTTATACGAATGGGAAATTTGATGAACTCCGAAATAATTGGAAAACCAACCGATGTTCCTTGGGCTTTTAAATTTGTTAATGCTTATGTTACCGATCCAATGACACCGCGTCATCCTTCACAACTTTATGAAGCAATTGCTTATTTGCTGATATTTTTATTTTTATCTTACAAATACTGGAAATCCACTGAGAAATTGAAAGACGGAATTTTATACGGATGGTTTTTAATTTTAGTTTTTGGTGCAAGATTTATAATAGAATTTTACAAAGAAGCTCAATCACCTTTTGAAGAAACAATGATTTTAAATATGGGACAACTCTTAAGCATTCCTTTAATTCTTTGGGGATTGTATTTACTGTATTTCAATAATAAAACTCAACTCAATAATCTGAAAGAAAAAAAATGATACAAAAAATCTTGGTTACAAAATTTTTAATTATACTTTTTATTGCTTGCGGACAAAATGAAATTATTTATAATTCCGCAAATGATATTTTAAGATTTGAAGGAGAATTTCATTTAAGAAATATTAAACAATTAACTTTTGGCGGAAACAATGCCGAAGCTTATTGGAGTTTTGATAATAATCAATTGATATTTCAAAGTGATTGGGATTCAATAAATTCACAAGGATGTGATCAAATATTTATAATGAATGTGGACGGTTCAAAATTAAATTCCGGTGAAAAATATAAATTGGTTTCAACAGGAAAAGGAAGAACAACTTGTGCATATTTTTTAAAAGGTGATAAAAAAATTATTTATGCTTCAACTCACGAAGCCGATTCTGCTTGTCCGCAAACACCAATGTTTGTAAATGGAAAATATGTTTGGGCAATTTATAATTCATATGATATTTATTCCGCAAATGTTAACGGCACAGAAACAACAAAATTGATTGGCGGAAATGGCTACGATGCCGAAGCCACAGTTTCTCCCGATGGAAAATATATTGTGTTTACATCAACAAGAAGCGGTGATTTGGAGTTATGGCGATATGAAATATCAACTGGAAATTTATTACAATTAACAAATTTAGTTGGATATGATGGCGGTGCTTTTTTTTCAAATGATTCTAAGAAAATTGTCTGGCGCGCAAGTCGACCGGTTGGTGAAGCTGAAGCACAATATAAAGAATTGTTAGCGCAAAATTTAGTTGAACCAACGGCACTAAATATTTTCATTTCGGATATTGACGGAAAAAATGTTGAACAAATTACTGAACTTCCCGGTGCAAATTGGGCACCTTTTTTTCATCCATCCGATAAAAAAGTTTTGTTTTCATCAAATCATCATTCGCAAAAAGAAGGCGGAAGATTATTTGATATTTTTATGATTGATATTGATACAAAAGAAATTAAGCAAATTACACACAGCGGAACTTTTGATGCTTTTCCAATGTTTTCTCCGGATGGGAAAAAATTTGTTTTTGCATCAAACCGACAAGCAGACGGAAAACCAACGCGTGCAACAAATATTTTTGTTGCAGACTGGATTGACGATCCGGAACAAATTGATTTAGATTTTAAAACTTTGGTTAAATAAATATTTTCAAATAGTTTTTAAGAAATTATGTCAATTTCAGAATTTGAAAATAAATGGCTGAGTAAAATCAATTCGGAATTAGTAAAAATTTTTCCGGATGAATTCATTCAAAATTTAAATTTTACATTTTTGGAATTACCAAAGAAATCAATTACAAAAGGCACAGAAATTTTTGGAGTTTATGAAATTATTGATACCGACGGAAAAACTTTTTATCAATCAGAAAATTTAAATGAAATAAAATACATTCTTTATTCATGTAGAAATAATTCTCAAAAAATTAAATTAATTTCCGATAAAAGTTTGTTTGACAAAATTGTTCACGAATATGAGAAACATATTGATGAAATTTTGAAATTGATAGAATCGGATTACAAGAAATCTTTCCCAAATTCAAAAGATTTTATTAACATTTCTAATAAAATTTTTAAATTCGCAAATCTTACAAGGTATTAAAATATTTTGATTGAATTAAGCAGCAACATTTCAGATTATATCCAGCAAACTTTTGGAAATGAATTTTTAGAAAATTATAAATTGTTTGTCGAAAGCAAATATTTACCGGCAATCCGCTTCCCTATTTATGATGAAAATATTTCCATCACTTTAAAAAGTTTGGAAGAACAAGGAATTGAACTTGAGCAAATTCCGGAAATCCAAAATTCTTATTTCGTAAAAAAAGGTGATGACATTATCGGTAAAACAATTGAATACACTTTGGGAAAATATTACATTCAAAGTTTATCTTCAATGATTCCGCCGATGATTTTAAATCCGAATGAAACAGATGTAGTTTTGGATCTTTGCGCTGCGCCGGGTTCTAAATCAACTCAGCTTGCAGAAATTATGAATTACAAAGGAACTCTTTTTTCCAACGAACCAAACTTAAATCGTGTTAAAGCTTTAATTCATAACTTGGATAAAATGAATATTATAAACATGAGCGTTATTAAAGATAAAGGCGAATTGCTTAGCAAATATTTCAATAATTATTTTGATAAAATTTTAGTCGATGCGCCGTGCAGCGCTTTGGGTGTTGTACAAAAGAAGCAAGAAGTTAGCAATTGGTGGAGTGAAAAATCTGCAAACACAATTTCTGATCTTCAGCTTAGACTTTTAATTAGCGCAATAAAAATGGCAAAAGTCGGCGGAGAAATTGTTTACTCAACTTGCACATTAACTGTTGAAGAAAATGAATTTATTATTGATAAAGTTCTGAAAAAATATCCGGTTGAATTAATTGAATTTGATTTGAATTTAAAACACATAAACGGTTTTACGGAAATTAGAAATTATAAATTCGATGAAAGTTTGACTTTAACAAAAAGAATAA
The DNA here is from genome assembly GCA_016716225.1 of Ignavibacteriota bacterium. Lineage (NCBI taxonomy): Bacteria > Pseudomonadati > Ignavibacteriota > Ignavibacteriota bacterium. Next base: position 1,514,446 of record JADJWT010000001.1, on the reverse strand, counting down.
TTCCTTGGGAAATTAAATCAGAAGGTTTTTTTCTTGCCAAGTTGAGAAAAATTTCACCAACGGAATCTTCAAAATTTCATCAAAATAAATTAAGTAAAAAAGTAATTGCAAATTCAAACAATCCAAAAATCAAAAATTACTTAAAAGAAATTTCCGATCACTTTGAAATTCCAATACAGCAATTTTCAAATTATAAATATTTAATTAATGGAAATGATATAAATTTTATAAATGTTGAATCTCAAGAATTTGATCCGGATTTTTTCCTTCGCATCGGAACTAAATTCGCAATCATTGATAAAAATAATTCGTTAAAATTACATTCTCATGCAGCTCAAATTTTAGGAAAATTTGCAAAAAAAAATTTATTTGAAATCACAAATGAAAATGATTTGAAAATTTATATGTCGGGTGGGAATATCAAATCAGATTTTACAGAAAACGGACAAAAAATAATAAAGTATAAAAATATGATATTAGGCACCGGAACAGCAAATGAAAATAGTTTAAAAAGTCAATTTCCGCGCTCAAAACGAACTTCAAATATCAGCATATTTTAGCAATTTAAAAATCAAAAAAATCAACAAAATTATTTTTCATATAACTAAAAATTTAAATCTTTTTCAAAAAATTTTTTTGTTATTTTGTTAAGCAAAATATTTATTATTCACACTTAAGAAACTAATTTTAATTTTATTGATTTAATTTATATAATCATTTCTTGGAAAAATTGGAGATTTAATGAATTTTACTGATGATTTGTTTAATGAAAATTCACTTTCTTTTTTAGATAACGAAAAACTCAAATCGAAAGTTCAAAAGTGTAAAGAATATGTAACAAAAGGACAAACAATTGCGTTTTTAGATAATATAGAAGAAACAATTCAACTTTGCATTGAATACGATTTTACAGAAGACGGAATATTTTTAACCGAAGCAGCATTGGAAATTTCTCCTTACAGTTCTGAACTTTGGCATTCGCGCGGAATATTTTTCAACAATTTATTTGAGTTTGAAAAAGCTTACGTTTGTTTTAACAAGTCGCTTTCGCTAAATCCCAGCGATGTAGAAACAATGATAAATAAAGCAATTTCGGAAGACAATCTTGGATTTTGGGATGAAGCTATTAAAACCTTGGATACAGCTCTTTCGTTAGAACCAAACAACGAAGAAATTCTTTTTAATTTAGGGATTTTTTACGAACGAAATGATCATTATGATAAAGCAATTTACTATTTTGTTGAAACATTAAAATTAGATGAAGAATATAGCGAGGCTTGGTACGAATTAGGATTTTGTTACGAATGTTCAAATCAATTTGATAAAGCAACTGAAGCATATCAGAAATTTTTAGATATTGATCCTTACAGTCCAAGTGGGTGGTATAATTTTGGAATTGTAAATTTAAAAACAGAAAATTATACTGATGCAATAAATAATTTTGAATTAGCAATTACTTTGAATGACGATTTTGTAAATGCATGGTACAATTTAGGTGTTGCATATGCTAAAAAAAATCAATTTAATGATGCAAAAAAATGTTTTGTAAAAGCTGGGGAACTTGATCCATTCGATTATTCAATTCCTTTAAATATTGCACAAAATTGCGAAGCAACCGGAGATTATGAAGAAGCATTCAAATATTTTAATGGAGCTCTGAAATTAAGTATTTCTTGCACCGAAGCTTACATTGGTTTGGGAAATTATTATGCAAGAAAAAATAATATACCTTTAATGATGGAATATTTTTCATTATTTATAAGATACACTTTGGCAAATAAAGAAGAGTATAATAATCATCATGAAACAGAAATTATGTTAACGGAATTATTTCTGGAAAAAGAAGAATTGGAATCTGAAGAAACAAAATCTCCAGAAAAATTATTTGAACTAGCTGAAGTATATTTTGAACTTGGAAGATGGAATGATTCAAAAAATATTTTTTCAGAATTGCTTGATAGCAATTATAATAAATCAGAAATTTTTTACGGATTAGCTTTGTGTAATTTTATGCTGAAAAAAAATGAATTTGCTTTAACAAATTTAATTAGTGCGTTTGAATCAAATCCCGGAATGGAAAATATATTTCTTGAAGATTTTCCTCTTTTGGATTCAACACAATTGTATATAAATATTTTCAATTCAATTTATTTTTAAAAATGAGTTTTATAAATAACATAGATTTCAACACAAAAATTGTAGGAATTCTCGGCCACCCGATAAAACATTCTCTTTCACCTATGATGCATAATTTTTGTTTTCAAAAACAAAATTTAAATTATGTTTATCTTCCTTTTGACGTTCCTACAAGCAATTTAAAAGGCGCTTTAAAAGCTTTAAATATGCTTGGAATAAAAGGATTAAACGTAACTCTTCCCCATAAAGAGAAAATTATTCAATTTATGGATCATGTTTCCGAAGAAGCTTCAATTGTTGGTGCAGTAAATACAATTGTTAGCGAGGGCAATCAGCTTTTTGGATACAACACAGATATTAATGGAATTGTTGAAACTTTACTTCCTTATAAAGATAATTTAGTAAAAAGTACAGCAACCGTAATTGGTGCTGGTGGTGCCGCAAGAAGTGTAATTTTTGCTTTAATAAGACATTTTAAAGTAGAAAAAATTAATGTTATAAATCGTACAGAAGAAAGATCCGAATCAATTAAAGATTATTTCAAGGATAAAATGCATTTTAATTCAATTTATTCTCATGAACTAATTGCAAAAGAAAACGTTGAAATTTATCAAGCATCAAATTTAATAATAAATACAACATCAATCGGATTATTCCCAAATAATGATGATACTCCTACTGATATTGCAGAATCATTCAATTCATCACAAATTATTTTCGATTTAATTTATAATCCTATTAAAACTAAATTTCTTCAAATTGCTGAATCTCAAAACGCAACTATTTTAGATGGATTAAAAATGTTTGTGATTCAAGGTGCAAAATCTTTTGAATTGTGGACTGGCTCGCAAATGGAAATTGATTCGGTTTATGATGAACTTAAAAATAAACTTAATTCAGATTCTGAATAAATTTTTTAATTCTTACAAACGCTTCTTTTAATTCATCCATAGATTTTGCATAAGATATTCTGATATAATTTTCCAAACCAAATTCGATTCCCGGAACAGTTGCAACATTTGCTTCATGTAAAAGTTTCAGACAGAAATCTTTAGAATTATCTATTGAAGTATATTTTTCTATCAAGTTTGAAATATCAATAAAACAATAAAATGCGCCGGAAGGTTCTACAAATGAAATAATTTCCATTTCAGATAAAGTTGAACAAATAAAATTTCTTCGTTTCTCAAAAATTTTTCTTTGTTCCTCAACTGTAACTTGAGAATAAGTTAAGGCAGTTAATGCAGCATATTGTGAAATAGTGCAAGCATTTGATGTACTATGGCTTTGGAATTTATTCATTCCGTTTACAATTTGTTTTGGAGCAAGAGCGTAACCAATTCTCCAGCCGGTCATTGCGTAAGTTTTAGAAACTCCGTTAATTATAATAATATGGTTTTTATATTTTGCTCCAAGTGATGCAACGCTAATAAATTCAGCATCATTGTATATTAATTTTTCATAAATCTCATCTGCAATTACAAAAATATTTTTTTCCATTGCGAGATTTAAAATATCCAATAATTCATTTTTAGTAAAAATTGAACCTGTTGGATTATTGGGGTTGCAAATAATTATTGCTTTAGTTTTGGACGAAATATTTTTTTCAATTTCTTCTTTTGTGGGATTAAAATTATTACTTCTTTTTGTTTCGATAAAAATTGGAACACCGCCGGAAAGTCTTACCATATGAGGATAAGAAACATAAAACGGTTTTGGAATTAATACCTCATCATTATTATTGATAATTGTCTGCAGAACATTAAACACAGATTGTTTTGCACCATTTGATACAATTATTTCTTCCGGAAAATATTCTGCATTATATTCTTTTAAATATTTTCCAGCAATTGCTGTTCGTAATTCCTTGATTCCGGTGTTTAGTGTGTACTTAGTTTTATTGGCAGAAATTGCTTCGAAGGCAGCTTTTTTTATATGTTCCGGAGTTGGTAAATCCGGTTCACCGACACAAAGATCAATTACATCAATTCCTTTTGATTTGAGTTCAATTGTCCTTGCGGCAATTTCCATTGTTCCGGAAAAAGTTATATTATCTATTCGGGATGAAATCATATACTTCTTAAATTTTTAAATTTAGTTGCTTAATATAGTATATGCCTCCCAAACGCCAAAGAAAAATTACTTATTAAATTTTCCTACGTTTTATACTTTGTAGAAAATCTAAGAATCTCCGGCTTAACAAGTTCTTCAAAATCAGAATATTTCATTTTTATCAATTCAGTATGATTTCCGGCATTAAATAAAATATCTTCATCTTCAACTAAACTTGCGGCAACATAAGTTTCACAATTAAATAAATTTCCGAAAGGCGGCATTGCACCAACTTCACACCCGGGACACTTATCTTTAAACTCTTGCTCATTTGCCAATCTCACATTTTCATTTCCAATAGAATGCTTCAACATTTCAAAATCAATTTTGTATGAAGCCGGAAGAACGGCAAAAGCTAATTTTCCATTAATTTTTATTACAACCGTTTTGGCTAATCTGCGTCCTTCAATATGAGCAACCGCGGCAATTTCTTGAGCAGTATAGGCTTTCGAGTGTTTGATTGAAATATACTTGATTTCATTTTCATCAAGATAATTTCTAATAATTTGTGCTGGCATTTTTACCTCCTTTTTAATTTTATAAAATGGAGCACCAGAATAATTTCGAACAGTATTTTAAGATCGTGGGTTTTATAAATACAAAATAGATAATTTACTTTCGAGTATCAATAATTTTCACATTTCAAATTCTACAACATTTTTTGAACTTCATCATATTTTCGATAAGTTTAAAAATTATCTAAATCATTTTAAGTATAATGAAATATTATATTGGAATTGACGGCGGCGGAACAAAAACCAATTGTGTTTTATGTGATGAAAATTTAAATGTAATGTATTCCTCACAATCCGGACCATCAAATTTTTTAACCATTGGAACAAGAATTGTTTCGCACACTATTTTAGATTTAATAAAAAATTGTTGCGATGAAATTAAAATTTCTTCTACTGATTTAAGTGGAATTGTACTCGGGACAACTGGAGCCGGAAGAGAAAGTGATGCAAATAACCTAGAATCTACTGTCCTAGAACTTTCGCAAAACGAAAAAATAATTTTCCCAAAATTTAAAGTTATGAGCGATGCAAGAATTGCACTTGAAGGTGCATTTTCCGGAAATCCGGGAAGTATTTTAATTTCTGGAACCGGCTCAATTATGTTTGGGAAAGATGAAAATGGAAATATTCATAGGGTTGGCGGATTTGGAAGATTAATTGGAGATGAAGGAAGCGGTTACTCAATTGGAAAAAAAGGATTAAATATTATTTCAAAATATTTTGATGGTAGAGGAAAAGAAACTCTTCTTCAAAAATTGGTAGAAGAAAATTTTTACGTTTCAGATCAAAGCAAATTAATTACAAAAGTTTACAATAATGAATTGAATGTTCAAGATGTTGCACCTTTAGTTATTGAAGCTGCAAATAATGATGAACAGTGTAAAAATATTTTGGATGAAGAAACCAATGAATTATTGCTTCATATTTTAGCAATGCAAAAACACTTTGATAATGATGTAATGAAATTGGTTCTTATTGGCGGAATTATATCAAATGAAAATTTATATTCAAAAATGCTGAAAGAAAAAATTCAAAGTTTCCTTCCAACAATAAAAATTCAAAATGCGGAATTTTCTCCAGAAATTGGGGCAGTAATTTTGGCAAAGAAATTTTCTGAACAAATATGATTAAAGATAAATTAAGTAAAAATCCATGGAGTTGGATACCAAGTTTATACTTTGCCGAAGGAATGCCTTATGTTATTGTAATGGTTGTTTCTGTAATCATGTACAAAAGGTTGGGAATTTCTAATACAGACATTGCCCTTTACACGAGCTGGTTATACTTACCTTGGGTTATCAAACCTTTATGGTCTCCAATTGTTGATCTTTTAAATACAAAAAGATTTTGGATAATCACAATGCAGATTATAATTGGTGCCGGTTTAGCCGGAGTTGCATTCACAATTCCCGTTCCAAATTTTTTTCAATATACTTTAGCTTTTCTTTGGTTACTTGCTTTCAGTTCCGCAACACATGATATTGCTGCGGATGGATTTTATATGCTTGGATTAACAGAAAATCAACAAGCTTTTTTTGTCGGAATAAGAAGTACATTTTATCGAATTGCAATGATTACCGGACAAGGTTTGTTAATCATTATTGCTGGATATTTAGAAAGCTCAACCGGTTTGGGAAAAATAATTATTGAAGTAAAATCCGTTACCGAAAATATTAACTACGAAAATTTTATCGTTAATGAAAATTTTTCTAATGAAGAAAAAATTAAATTAATTATTTCGCCGCAAATTTTAGAAATTGAAACTGTAAATATTCCTCCAGAAAAATTAGATTCTGCAATTCAATTTGTATCAAACGAAAATGTTAAAAATGGTTATGAGGAAAATATTAAACAAATAATTTCTGAAGAAAAAAATAATGAAACTGAATCTTGGTGGAATAAATATGTTTTATCCAAAATTGAAAAAATTATTGTTGAAAATTTTGGCAAAAAAGAAATTGTTAAATCGCTAAACAGTCAAACCGGTAATTACGGAATTTCAAAATTGTCACTATCAAAATCTCCAAGCGAAAACGAGCAAATTGTTGTAAATATTAGTGAAAGTTCCGGCGATAAAAGTATTATGCTCGTTAAAGGTGCAAGATTTATTTTTACAAAACGCAATTGGAATAAGCCGGCATTGATTCTTTTTCAAATTGACCCAAAATTGAAATCTGAAACCTCAGCAACATTTAGCGCAATTTCCGGAAATATTCCACTTGCATGGACAATCACTTTTATAATTTTAGCAATTTTGTTTTTAGTGTTTTTCATTTATCATAAATTTATTCTTCCTTATCCCAAATCTGATTTTATAAATAATTCCAATGATAAAAATGTATTTAAGGAATTCTTTAAAACTTTTGCACTTTTCTTCAAGAAGAAAAACATTGGTGTAATTTTAACATTTCTTTTAGTCTACAGATTAGGTGAATCACAACTTTTAAAATTAGCATCACCATTTTTGTTAGATTCAAAAGATGTCGGCGGACTTTCGTTAACGACCGGTGAAGTTGGTTTTATATATGGAACAATCGGAATTATAGCTTTGGTTATCGGAGGTTTATTGGGCGGATTTTTAGCCGCAAAAAATGGATTGAAATATTGGTTGTGGTGGATGCTACTCGCAATAAATTTACCTAATGCAGTTTATGTTTATTTATCGTATGCTTTGCCGGATTCAATATTTATTATTTTGACTTGTGTTGCCATTGAACAATTCGGTTACGGTTTTGGTTTTACGGCTTATATGCTTTATATGATTTATGTTTCCGATGGCGAACATAAAACTGCGCACTTTGCCATTACGACGGGATTTATGGCTTTTGGAATGATGATTCCCGGAATGATAAGCGGATGGCTTCAAGAATTAATTGGTTATCAACACTTTTTTATTTGGGTTATGTTAGCAACTATTCCCGCTTTCATTGTAACAAAATTCATTAATATTGATCCTAATTTTGGAAAAAAAATATAAAAGATTTTCTATGAAAAATTATATCAAACTTTCACTGTTTATAATTTCAATATTCCTATTTTTTTCTTGTTCATCAAAAATTGAAAAAGAATTCAATTTCGAAATTATTGATATGATTATGGAATCTGCGGTTATTGATTCTGTTTTTCCCGGCGCTGCACTGTTATTTGGAATTGATCAAGATATACTTTACAGCAAAGCTTTCGGACATTTTACATATGATAAAAATTCATCTAAAGTTCAACCAAATTCAATTTTTGATTTAGCTTCGGTTTCAAAAGTTGTAGGAACAACTTCAGCCGCAATGATTTTAGTCCAGGAAGGTAAATTAAATTTAGATGAAAAGGTTGTGAAATATATTCCTCAGTTTAACAATAATGGAAAGGATCAAATTACAATTAGGAATTTATTGCTTCATAATTCCGGTTTATCCGCATTCAAAAAATATTATGATATTTATTCTACTTCAGATGAAGTTATAAATGATATTATGAATTTAAGTTTAGAAAATCCTCCCGGTGAAAAATATGTTTACAGTGATTTAGGAATGATTATTATGCAAAAAGTTATTGAGAAAATTTCCAAAAAAACTCTTGATGTTTTCTTAAACGAAAATTTATTTACTAAACTGGAAATGAACCAAACAATGTATAATCCGTCAAATGAAATAAAAAATAATTGCGTTCCAACAGAACTGGATGATTTTTATAGAATGAGATTATTACAAGGCGAAGTTCACGATGAAAGAGCTTTTATGCTAAACGGAGTTGCGGGTCATGCCGGATTATTTTCTACAACGGAAGATTTATCAAAATTTACAATGATGTATTTAAATCACGGAATTTATAATAACGAAGAAATTCTTGATTCAAGATTAATTAAAGATTGGACGACAAAACAATCCGAGCAAAGCGATAGAGGTTTGGGTTGGGATACAAAATCTCCGGAAAAATCTTCATCCGGAAATTATTTTTCGATGAAATCATTTGGTCATACTGGATATACCGGAACTTCAATTTGGGTTGATAAAGAAACAAAATTATTTGTAATTCTTTTAAGCAACAGAGTTCATCCCAAAAGAACAAATACTAAAATTTCCGATTTCCGACCAATAATTCATGATGCAATTTTTAATTCAATATTCAGAAATTTAGAAAACTGACATGCACAAAAGTTTTGTAAATAATGTAATTGATAAAATTAAAAACGATGAAAATGTTTTGGGATTAGCACTCGGCGGTTCTTGGATCACAAATGAAATTGATGAATTTTCCGATCTCGATTTTGTTTTAGTTACAAAAAATAAAATAGCTCCAAATAAAGAATTGATAACAAATTATGCACAAAAATTTGGAAATTTGTTAAATGCTTTTATCGGTGAACATGTTGGAGAAAATCGACTTTTAATTTGCCTATATGATGAACCACTTCTGCATGTTGATATAAAATTTATTACTCCCGATGAATTTTATCAAAGAGTTGAAAATCCAATTGTGGTTTGGGAAAGAGAAAATATATTATCTAATATTATCGCAAATTCCGAACCGATATTTCCTTATCCAAATTTTCAATGGATTGAAGACCGCTTCTGGATTTGGATTCATTACGTTTCTTCAAAAATTGGAAGAGGTGAATTTTTTGAAACTTTAGATGCAATTAATTTTCTACGGACAAATGTTATTGCTCAATTACTGCAGATTAAAAACAATAAATTGCCAAAAGGTTTACGAAAAGCTGAAAAGTTTTTCACAACTAAAGATTTGGAAAATTTGAAATTAACAATTTCTGATTATGATGAAAACTCGTTAATCAAAAGTTTGGAACAAATAATTTTTTTATATCAAGATTTACGAATTCAAATTTTTCCACAAGAAATAAACTTGCAAACTCAAACTGAAATACGAGCAATGGAATATTTTAACGAAATTATAAATCGAAATTAATTTAAAATGAATTCTGAAAAAGTTATAGAAATTTCCAACTTAACGAAAAAGTTTAAAAATCTTACAGCGGTAAATAACCTAAACCTCAATGTTTATAAGGGTGATGTGTTTGGTTTTCTTGGTCCAAACGGCGCCGGAAAAAGTACAACAATCAGAATGCTTCTCACATTAATTAAACCAACTTCCGGTAATATTAAAATTTTTGGAAAAGATTTAGCTCAGCACAGAAAAGAAATTTTAGCAAAAGTCGGTGCAATTGTAGAAAAACCGGATTTTTATTTATACTTAAGCGCATATAAAAATTTGGAAATTTTAGGAAAAATGTCCGGCATAAGTATTTCCAAAAAAAATATTATGGAAATTCTTGAGTTAGTCGGTTTAGATAAAAGATACAATAGCAAAGTAAAAACTTTTTCTCACGGAATGAAACAACGATTGGGAATTGCTCAAACACTTTTGCATAATCCGGAATTAATTATTTTGGATGAACCTACAACCGGACTTGATCCGCAAGGCATGAAAGAAATCCGTGATTTAATTATTTTCCTTAGCAAAGAAAAAGGCAAAACAATTTTTCTATCTTCGCACATTTTACGCGAGATTGAATTAATTGCCAATAGAATGGTTATTATAAATAAAGGAAAAAATATTATTGAAGGTGATGTAAAAGGACTTTTAATTAATGATAAACATGAAGTTGAAATAAATTTTAAAAGTGAAGTTAATGTTGAAGAAATTTTATCCAAATCAGTATTTTCAAATAACACTTCCAACATTTTAAATTCACAACTGAAAATAAATCTTGCCGAAGATAAAATTCCTCATTTAATAAAATTTTTAGTTGAAAAAAATGTTGAAATATTTTCCGTGGAAAGAAAAAATTCATTAGAAGATTATTTTTTAAAAATTACAGAAGAAAAATAATGCTGATAAAATTAGTGCATATAGAACTTATTAAAATTTTTAAGAAGTGGCGTTCTTACATTGGTCACTTTGGAATTTTATTTATGGTTTCGATGGTTCAAATCAATCTTTACATTTATGGCGAAAATGAAGTAAGACATATCACCAGAAATTTAAGTGATTTGTTTATCATCTCCGGAAATATTTTAAATGGAAATTTAATCGGTCATTTAATTCTAAATGCATTTTTTATTTTATTTCCACTTACAATTGTTTTGGTTGCCGGTGAAATTCTTGCCGGAGAAGGAACCGGCGGAACTTACAGATTAATTATTACTCGTCCGGTTTCGAGATTACAAATTATAGTTTCAAAATTTTTTGCAGGATGTATTTATATTTTATCAATTATAGTTTGGATGATTTTTGTTAGTTTAGTTGTAAGCCATATTGTATTTGGCAACGGTGAATTAATTGTTCTTTCTGATGGTATAAATATTTTTGCACAAGATGATATTTTATGGAGATTTGCTTTAAGTTATTTGCACGTATTTTTCAGTATGCTTCTTGTTTTTACATTATCGTTTTTATTTTCATCATTGGTGGAAAACGCAATTGGACCAATAATTGCAACGATGGCAATTTTAATTTTCTTCGTTATTCTTTCTCAAATTCCGGTTGATTTCACTAAATATATTAAGCCATATTTATTCACAAATTACTTTATGGATTGGCAAAAATTTTTCAATTATGATTTTGATTGGTTTGTACAAATTAAATCTTTGGGATATCTTGCTTTACATTCTGTAATATTTTTAATTCTAACTTCAATAATTTTTATAAGAAAAGATATTTTATCATGAAAAAAATATTTGTAACAATTTTAATACTTTTTACAATTACTAATTTTGCTCAAGACAAAAATGCCGAGAAAATTATTTCAGCAATAAAAAGTAAAATTGATAAAGTTGATAATTATTCTGCTAATGTTGAAATTTCCGTAAAGTTTGATTTTCTTAAAATGCCGAAATCGAAAGCAGAAATATTTTTTAAGAAACCGGATAAATTTAAACTTCACTCTGAAAAACTTACAATATTACCCAAAGGCGTAATTGATTTTAATCCGCAAAAAATTATTGATAAAGATTTCACTTCGGAATTAATTGGCGATACTTTAATTGATAATAAAAATCTTTCCGTAATTAAAATTATTCCAAATGCTGATAGCATAAAATTTAATGCTGCCAAATTGTTAGTCGATAAAAATGAATTTTTAATAAAGCAGATTATTTTATCATTAGATGGAAATGCAAAAATTATAACATATTTTAATTACAATGATCAGAAGGAATTTGCTCTTCCATCACAAATAAAAATAAATTTGGATTTTTCACAAGTTGAAGAAAGTGAGAATAAAAGAAGAAGAAATATTCCCGAAAATTTTAAAGGTGACATAACAATAAATTACAATAATTATAAAGTTAATAAAGGAATTGATGATTCTGTTTTTGTTGATGAGAAAGAAGCAGAAAAATAATTTATAGCAAAATTGGGCAAAATATTTTTTTTAGTTATTATTAAGAAATTAAAAAATTGCTTTAATAAAGTTGTAGGAAATTATGAAAATTCATGAATATCAAGCAAAAGAAATTTTAAGAAAATTTAACGTTCCAGTTCCAGAAGGAAAAGTTGTTTTTTCTCCCGAAGATGCAGTTGTAGCCGCAAAAGAATTAGTCGGAAATATTAAAGTTGTAAAGGCTCAAATACACGCCGGCGGAAGAGGAAAAGGCGGCGGTGTAAAAGTTGCCAAAAATCTTGATGAAGTAAAAAAATATGCAAAAGAAATTTTCGGAATGAATTTAATTACACATCAAACCGGACCGCAAGGAAAAACCGTAAAACGTCTTTTAATTGAGCAAGGCGTAAATATTGATAAAGAAATGTATGTGGGAATTACTTTAGATCGAGCTCAATCTAAAAATGTTGTAATGGTTTCCACGGAAGGCGGAGTTGAAATTGAAAAAGTTGCAGCCGAATCTCCGGAAAAAATACTTAAAGAAACTATTGATCCCGCAATAGGAATGCAGCAATTTCAAGCTCGTAAATTGGCTTTCGGTTTGGGTTTGGAAGGAGTTCAACATAAAAACGCAGTAAAATTTTTATTGGCACTTTACAAAGCTTATGATTCAACAGATGCCTCTATTGCGGAAATAAATCCTTTAGTAGTTACAAAAGAAGGCGATGTAATTGCGCTTGATGCAAAAATGAATTTTGATGATAACGCACTTTTCCGTCATAAAGATATTATGGAATTTAGAGATTTTGATGAAGAAGAACCGCTTGAAATTGAAGCTTCAAAATTTGATTTGAATTATATTAAGTTAGATGGAAATGTTGGATGCATGGTAAATGGTGCCGGCCTTGCAATGGGAACAATGGATATAATAAAATTAGCTGGCGGTGAACCGGCAAACTTTTTGGATGTCGGCGGCGGTGCAAATCAAGAGACTGTGGCAAATGGATTTAAAATTATTTTAAGTGATCCGAATGTTAAAGCAATTTTAATAAATATTTTCGGCGGAATTGTACGCTGCGATAGAGTTGCTCAAGGTGTAATTAATGCCGTAAAAGAAATTAAAGTAGAAGTTCCGATTGTAATTAGATTGGAAGGTACAAATGCAAAAGAAGCCGGAGTTTTATTGGCAAATTCCAAATTAAATTTTGAAGTTGCCACAACTTTGGAAGATGCCGCAAAAAAAGTTACCACGGTTCTTAAAAAATAAATGATTTCCATCCGTTGGCTAACGGAACATGGGAATGACAACCATATTTTTGTAGAGACGTAAAATTTTACGTCTCTACATTTTTTATATCACTTCATTAATATAAGTTTTTTGGTATTTGCAAATTCTCCGGATTGCAATCTGTAAAAATATACTCCGCTTGATAAATTGCTTCCGTCAAAGGTGATTTCATAATTACCGGGTTTTTGGTTTTTATTAACCAATGTTTTAACTTCCCTTCCTAGTATGTCAAAAACCACTAATTTCACGTTGGACTTTTCACTTTTCACTTTTTGCGGAATTGAATATTTAATTGTTGTTGTTGGGTTAAACGGATTTGGATAATTTTGGGATAGTTCAAAATCTTTAGGAAGTTTTTTGATAATATATTCATCATGTATATCTGTTATTCCATTTTCATTAAAAACAACTAAACCGCCACCATTTGTACCAATCCATTTATTATTATATTCATCTATTACTATTGTTTGGATTTCATGAGTCGGCAAACCAGAATTACTTGAATTAAAAACTTCCCAATTACTTCCATCAAATTTTACTAAATTATTTTCTGCACCTATCCATTTATTGTCATCTTTATCAATTGTTATTGAATAAATATTATTGCACGGCAAAGATGAATTTTCCATGTCGTAAACAATCCAATTTAAACCATCAAACATTGCTAATCCTTTATTTGTACCAATCCATTTGTTATTTAAACTATCTATAGCAATTGCAAATATAAGATCCGAAGGTGAATCTGTAAAACTTTTATAATATATTGTCCAGTCTAAATCGTCAAATTTTACCAATCCTCCGAATTCGGTTCCAATCCATTTTACATTATTTTTATCAATATTAAATGTTAGAGCAATTTCTAACTGAAGTAACCCTGTATTAGATGTATCAAAAATTGTCCAATTATAACCGTCAAATTTCACGAGTTCATTCCAGGTTAAAGCCCATTTATCACCATTTTTATCAATAACTATTTCTATAACACCCTGAGGCAAATCGGAATTAGTATCATCAAATATGTTCCAGCTTACTTCATCAAAACATGCCAATCCATTCCTATAAAGTCCAATCCATTTTTTATCAAATTTATCAATTGCAATTGAACTTATTCCTTTTAAAGGTAGCTCAGAATTATTTTCATTGAATAGAACCCAATCTGTGCCTTCAATTTTTATAATACCATTTCCAGTTCCTATCCACTTGTTCTTTTTATTATCAATTGCTATTGAGTTTATTGTATTACTTAATAATGGAGAATTACTTGTTTTGTATTTCGACAAATTTAATTCATCTAATTTATAAACATTATCAATATAACCCCACCATTTATTATTATATTTATCAATTGTTAATCCAACAACTTCCTTTACATTCGCTGTATCATATTTTGTAAAGTTAACGCCATTGAATTTTGTTAAAAATTCATCTGCTATCCAAATATTTCCAGAATCATCTGGTACAAGAGAATTTAAAGGATATTTATATGTAGAATCTGGAGAACTAATAATAGTCCAACTTGTATCATCAAATTTCGCTAAACCTCCATATGAATTACCAATCCATTTTATGTCATACTTGTCAATTGCTAAATAGTCAATACTATTAAAAGGCAATCCCGAATTGTTTTTATCATATATTAACCAATTAATTCCATCAAATTTATATAGACTATTATTACTCCATACCCAAATATTTTCTTTTCCATCTATTGTAAGCGTTGTTAACCAATCACTTGGTAATTTTGAATTAGAAGTAGTATAATTAGTCCAACCGGAACTGTCATATTTGATTATTCCAAAACCTGGTATTACAAACCATTTAGTGTCTTTGCTATCGATTTTAATTTCTGAAATATAATTACTTGGTAATCCGGAATTATCTTGATTGAACAATGTCCAATTTTTACCATCAAACATAGAAATACCTGCATCATACGATCCTACCCATTTATTTCCTTTGCTGTCAATTGCAATAGTTAAAATTAAATTGCTTTGTATACCAGAATTCCCTCTATTAAAAAAAATGGTTTCTCCGTTTATTTGATTTATTTTTACAAGTCCACCTCGAGTTGCAACCCAAACAGTATCATTATCAGTTGTTATTTCATTTATTCTATTTCCATATGTATAATTTATCCATTTACTATTTTGAGAATAAATAAAGCTATTTATAAGTAAAATGAAAATAAACCAAATAATTATTTTTGTTTTCATAATTTCCTCAGCTTATTTTAATAGAATCATTTTTTAACAGACACAAAATCATTTACTTTCAAAGTATAAAAATAAATACCGTTTTATAATATTGAAATTTAAATTTTACGAATTTTTAAAGCACAAATAAAATGCCAAGTTGTTATTGCAATTACAGTATGTATTACTAATTAGAATTTAAGTTAATATACATTTAGTTATTATTTCTATAATTAATGTTCTCTTTTTAATAATTCTGAGTCAAGAATAATTACTTAATTAGTTATCAATGAAGCCAAAGAAATTAAAGTGGAAGTTCCGATTGTAATTAGATTGGAAGGTACAAATGCAAAAGAAGCCGGAGTTTTATTGGCAAATTCCAAATTAATTTTTGAAGTTGCCACAACTTTGGAAGATGCCGCAAAAAAAGTTACTGCTGTTCTCAAAAAATAAATATTTTCGTAGAGACGCATGGAAATGTGTCTCTACTTTACTTAATCATTTCATTATAATCATTTTCATTGTTTTAACATAATCTCCAGTCTGCAATCTATAAAAATATACTCCACTTGATAAATTACTTCCATCAAATTCAATTTCGTAATTTCCGGGTTTTTGTTTTTCATTAACCAATATTTTTACTTCTCTTCCTAATAAATCGTAAACAATTAATTTTATGCTCGAGCTAAAGCTCGAGGCTACATTTGGTAATGAATATTTAATTGTTGTACTTGGATTAAACGGATTTGGATAATTCTGACTTAACTCAAATTCTATTGGCAAATTTTCTTCAAATTCTATATCCGTGGTTGCATCAAATAATTGCAATACTTTCCAACCAATATTATTACTTTCGTGAATTTCATCAATTTTATTTTCCGGATCTAACTCAACATAAATTCTTGGGAATGTTGAAATTCCGTTTGGAATTTGCCAATTAAAACTTATTATTTTTTCACTTCTTGCCGGAATATAATCATCTGTAGAAAAAATATTTTTTCCATCCGTACTTTCTATTAATGTTCCGCCGTTATTGGGATCACCAACATAAAATTTTGCATCAACAATTGAATTTGTATTTAGCAAACTAAAATTTCTAATTCTTGTTTTAATATTTATTACTTCTCCTGGTTTAGGTTTTTCGGGATTAAATATAATATCTTTCGTTTGTTGACGTTTATCTTCGGTAATACTAAATCCTTTTTCGGGATCCAATCTCCATGGTAAGATTAATGCTATATCCGGTTTTTCATTATATTTTTGCTGCCACCATGTTTCGGGAACACTTATTCCAGATGGTCTTGGATCAACTGCATAATCCAAAACAAGCGCACCGCTTTTTGCCCAATATGCATAAGGAGTTACGGAATAATATGTTTCTCCTATCCCTAAATCTATTGGTCCTAAATGAACATCTAAACCTTTTTTATATTTAACTTTATTTGTTCGAGTTGAAATTGATTTGGTGGAATAGTTTCCTTTAACTTTTACATCAGGTGTAAATTTAAATGGATTATCAAAGCTTGCTTCTCCACTAATTTTAAAGTTTACTTCATTTGAAGCTGTAACTATTGTCTGGGTTTCATTTTCTAATGCCCAATTATATTGAAATCCCGGCGAGCCATCCAATGTAATTTGATCTGATGTATTCCATTTTAGAACTTGCTGCAAACTTCCGTTTTCGGTTGGCGCCGCAATATTATTATAGGATAAAATATTTCCGACTTCATGATTTGGAATATAATCTGCAGCTTGCGGACTTTTGCTCGGGAACCACGATCTTTGCGGTTGCCCGGGTTCTACAACTAAAACATAACCTAGAATTTCATCATTTGTTAAAACCGGATATTCCCAAATATCATAATCAATTATTGTTGCGTAAATATAATCATCGCTGCTGGCTGTTATATTCTGACTTACTTTATATGTATTTGATGTAAATTTCTTTTTAGAAAATCCTTTGCCATATTGGCTTTTAATTTTTATTTCCGTTCCAATTCCAATAACCGGAATTTTAAATCCTCCGGAAACCTCACCGCTTACTGACCAAGCTTTATTTATCTTTGTTTCAAATTCAATATCGGTTTCGCTTGAGGTATAATATTTTGCATAGAAATTTGAATTTTGTCCGTTAAAATTTTTATTTATATCAAAGCTATTTCCATCAAGCATATCAAAATGAACAGGCGGCGCATTAAGAATTACAAGAGGCTGAACGATGTCTGTCGCAGAAT
This sequence comes from Ignavibacteriota bacterium, assembly GCA_016716225.1. Taxonomy (NCBI): domain Bacteria; kingdom Pseudomonadati; phylum Ignavibacteriota; species Ignavibacteriota bacterium. The sequence goes on along the minus strand of JADJWT010000001.1, from coordinate 1,496,633 downwards.
AAAAATTTGGTTTTCCCAAACGAATACTTCCGCCGTCAAAATCACCGGCTGCAATTGAGTAAATATGACTATTTGATCCAACAGTAGAATCCGCAATAAAACTTACTCTTTTTTGTACATTTATAATATCACCAGATGAATCTATAATTGGTTCAAATATTGTGATATTTAATGTTGTATAATTAGGAAAATTATCCGTTTGCACACTTCTAGTAAAAGCTACAATTATTTCCGGATGCCACAGTGAATCGTTTGTGCTTGCATCCAAATCTGCAATTATCATTCTATTATTAACCGGAGTTTCGGAACCAAAATTTTCTCCGGTTTTCCAAGTTAGATTAAGAGTTGTATCTGCTTGAAGAATATTTATTCTACCATCTCCATCAACAATAATTTCATCTGCGCCGTCATTATTCAAATCTTCTAACTGCATGCTGATTGCCAAATTTGTGTTTCCGTTTGTCTGAAAAACTTTATACAAATTATTTAAATCAACATTAATTGTATCTAAGTTTAGTGTTACTTTTGCGGGAAGAATATAATTTTCAGCTTGTGAACTTCCGTTATTTGCTATAACAAAATTGAGTGTAAATTCATCAATTGTATTATTTGTTAAATCGCCGGTTTCAATAATAAAATTATTTATTTTATAATTTGAATTGTAAAAATTATCACTTGAATAGAAATCGTTTTTTTTCACTTTGGGAATTATTGTATTATTTTCTACATCATAAATTTTTGTAAAAATTGACCAACTATCGTTATCTTCGGCAAAATGTCCGGCTAAAACAAATTCATCAATTAAATCTCCGTCAAAATCACCGCAAGCAAAATCAAACCGAATTGTGTAATTATACATATTGGGATTCATATATTCATCGGCTAAAACTGAAGTTTGTGAGAAGTTTAAATTTTCATCAATATCGTAAATTCTTAATTCAAGATTTGCATCAACATTCCAAAAACAAATAGCCAATTCGGGTTCTGCATCTAGATCAAAATTTCCTTTTGCAATTTCAAATCTGCTTGAATTATTAAATGGCGAAACCGGATATTGAATTTTATCAAGTTTAATTTCACTAACATCATTCCATACTAAATTATTTTTATTAATTTTTGAACTTATAATATTTATTGAATAATCCGAACTTTCCCATGCTGTAATAATTTCATCCAAACCATCTCCATCAAAATCTCCGCTTATTTTTTGGAGTTTCTTTTTATCACCGATAGAAAGATTTTCATCAAAATTTCCGCTGTTTGTTGAATCTAAAATATACTGCCCCGAATTTGACAAATAATTAAAAATTTTATGCGTTACTGTTGAATCATTATATCGATTTACATTCCAGCTAATTGCAATTTCTGATGAATTTCCCAAAGTATAACTTCCTTGAAATGGATCTTTTTTATCACCTTGTGAAAATAACATTGATGCAGATAATAATAAGCTTAATACAATTCTCATTTTTCCCCTTTACTTAATAATTTTTTTATCTAATCTTAACGCAAAAAATTAGGTTAAAAGTGATATTTATCTGATTTCAAAGATATCTTGTCGGATTATAATTCAGAATATAATAAATTTTTTAAGAAAATTTACTGTAATTTTATTCGACTGGAATTGAAAATGCGAAGGTAGATCCAAAACCTTTTTTACTTTTTACCCAAACTTTTCCATTATGCTCTTCAACAATTTTTTTAACAATCCACAAACCTAAACCGGAACTGGTTTCATTTCCGGTTGGTTTATTACTTAATTTTGCTCCCTTTTCAAAAGCATGTAAAATTTCTTCTTCGGTTAATCCAAATCCGTTATCGGTAACTTCAAAAGAAACAAAATTCTTTTCTTTATTTACCACAATTTCAACTTTGCTGTTTTCCGGGCAATATTTTACGGCATTTCCCACATAATTATCAATAACTTCTTTAATTTTATTTTCATCGGCAATTACAAATAATTCTTCTTTGGGCTGATATAAGCGAATTTCAATATTTTTCTTGCTTGCTTTAACTCTATTAACTTTTACCACACTTTCAATTGTTTGATAAAAATTTGTTTTTGCTTTATTTATTTGCATCGGAACAAATTCTTCCGCAACAACTTGAGAAAATTCATCTGCAAGTTTTACAATTCGAGAAGAAATTTCTACAAGTCCAGATAGAATATCATTTTGCTCTTGAGCTGATAAATCATAAGATTCTAACAATTCCACAAAATTTTTAATTGCTGATGCGGGATTTTTAATATCATGCGCAACCATTGCAAGAGTTTCATCTTTTCTAATTCTTAATTCTTGCAAATTTGATTCATTTTTTTCCAATTGATTTTTTTGTTCTTCAAGATGTGAAATAACTTTTTTGAGTTGATCAATTTTTAATCGTAATCTTCTATTTTTCTCTTCAAGAAACTTTATTTCTTTATTTAAATTCTCATTATCTAATTTCAATCTTTTAAGTTTTTCATTTTGATTTGCAGAAATTTTTTCTTCGGAGTTAATTTCTTCTGATAATTTTTGTGAGAAAATGTTCTTTTTTAACAAAAAATAGATAATTCCCGCAACAATAATAAATACTGCAAATATTCCAATAATTCCAAATAATGAATTCATAAATAATTAATTGATTTAATAGTTATGTAATTATCGGATAAATCAAAGAATTTTTGATTTCAGTTCAAATTTGGATTATTATTGAGAGCACAAATCATTTGTTGATAATCACAAAACACCTAAAAAAATAATAAATACAAAAAATAATTTGCATTATTAAAAACATTCACTTAATTTTACAAGTAAATTAACAAATTTACCTAATAAATTTAGTATAATTATGTTGGATGCAATAGACATTAAGATTTTAAATATTTTACAAAGAGAAGGAAGAACGAAAAGAAACGTAATTGCCGAGCAAGTAAATTTATCTTTGCCATCATTAAGTGAAAGACTGAAAAAATTAGAAGAAAAAGGAATTATAGAAGGATATTATGCAAAATTAAACAAAAAACAATTTGGTTTTGATTTGATGGCGTTTATTACAGTTTATATGAAATCTTCTAAAAAATTTCATGATTTGGAAGAGCACGTTTCACAAACTCCAGAAATTTTAGAATGCCATGCAATTTTAGGCGAAGGTTCACACTTATTGAAAGTAATTTTAAAGGGTACTGACGATTTAGAAAGACTACTTGCGCAAATTCAATCATGGCCCGGAGTTGTAAGAACAGTAACAAGTTTTGTATTATCAACAGTAAAAGAAACCACAATAATTAACATATAATTGGAGAAAAAATGGCTAAATCGAGGTTAGAGTACATTTGGCTTGATGGATATCAACCAACACAAAAAATGAGAAGCAAAACCAAAATTGTAGATAATTTTGATGGAACTGCAGAAGGCGCACCAATTTGGGCTTTCGATGGTTCATCAACAATGCAAGCTCCGGGAGGTTCATCCGATTTATTATTAAAACCGGTTCGTGTTTTTGTTGATCCAGCAAGAGCAAATGCTTATTTGGTAATTGCAGAAGTTTTAAATCCAGATAAAACTCCTCATCCCACAAATGGAAGAGCTACAATCAATGATGATGATCATGATTTCTGGTTCGGTTTTGAACAAGAATATGTACTTTGGGATTTAGATCACCATACACCATATGGTTTCCCGGCTCCTGGATATTATCCTCCGCCTCAAGGTCCTTTCTATTGTTCAGTTGGCGCCGAATATAATGTGGGTCGTGATATTGTTGAAGAACATGTTGATCTTTGTATTTCTGCTGGAATTAACATCGAAGGTATTAATGCAGAAGTTATGAAAGGTCAATGGGAATACCAAATATTTGCAAAAGGAGCTAAAGAAGCCGGAGATCAACTTTGGGCCGCAAGATATTTAATGGAAAGAATTGGTGAAGCTCATAATATTAGAATTAACTTAGATCCAAAACCAGTACAGGGTGATTGGAATGGTTCCGGAATGCATACAAATTTTTCTAACTCCACTTTAAGAACTTGCGGAAGTAAAGAAACATATGCTAAAATTTGTGAAGCTTTTGGAACTCAAGAAGCAATTGAAAGACATATTGCTGTTTATGGTGCAGATAATCATTTACGATTAACCGGAAAACATGAAACTCAATCAATTGATAAATTTAGTTATGGTGTTTCCGATCGAGGTGCTTCAATTAGAATTCCAATTGGAACAGTTGAATCCGGTTATAAAGGTTGGTTGGAAGATAGAAGACCAGCCTCTAATGCAGATCCATATAAAGTTGCTGCAGAAATTATCAACACAGTTAAAGGTGTAAAATTATAATCAGTAAGAAATTGACTTAAAACAAAAACCCTCAAATTTCTGAGGGTTTTTAATTTTAAATTTATTTAACAGTAATTAAACATTAATATTTTTCAATAATTTTAATTTCTTTTCGGAATTTTTCTTCATCTTCAAATTCAACATTTCTACGCCTACAGAAAATGCCATTGAGAAATAAATATATCCTTTGGGAATATGAAAATCCAATCCTTCTCCAACAAGAGAAACTCCAACAAGTATTAGAAAACTTAAAGCCAACATTTTAATTGTTGGATGAGAATCCACAAAATCACCAATTGATTTTGCAGAAACCATCATTATTATTACCGCAATTATTATTGCTAAAATCATAACTTCAATATCTTTTGCCAATCCTACCGCAGTTATTACAGAATCTAAAGAAAAAACAATATCCAAAATTGCAATTTGTATAATTACACTTACAAAACTTGAAACTGCATTATTTTTATGATGTTCTTCTGTTCCTTCTAAACTGTTATGAATTTCGTGAGTACTTTTTGCAAGCAGAAATAATCCTCCGATAACTAAAATTAAATCTCTCCCGGAAATATCATATTCAGTAATTGTAAAAAGTGTTTTTGTTAAACTCATAACCCAAGTTATTGAAAGAAGCAATAAAATTCGGGTTATCATTGCTAAAGCTAAACCTATTGTTCTGGCTTTGTTTCTTTCGGCATTTGGTAATTTTCCAACCAAAATTGAGATGAAAATAATATTATCAATTCCCAAAACAATCTCTAAAGCTGTTAAAGTTAACAATGCAATCCAAGCTTCGGGATTCATCATCCATTCCAACATATTTTTTCCTTATTTTAGAATTTTTAGAAATGTTATTAAACGATATTTACAATTTAAAAAAAATATAACATGATAAAAATATTGTTATTATTAAATTTATTTGTCAATTCAACAAGTTTAAATTTTTAATTAAAATAAGTATTTTAATTACACATAAGTTTTAAAAGTAGAAAAAATGAGAATTTTTCTTGAAGTAATAATTGTAATGCTTTTTTTATCATTTAAATTATTTTCGCAGAATATGTATGTTTGCGAAAAATATACAGAAAATGGAAGTCCGATTGGTATTATTAATAGATTGGAAACCAAATCTTACGGAAAACCCGTAAATATTCTTATCGATAATGAAAAAAATTTCAACTCACATGTTTTGTATTTATTTATTGACAAATTAAATGATGGGAAATACGTTCCATTTGATAGCAAAATTATAAATCTTGATAAAGATAAATTTTGGGCTGTAGCAAATTATGTTTTTGTTGAAGCCGGAACTTATGAAATTTATTTTTTAAATTCTTCAGAGAAAAAAATTGCATCGCTTAAATTAGAAGTTATAAGTGAAATTGAAAGTATTTTAGCCAAAGATTTAGGGAGTTCGCAATTTGTTTTTTGCGATATGATTGTGAATGATAGACCGATGAATCCAATTTCCCAATTATCAATATCAGAACGCGGCGGTGAAGTTTATGCATTTATAAATAATTATTCTCCTTTTAATTCTGATAGAATTATTGTAAAAATTTGGAAAAGAAAAGAAGGTTCATCAGAATATCAAGAATTAATCTCTACAAAAAAATTTAGGGTTACATCGCACTGGTCAGTAACATTTTTCAAATTAAATTTTACTGATACTGGAGATTATAAAATAGACATTAACGATAAAAATAATAAATTATTAATTTCTAAAGTTTTAACAGTAATAAATTAGGGAAATTATGAAAGGAATAATTCTTGCCGGCGGTGCCGGAACTCGTTTGTTTCCAATAACAAAAGTTTATAGCAAACAATTAGCTTTATTATATGATAAGCCGTTAATTTATTATCCGCTTTCAATTTTAATGCTTGGCGGAATTAAAGATATTTTAATCATTTCCGATGCAAATACAATTCCACATTATCAAAAATTGTTTGATAATGGAAATTTTATTGGAATGAATATTAGTTATGCAGTGCAAAATGCGCCAAACGGAATTGCTGAGTCTTTTATAATCGGTGATGAATTTATAGGCAATGACAGTGTAACATTAATTTTAGGTGATAATATATTTTACGGAAAACTAGATTTTTTCTATAAAGCGATTGAAAATCACAAATCCGGTAGCACAATATTTGCATATCAAGTTAATGATCCGGAAAGATACGGAATAATTGAATTTGATAAAAACGGTAAAGCAATTTCCATTGAAGAAAAACCCAAACTACCTAAATCAGATTATGCAATTCCAGGTTTGTACGTTTATGATAATAAAGTTGTAAATATTTCAAAAAATCTTAAACCTTCGCAAAGGGGTGAATTAGAAATTACCGATGTAAATAAAGTTTATTTGGAAAACTCGGAATTAGATGTAGTTAAAATTGGCAGAGGTGTTGCTTGGCTTGATACAGGAACGCCCGAAGCACTTTTACAAGCATCTAATTTTTTTGGTGTTATTGAAGATAGACAAGGTTTAAAAGTTGCATGTATTGAAGAAATTGCATTTAAGAAAAATTTTATTTCAATTGATGAATTAACAAATTTAATTAATTCTTATCCTAATTCAAGTTATAAAGAATATCTTGTAAAATTTTTAAAGTCAGTTGATTAAATAATTTTGGCAGTCGATTTTATTTAAGGAGTCATCGGCTGCCATATTTTTAACAATTACTTAATCAGATTCATTTTTTTAATTTGGGAAAAGTTACCATCAATATTTAGTTGATATATGTAAGTACCACTGGCAAGATTAGATCCATCAATATTGATTTCATGTATTCCGGCACTTAGTTCTGCATCCAATACAGATAATACTCTTTCTCCCAATATATTGTATACATCAAGTCTTGCATTTCCCGTTTCTTTCATCTTCACTTGCACTTTTGTACTCGGGTTAAACGGATTCGGGTAATTCTGACTTATTCCATATTCTTCCGGTATTACTTCTTCTTCTCCAACTTCTGATGTTCCATCTACTCCATATACTTCCATCTCCCATATATCACACCAGCTGTTTCCCTCACTTCCCGTTACTACTATTGTTATGTATCTTGTCTTTACACTTCCTAATTCATGTTCCGACCAGTAACTTCCGCTTTCTGTTGTTTCTTTCTTTATTAGTTCCTTATTACTGTATTCTCCTCTGTAAAATTCACAATCATAGGTTATCCCTTCATCTGATCCATATCCACTTATCTTTATTGTTTCTACTTCTTTCTCTTCGCCCAAATCCAATGTAACCCATTGCGGAAATCCTTCCACTGCCCATCTTCCATCTGATGACGAACTATATTCTCCTCCATTACTCTCCGGGCTTATTCCATCATACAGCATTTTATCCGTAAACTTTTCTCCGCTTATTGCCGATGCTTCCGATCCTATGATGTTTATCTTTTCTATTTCTTTTGTTTCTTCTTCCTCTTCTTCATTTCCGCCTAACAAAGAAAATATACTTACATGGCTTTCCGGGTTTGTGATATTCTCGAAGTTCTTTCCAGTTATTATTGTACTTACTGTACCTTCAAAATCCCACTTTATTCCTAGTAAGTTTACTTTGCTTAGATCTATTTTTCCCTCTAGTATAAATCTTCCTACCATGGTTTTCTTTGAGATTATATCATTACCGATAAATGACACAAAGGTGAGTTCAGACACTCCGTCTATATTTTCTATTCCTACATACAGATTAGGTACGTTTACCAACTCTGAACTTCCTTCAACATATTTCAATCTTAGGCTTGATAAATCCAAACTCTGATTTATACTTAATGCACATTGATAGCTTGTTAACTCGAATGATTCGCCTACATTCTCTATATATACATCCGCACTTACACTACTATCTCCATCTATTCTATAATTCTCCAAACTCATTTTGTAAATTGATTGAGCTGTTAAATTTGAAAAAATGAAAAATGAAATAAGAAGTACTAATTTTGAAAATCTATTTTTAAGTATTGCTGACATTTTGATCCTCATTATCTAAAAACACGAGGTTAATTATTCAGCAATAATGCCAGCAATAAAAGGTTTGACTTAAATCACATAAAAGATATGATTTTTAAATATTTTCAAATTATTTGAGTTTGGTACAATTTGTAATTTAAAATTAAATTGGTGAAAGAAATATTGACGTAAAAAAAATAATTATATTAAAAGTTGAAATTTGGCTTATAAACAACTGCAATATTTTTTGACACTGCAAAAAATGTAGCAGTAATTAATTCTTAATTTTTAACTTCCGGAAGTTATTTTGGAAAGAAATAGTAAGACAACAAAAATTACTAAAAATATTACAACCCATTTTTGAGCATTCGTCATTTATTTACCTATTTTTTTATTTCATTGATAATTGAATTTTCATAATATTTTTTATACTTAAATACTGCATCAAAAATTGATGACGCAATTTCTTTTTGTCCCGATTTACTTCCTAAATATTTCGCATCATTTTTATTTGATATAAATCCGGTTTCAATTAGTACACTTGGCATTGAAGCACCAACAAGCACATAAAATCCCGCTTGTTTAATTCCTCTTGCTGGAATTTTGATTTGATTTTTCCATTCGGTATCAAGCATATCCGCAAATGATTCTGAGTATCTCATATTTGAAGCATGTGCCATACTTACTAAAATAAAATTTTCATCCGTAAGTTTTTGATATCTATTTTGATCTTCTTCTAAACTTATTACACTATTTTCAAATTCAGCAATATCTATAGCTTCTTTAGTTCTTCCTGGTCTTAACAAATAAACTTCTATTCCACTTGCATTTGTTGGTTTTTTAGGAGTTGAATTGCAATGAATTGAGATGAATAAATTTCCTTTGTTTTCATTTGCAATTTTTCCGCGTTTGTAAAGTTCAACAAATTGATCATTACTTCTTGTGTAAACAACTTTAACTTCCGGCATATTTTTTTTGATTAAATTACCAAGCTCTTTTGCAATTGCTAAATTTACATCTTTTTCTTTAAGTCCATTGATACCAATTGCGCCGGGATCTTTGCCGCCATGACCCGGATCAATAACAACTACATCAAACTGCCATTTTTTAATTTCATCGGAATTTAAATTTATGTTTTCTGTTTTCAAATATTTATTGTGAAGCGAAACCAAAACTTCGTTTATTTCTTCATCATAAAAAACTTCATAATTATCAAAACCATCTTTTAATTCTAATTCAATTTGAGGATTTCCATTTACATATTTTATCTGCAAATCGTTAATTAATCCGGTGGATTTAAAAGTACTTGCAAGGCTATTATCAACAGTAATGTTTGAGAAAAACAAATATAGTTTATTATCTTTTACAGAACTTGCCGGCTCTCTTATTGGCCGTTTTGTCCCCAATCTTAATAATGTTCCATTGGCTTTGTTTTCAACTTTTGCAGAATAAATATCATACTTTACATTTGTTACATCAATTAGATTTTCATTCCAATTAACTAAATTTTTTGTATCAATATTTTCACTTTTTACTGTAATTAAATTTTGGTTTTCATTATAAACCAAATCCATTCCCGAGCCTAATCCCAAATATTTTAAGGCATATTTTATTGGAATTACAATTTCGGAATTTTCTTTTCTTGCGGAAACTGGCATTTGAAATACTTGATGCTGGTTGCTCTTTTTTGAAGTTAAAATTACAAATTGATTATTTATGGTAAATTTTAATTTGTAGTCTTTAAATTTTATTTCAAATTTTTGATGTGATTCATTATAAAAGAAATTTGCCGAAAATGCTTCTGCTATTGCTTTAGAGGAAACATATTCAATTCCTCTAATTTCGTAAGAAGTAATTTTTCTTTCAAATTTTCCTATTTTTATGGAAAGATCCGATGCTGCAGCAAATCCACAAAACTGAAATAGTAAAAAGATTATTAAAATATTTACTTTTCTTAATATCACTTTAACCTATAAAAGGAATTATAAATCCGGAATTTTTCTTATAGTTTACAAATTTTTCTTTAAAATGTTTCGCAAGTAATTTTTCTTCAAACATTGCCCGCAAAACAAATAATGGAAGCTCAACTAAAATTACCAACGGAATTATGATGTATCCCATTAATGCAATTGCAACTCCTAAATCGCTTAAAATTTGACTTAAATATTGCGGATGTCTTATGTATTTGTAAAATCCTTTTGTAATTAAATTATGATTTTTAAAAATTAATATATCTTGCGCGTAAAATTCGCCTAAAGATTTGAAACTTCCTACTTGTATCCATGAGAAAGCTATGAAAAATACTAAACCAATAATTCTGTAAATATAATTTTCTGATTTAATTTCTTCACTAAAAGTTCCTAAATTAAAAACCGCTGCAATTGATAAAACCAAAATTAATGCCGAAATATTTGGCGGAAATTTTTGAAGATAAGTTTTGGGTCGCTCAACAACATTTGAAAGTTTTGATTTCATTCCTTTTTTTGCAGCTGCCATATTTGCGCTCATTGAAACAAAAAGGTTTATTGCAACTATTATATTTATTGGATCCATTATTTAGAAAATTCCCATTATTTATTAAACAAATATAATAACTTCATATAAATTTTTTAGCATTATTCATTTCATTTTATTTAAATACAAATCTTTAATTTTTCAAACAAATTCCGATAATAAAGTAAAATTTTGAAATTAATTTTTCTTTGATGTGAATACCGGACAAACTTTAATATCAATTGCCGCAATGGCTTTACTTTCTACCACAATTTTGAATGTTAACAGAAATTCGTTGACAACAACATTATCTATAACTGAAACAAAATATAAGATACTTGCCGTTTCATTAGCTAATACAATTATTGAAGAAGCATCTAGTAAATCTTTTGATGAAAAAACTACTGATAATAATCTTGTAACAAATGTATCTGAATTATCTACAACATTAAAAGCAGATGCTGGTGAAACTTTAAGGAAACAGTTTGATGATTTTGATGATTTCCATAAATTTGAAGAAACAACCGATGCAGATTCAACTTACGATTATGCAACAATGAATATTTCTTGCACTGTAAAATACGTCGATCCGTTTGTTTCTTTAGATTCTGTAAACTACAATACTTGGCATAAAAGAATTACTGTAACGGTTAGCAGTCCATATTTTGAAGAAGGAACAGAAAATATTACACTTTCAAAAATAATAAGTCATTATTATTTCCGATAATCTCAAAAAATTTCATTTGTGATATAGATCAAAATCAGCAAAATTATGTAAAAAGATAATACGTCCATTATCATTTTTGGGGGATCAAATTAATGCAATTTCTAAAATCATTTATTTACAACTCAAATAACCAGATTTTAAATTTTGTTGAACTGGCATAGTAATTGAACTTCAAGATGTTCAAAACTTGAGAATTTTATGAATACCGGTCAGATGTTAATTTCTATTGCTGCAATGATTTTATTATCAATTGTAATTATAAATGTTAATAGAAATTCATTAACAAATACACAAAATATGGATCAAACCAAATATGAAATTCTTGCAGTTTCTTTGGGAAATGCAGTAATTCACGAAGCTTTTAGCAAAGCTTTTGATGAAGAAACTGCTAACAATAATATTGTTAATGATGAAGATGAGTTAACTCTTTCTTTAGGTCATGAAAGTGGAGAATTAAATCGTAAAGATTTTGACGATTTTGACGATTATAACTATTATTCGGAAAATACAAAAAGTGATTCGACAATTATTTCTGCGGATTTCAACATTAATTGTCGAGTATTTTATGTAGATCCAAATGTTTCTTTAGATTATGTAAATAATAGAACTTATCATAAAAGAATTGAAGTTTCTGTTACAAGTCCGTTTTTAAATGAAGGACAAGATACGGTAAAATTATCAAAAATTAATAGTCACTTTTACTTCAGATAGAGGTTAAAATGGGATTTAGTACATTAATTGACATACTTGGATCATCGTTGGTTGGAGGTTTAATTCTACTAATCTTATTTAGAATGAATGATTCAACAGTTGAAAATAGCTATTTAAATAGCGGAGAAATGATAGTTCAAAGCAATCTTCTTTCTATTATAGAATTGCTGGAACATGATTTTAGAAAAATAGGATATTGCGAAGATTACGATAAAATTCCAAATCCTGCAACTGCAATTATTGAAGCAACTGATACAAGCATATCATTTAAAACTGATGTAGCAATAGATGAAGATGTTCAAACTGGCGATGGAAATGTAGATATTTTAAAATATTGGGTTGGTTCACCAACAGATTCAGAAGTTGCCGGAACACCAAATCCTAAAGACAGAATTTTGTATAGACAAGTAAATAGTGAAACTCCGTTAGCGGCAAACTTAGGTTTAACTCAATTTAATTTAAAATATTTTGATGATGACGGCGAAGAAATTCACACAATGCCAAGTGCGCCACCTCTTGGGATAATAACTTTACAAATTGATGTTACAGTTGAAAATACCGCATCATACGGAGATGCCGCAGATGAAGATGTTTATTCAAAAGATAAGAGTGCATTTTGGCGACAAATTAGATTATCGGCACCAGGATTAAGTATTAGATAAAGGAGATAAAATGGGCGGAAAAGCAATATTATTAGTTGTAATAGCATTTAGTTTGATGTTTTCTGTTGTAAATTTTAATTCATCTAATACAACAACTCGTGCAGTTGAAAATTTATCCGAATATTATTCAAGAACAAATCTTCAAAATATTGCTGCTAGCGGTGCAAATATGGCTGCAAATATTATCTTTAAAGATCCAACTTGGACGGGCAGTTTTACTAAATTACCTTTTCAAGGTGGATATATTGATATAAATGTTACAAAATTTGCAGTTGATAAAATTAAAATTACATCTACCGGATATTTAACCGGAATTTATGACAGTGAAATTAAGGAAGATACATCCTTAGTAAAAATTATTTTGGAGCCAAGTAGTTTTTCAAAATTTGGATATTATACAAACAAATGGCCAAGTGGGGGATATTTGGTAACCGGCGATACAGTTGACGGACCATTTCATACTCAAGGAAAATTATTAACATTGGGTTCACCAGTTTTTATGGGAAAAGTTACAACAAAAGGCGGAATTTCATCTATAGGTAATGTTTATGGTTATGGACCCGCTGATCCCGAATTTTTAGGTGGATATGAATCTCCGGTTGATGTGCCATTTACATTAAACACCACAAAAATAAAAGATGCAGGAAATTATGACGGTAAAGTTTTTCAAGATGCAGGAGGTAACGCTTTAGATGTTAGATTAGTTTTTTCCGATGACGGAAGTTCAATTGGAACTGTGGAATACAGTACAAGAGTTACCGGAACTTCAACATGGAGTACACCAGTTACCGCAAAATTAGACACTCTTGCACCAAACGGTGTTATTTGGAATACAAAAGGAAATTTATATTTATCTGGTACAGTTAATGGTAAATATACGGTTGGTACCGGAAAAAGTAGTTCAAGTTATGGATATGTATATTTAGAAGACGATATAGTTTATAGAGATTCTCCACTTATTAGTGATCCTGCAAATCCAGGTTACACTATTACAAATCCGGATTGTGCAGATATGTTAGGAGTAGTTGCAGAAAAACAAGTTGTAGTAAAGGATAATACCGCTAATAGAAATAATATTAATATTCATGCTTCTTTATTTAATTATGATGGAGGAATTACAGTTGAGGGTATTAGTCCAAGTAAACCAAATATGGGAACAATGAAAATTCTTGGCGGGTTAATAGAAAACGAAGCTCAAACAACCGGTTACACAAACGGTGCTGGATATCGTCAAGTAATTAAATTTGATAAAAGATTTGAAACAACAACTCCGCCATATTTTCCCGCAACAGAAACCTATGAAATAGTTTCGTGGTTCGAATAATTAATTAAATTAAAACTTTAAATTAATCCAGTTTCTTAAATGAGACTGGATTTTTTATTTTAAACAAACTTTTGTTAAAAATAAATGTATAATTGTTCAAACAATTTTATTCGAATTCAATGAAAATATTCTTATTAATATTTCAATTTATATCTTGTTTAATTTATGCACAGTCCAAATTATTTATTCCAATGGATTTAACCCAAACAGATCATCTTAAAGCTTATGGAATTACTTTTAATGCTTTGAAGAAAAATCTAAAAGCAGATTGGCTGCTGAATTACAAAGGTGGATCTTTTGTAATTGATTATTCAGAAAATGTAGTTCTTGAGTGTCAAATTAGAAATGTTACTCATCAAATTTTAGATAATTCTTCTGTTGTTGAAATTTATTCCTTTGTACAAAGTGATGATCAAAATATGGATGTTGTACGTTTGGAGAAAGCTCCGGAAATTGCTGTTTATGTTCCACCAGGATTTCAACCTTGGGATGACGCTGTAACTTTAGCTCTGGAATATGCAGAAGTTAAATATGATAAAATTTGGATAGAAGAAATTCTATCCGGAAAATTGGAAAACTATGATTGGCTTCATCTTCATCATGAAGATTTTACCGGTCAATTTGGAAAGTTTTATTCTAGTTATTCCGGTGCAAGATGGTATCAAGAAAATCAGCAAATTTATGAAAATGAAGCAAAAAAATTAGGTTATAAAAAAGTTTCGGAAATGGAAAAAGACGTAGTAAAAACAATAAAAAATTATATTGGCCAAGGCGGATTTTTATTTGCAATGTGTTCCGCAACCGATAGTTATGATATTGCACTTGCCGCAGAAAATGTTGATATAGTTGATAAGATGTATGATGGTGATGCACCGGATCAAAATGCACAAAGTAAATTGGATTTTAACAATACTTTAGCTTTTGAAAATTTTAAATTAGAAATGAATCCCATGATTTATGAATACAGTGATATTGATGTTGATATTATAGAAATAGGAAATGAACGAAATGATTATTTTACTTTATTTGAATTCAGTGCAAAGTTTGATCCAATTCCAACAATGTTAACACAAAATCATGTAAATGTAATAAATGGTTTTATGGGACAAACAACAATGTTTCATAAAAGATTTATAAAAAATTCCGTAACAATTTTAGGTGAAAGAGCAAACACAGATCAAGTAAGATACATTCATGGAAAATTTGGAAGAGGAACTTTTACTTTTTACGGCGGTCACGATCCCGAAGATTATCGCCATGCCGTTAATGATCCACAAACAGAATTAAGTCTTTATAAAAATTCACCGGGATATAGATTAATTTTAAATAATATTTTATTTCCGGCTGCAAAAAAGAAAATTCAAAAAACGTAATATATGTTTTTAGAAATATTTACAAAAATGCGATCTTTTAAAAATCGCATCTTTGAATAAAATTCAATTTCATTTACAAATTATTTAATATCCAAAATAAAATTCGTCATTGCATTGTATAGATGCATTGTTGTATTCTCGCCTTCATAAATTCCATGCGATCTATTTGGATAAGGTAAAAATGTAAATTGCTTACTATGTTTTATTAATTCGTTTATCAACATTTCACTATTTTGATAATGAACATTATCATCTCCGGTTCCGTGAATTAATAATAATTTTCCTTTCAACTGATTTGCAAATGTTATTGGTGAACCGTTTTTGTATGCTTCAGCATTGGTAGATGGCAAACCCATATACCTTTCTTCATAAATTGTATCATAAAGTTTAAGATCAGTAACTGGTGCAACAGAAACTCCAAATTTATAAATTTCGGGATATCTAAAGAGCATATTTAATGTCATTGATCCGCCGCCGCTCCATCCCCAAATACCAATTTTTTCTTTATCAACAAATTTCCAATTTAATATTTGTTTAGCAGCTTCAGCTTGATCGAAAGAAGAAATAACTCCAATATTTTTATAAATACATTTTCTGAAATCTTTTCCTTTTGGTGAAGGTGTTCCTCTATTATCAATACTGATAATTATAAATCCGTTTTGTGCTAACATTTGATGCCAAAGAAAACTTCTGCTCCATCTATCCAAAACAGTTTGAGAACCTGGCTCGCCATATACATAAAACAAAACTGGATATTTTTTATTTTCATCAAAATTTGGAGGAAGTATTTTAAATGCATCTAATGAATATGTGTTATCAATTTCAACAGTAAAAAATTCTACCGGACTAATTTCTAACTTTTCTAAATTAGTTCTTACTGCATCATTGTTTTGTAAAATTCTTATAATTTTATGGAGAGGTAAATTAATTATTTCCGTTTTTCCCGGATCATTGATAGTTGAGTAATTATGAATTGCCCATTTATAATTCGGGGAAATATTGTATGTGTTTGTTCCGCTATTTTCAATTGGTGTAATTAATTCAGATTTTTCATTTCCGAAAATTGATTTTTTGTAAAGATATTTTTGAGTCGGATTATCCGGAGATGCAGTGTAGTAAACAAAATTATTTTTTTGATCAATTCCGGAAATTTCAATTACGTCAAAATTTTCATTTGTGATATTTTTTACATCTTTTCCATCTCTTGAGATTAAATAAATTTGATTCCATCCGTTTTTATCGCTGAGCCAAGTAAAATATTTTCCATTATCAAACCATTTGATATCATCAACAACTTCCACCCAAGCATTTTCATCAATCTCCGTATATATATGCTTTGCTTCACCGGTTTTAGAATTTGCTAAATAAATATAATTATGATTTTGCAGTCTATTTAATTGTTGAATTAATAATTCCGAAGAAGATTCTGCCCAATCCATTCTAGCAATGTAATTATTTCTCGGATCGCCGGGAATATTAATCCATTTCGTTTTCTGATTTGAAATATCAACAACTCCAACTTTGCATGCTGAATTTTGCGTACCAGCTTTTGGATATTGCACCGGAATAATCTGAGAGTAAATTGAATCCGTATTATTTATCATATTAAAATTACCAATGCCTGAAGCATCCAACTGCCAATAAGCAATTTGTTTGCTATCCGGACTCCATCTAAATCCATTTTGTAAGCTAAGTTCTTCTTCATAAACCCAATCAAAAGTTCCATTTATAATAGTAGCAGAGCCATCATTTGTTAGTTGAACTATTTTTCCATCATTTAAATTTTCAACAAAAAGATTGTTTTCACTTACATAGGCAATTGATTTTTTATCCGGAGAAAAAGTTGCAAACATTAATGATGATGGTTTTGCATTTCCTCCTAATTTTTTCAAATTCCAGTTTTTTAAATTCAATACCCAATAATCTCCACGAGTATTAGTTCTCCAAACTCTTTGCGAATTTGTAAATATTAAAAGAGATTTTAAATCATCAGAAAATGAATAACTTTCAATTCTTAATGGTTTGGTTGAATTTTGTGGAATTAATTTTTCACTTGTAACAATTACATTTGTATCTCCGGTTTCAACATCATACTTAACAATTCGTTGATTTCGACCAATCAATTCAAGCATTGTATAGCTATCACCATTTTCAAACCATTCAATTTCCCCCAATCTGCCAGAAGCAAAATCTCTGGATTGAAAAATTCTTTCAAGGGTTAATTTACTTTCATTAATAGTTTGAGAAATACTGATTGAAAAAGTGATAAACAGAAAAATCGCAAATAATTTGTGCTTCACAATTACTCCTAAAATTTTCTAAGTAAATTTTGATTTACAATTTTAAACTTTTGGGTTTAAAAATATTTTTAATATTATAAATGTATAAATTGAGAATAAATGCAAAACTAAATTACTTTTAGAAATTAACAAAAGAAATTCAATTCCATATTTAAAACAAAAGGAACGATATGCTTAAAGATCACCCAAAAGGAATTATGGTAATGTTCACAACTGAAATGTGGGAACGTTTTGGCTTTTATATATTAATGGCAATTTTAGTTTTGTATATGGATAATGAATTTGGCTGGAGCGATACTGTAAAGGGAGATCATTACGGTGCGTTTTTGGGATTGGTTTATTTTATTCCACTTCTAGGCGGTTATTTGGGTGATAAAATTTTAGGACAAATTAACACAGTTTTTACCGGATCAATATTTATGTTTTCCGGATATGTTTCGTTAGCGCTTTCTTCCGCTGAACAGTTAGTTTCATTTTATATTGGTTTATTTCTTGTCGCATTTGGAACCGGAATTTTTAAAGTTAATATGGCAGTTTTGGTTGGAAATTTATATAAAGAAAAAGTTCATTTAAAAGATGCGGGATTTAATATTTTCTATATGGGAGTTAACGTTGGTGCAACTGTTGCACCATTAGCCGCAACTTTATTGGGATATTTATTTAACGATTATAGAATGTCGTTTTGGGCTGCAGCAATTGGAATGTTAATTTCAATTATTACATTTTATTTGGGAAAAGACAAATTACTCACCGCCGATGTTAAACAATCTCAAAAGACAGAAAGTAAAATTGTACATCAAGAAATCTCTTCAGATGAAACAAAATCACGTGTAATTGCATTGGGAATGTTATTCTCAATTGTAATTTTCTTTTGGATGGCATTTTATCAAAACGGATTTGCATTAACTTTATTTGCAGAAAGATCAACAAAAATTTATGATTTACTTAGACCCGAAACTTATCAATTTTTTAATCCGTTTTTCATTTTAGTTTTAACTCCATTATTGCTCACATATTTTGCAAAACTTAATAAAGTTGGAAAAGAACCAAGCACACCGGTAAAAATTTTTATTGGAATGATGATAATGGGAATTTCAATGCTGGTAATGGTTTGGGCATCTTTGGAAGGCGGAAACAGTGATTCAAATATTATGTCCCCGGCTTGGTTAATATCAACTTATCTTGTTGTTACTATGTCGGAAATTTTAATTTCCCCGATGGGATTATCTTATGTTTCAAAAGTTGCTCCGCCTAAAATTCAAGGATTGATGATGGGCGGATGGTATTTGGCAACATCAATCGGCAGTTATCTTTCCGGACAATTAGGAAAATATTACAGCGATTTTGCACATCACGAATATTTTTTAATTTTAACCGGAATATTAATTTTTTCAGCCGTTCTTGCTTTGTTAGCGATGAAATATTTAAAACGATTTGCAAACTAAGTTTTTGAAAAACAATTATTGCATTTATTTTCGGAATAGAAATAAACTTGTCATTCCCGAATGTCTTTATTGGGAATCTATAATTTAATGAATCCATCAAACAAAAAATGAATCTTACTTTAACGGAAAAATTATGAAAAAAGTAAAACTAAGAAATAGCGGAAATGAATTTATTGTTGGAAAAATTGTTTGCGTCGGAAGAAATTACGCAGATCACGCAAAAGAATTAGGGAATGAAATTCCAAAATTTCCAATAATATTTTTAAAGCCGCCATCAACATTAATTTATGATGGAGATTCAATAGTTCATCCCGAATATTCTAATGAATTACATCATGAAGTCGAATTAGTTTTGCTTATTGGAAAAGAAGTTAAGAATGCAAATTTAGAAGAAGCAGAAAATTCTATTATTGGTTACGGAGTTGGATTAGATATGACTTTGCGCGATCTTCAAAATGAATTTAGAAAAGAAGGTACTCCGTGGACATTAGCAAAAAGTTTTGATACATGCGCAGTAATTTCAGATTTTATTTCTTCTGAAGATTATACTTTAATCGGTGATGAAAATATTCAATTATTTATAAACGGAAAACTTCAGCAAAATTCAAAAGTAAATAAAATGATTTTTTCGCCAAGTGAAATTGTAAAATATATTTCCGAAAGAATGACTTTGGAACCGGGAGATTTGATTTACACCGGAACGCCGGAAGGCGTAAGTAAAGTAGAAAGAGGTGATATTTTAAAATCTTCAATTTCAAACATTGCAGAACTTGAAAATAAAATAGAATAAAAAATAAAGGAATAATTAATGAA
The DNA here is from genome assembly GCA_016716225.1 of Ignavibacteriota bacterium. NCBI lineage: Bacteria > Pseudomonadati > Ignavibacteriota > Ignavibacteriota bacterium. The sequence goes on along the minus strand of JADJWT010000001.1, from coordinate 1,476,517 downwards.
AGAATTACTAACTATGGGTTTATTATTACTTATGATTTCCTCCGCAACAGTTAGCTGCCAAAGCAATGAAAATAAAGATGATTTTAATTTAACGGTTTCTGAACTAAAAGAAAAAATGAAAACTGATAAATCATTAGTAATTTTAGATTGCAGAACTCCGCAAGAATTAACAAGTGAACTTGGGCAAATTGATGGTGTTATAAATATTCCCGTTCAAGTTTTAGATCAAGAAATTAATAAATTAGAAAAATATAAAAACAATAATATTGCCGTAATTTGTCGCTCAGGAAACAGATCTGTATTTGCAACAAAAATGTTACAAGCAAAAGGTTACAAAGCTAAAAATGTTTTGGGTGGAATGATAGCCTACAGAAAATAATTTTATCTGAATGTAGAGACGTAACATATTACGTCTCTACAGATTAATAGAAATCTATTTCAATAACATCATCTTTTTAGATTGCACAAAATTAGCCGCTTCAATTCTATATATGTAAATACCGCTTGCTAAATTTGAACCGTTAAATGTTGTTTCGTATTTTCCCGCTTTCATACTTTGATTTACCAAATCACTAATTTTTTGTCCAAGAATATTATAAATTGAAATTTTTACCTTTCCTTCTTTAGGTATTGAAAAATTTATATTTGTAGTTGGATTAAATGGATTAGGATAATTCTGACTTAATTCAAATTTATTTGGAATTTTTTCATCATCTGAAATATCTGAAAGAAAATCTGTGTTAAAAGTATAAACATCTGTTAATTGAATTGGATTATCATATTCAATTGTTACAACATCACCTAAATGATAATTTGTTCCGGTAAATACTAAAACCCAGGTTGCTAATTCATTGTACTGATCCGGTCCATTATCTACTTTAATAACTTGATTTGGATTATACGGAGAATTAACAATTATTCCATACATTCTATTTGATAAATTCCATGAATAAAAAGGATTCTGAGTACCATCTCTCATTCTATCTCTATATGTTAAGTTTACTTGATAGGGATTATTTGGATCTTCAACATTCCAAACTTCGAAAGGAATTCTAATTAAAAATGGTTCGGCAACTCCCGGATTTGGATTTAATGGATGATCTGCTAAAGCTGCTGTTGAAACCATTGTAAAGCAAGTTGCAATTTGTCCTCCTTCTTTTACGAAAATTATTTTTTGTCCGTTTACTTCTGTACTATCCCAAACTCCCGTAAACCTAAGTTCATAATTTTGATTCAATATATTAATATCATTTGTGCCTACACCAAAATTATCAATTGCCCAACTTGAAATAACACCACCAAAAACTGTATAATTTGATATCGCAATTCTATAATTATTTGCACCAAATGTAGTTGTTAAGCTACTTAAACCACTTGGAGAATATAATTTAATATTTTCAAAATTTATTGGATTATCAAATGATCCGTTAACCTTTATTCTAAGGCCATCCACAATTGGCTCATACCCATAGGATGCCTCTTTTCCGGTATTAATATCTTTACCATTTAGAATAGTTTCATAGTCTAAAACAATTTTATTTTGGGTTTGATTTGATAAATACCAATATTTTTCAGTCTTTGTCTGATTTAAAATCTCTCCGGTTAATGTTGCGGTTCCGGAAGCGTGAACTATTCCATTTCCCAGATTAAAATATGTTGAGTCTCCAGACTCAGCATAATTTTTTGACCAGCCATCGTCATAAATTTCATAATCTATAGAAAATGTGGGATCAATAAAATCTATATTAACGGTAAACATTTCACCACCTCTAAACTCACCATCTCCAGATATATCCTTATTACCCCAAATTATTTTCTGACCATCAACAATTGGTATTATTTCTCTATTACGATTATTCCCAATTACGTTATAAGCAGAATTAATTTTTACATTAGAAGGGAATGTAATGCTTACCCCATCTGAATAATCATAATCAACAGCAACTAAATTTAAAATAAAATATAAGTTTAGTGTTCCGCTTTCCGCATAAACAGAAGGCTGTGGAATTATTGTAGAACCGGTTAAATCATTTGGTTTGCCAAGTGTTTTATTTAATGAATCAACTTTTTTCCATTCTCCACTTTCATCCATGTAATAATCTTGAGTTCCAAATTTAATTTCATAAATATTTCCGGTAATTTGGGTCGGATCAATAATTTCAATTTCCGCACTTACATTTGAGTTGCCATTTGTTTGTTTTCCATGAAGAACATCTAAATATTTAAAACCATATTCATCCGGTTTAAATATTTTGCTCGCAACTTTATAAGAAGTCTCAATTACTTTATTGTCAGTTTCATTGTAAAAATATGATGAAATTCCGTAATAATAATTTTTCCCAATAAGCAAATTCATATCGTAATAATAATCTTTATCAATATAAAAATTATCTGGAATTCCCGAATTTGTACCTCTAATTATTATTGAATCATTTGCTTCATTATTTATTAATGTTATGTTATCATTTATATCAAACGTGTAAATCAGTTTATCAAAAAATTCTGCGCCTTGTTCATAATTTAGTTCAAATATTCTAAATCCTTGGAATTTATATCCGTTGTTTGAATAATTTTCAATTGTTTCGTTCGAGATAATATCCAACTTAAACTGTTCTTCGTTATCAGAATTCACAAATACAATATCCGGAACATATTCATCAAATTCTGCCTGCATTTTATTTATGTTATAATTTGGGTAATTATCTTTTAAATGTTGTGCATATTCTTTTAATGCAGTAATTGAGTTAAGTCGATCAGTACCGGTATTTGCAAATTCTGCCATTACAACTTCTTGTGTTTCTCCGGCAGCTAAATTAAATGGTCCGCATGTAAATATTGATCTTCTATCATCTGGAGGATGAAGCATTCCGTCAATCCAGCCTTTACCGGTAACCGGATTACCAGCTAATGTAAATTTTGTAAAATTATTTGTTGTTGGATCAACAAAAGGAATTCCTGAAGTGGGTATTAATGCTTTCATAACATTATACATTGTGAGACTACCTGTATAATCTCCCAACCATGGATCGTGATAAGTTGGACTTCCACCTATAAAAAAGAAGGAACTGCTAATATTTAAATTCTTAAAACCCGGTTTTAATTGTCCATCAAAATATGCAACACTTCCGGCTTCTTCAATAATTGGTCCCTGTAAAAATTGGAATCCAATAGCTGGAGAATTTGCCCCATAAACTTCATCATAATCATCCCCGTTATAAGAATACATTAAATTAAGCAATGTATCAAATCCAACTAAATCATCTCCAGCATATCCTAAATCTATATCGGCCCATTGAGATATATACATTTCTTTAAATTCTTTATCACTTTTATTTATCAATTTATATTTCTTAAAAAATACATCCTTAAAAACTCCGGGAGCATTAAATCCCCAAATTGTTACTTGCATTTCAATTTTCATTGGATCTGATCCATAAAGACTTCTACAAGTAGCTGTATCAAAATCATTTGCAACGTACCAAAGAGTTTGGTCAGCTCCGGGAACCCCGGGAATATCAATTTCAGATTCGTAAATTCCGTTATTATTTTTATCGTCAAACGGAGCTCCAAATTCTGCCGGCCATTCGTTCCAGTCTTTTTCATATTGGGCACGAATTTCATCAATAGGTTTTTGTTCATCCTCAAATTCAGAAGATAAGGAAATAGTTTTATAATATTTTCTCACTCGGTAAACTCTAACGCTTTCATCATTTGGATTTTGAACTGTTCCGTTATCAAAAACTTTTCCGCCAACTAAACCTTGCGAATAAGTTGAACCTCCGACACGAACTTCTTCGTCAATTTTTGCTCCCCAAACTAATCCTGATTCAAATATCGCAGTTTTATTTGTTCCTTTCGGATATTCAAATCCGGAATTTCCGAACGTCCCATCGAAATCCGTATTTCCGTCATTATAAAAAAATGAGGAAACATTATTTACATTGAATTTTGAAAAGTGACTAATTACAGATTTTTTATTAACAGTTTCTGTTTTGTTGATCGGCAATTTTTTCTGTGCTAAAAAGTTATTAGAAATAATCACAAGGATTAAAAACAGAAGAAGTTTTTTCATTTAAACCTCAAAGTATTTAAAAATATTTACTTTGAATAAGTTATAATTATCTCATTAAAAATCAATTGATTTTTTCAGTATCAAAAATTTAAGATGAAATAATTTTATTTACTAAGTTCCGCCTTATACATTTCTAAATTTTTAAGTTGTTCTTCATCCAATGTGGGATATTCAATTTTAAGTTTTTTCAATTTATCAATTATTATTTCGGAAATTGCCAAACGGGTAAACCATTTGTGATCGGCGGGAATTACAAACCAAGGTGCAAATTTTGTACTAGTTTCGGAAATTGCTTCTTCGTAACATTTTTGGTAATTATCCCAAAGTTCTCTTTCTTTCAAATCTGCTGAAGAAAATTTCCAATTTTTTGAAGGTTTTTCTAATCTTTCCAAAAATCTTTTTTTCTGCTCTTCCTTAGAAACATTTAAGAAAAATTTTAAAATTACAGTTCCATTTTGGGAAAGATGCTTTTCAAAATTTCTTATTTGTTCATATCTGTCTTTCCAAATATTTTTTGTTAAAAACTCTTGTGGAATTTTTTGATTTTTTACCAAATCATGAACTTTTACAACTAAAACTTCTTCATAATATGAACGATTAAAAATTCCAATTCTACCTCTTTCCGGTAAAGATTTTGTTGTTCGCCATAAATAATCATGATCCAATTCTTCTGTTGAAGGTTGTTTAAAACTAAAAACTTGTGTGCCTTGGGGATTTAATCCGCTCATTACATGTTTAATTGCACTGTCTTTTCCGGCTGCATCCATTGCTTGAAAAATTATCAATAAACTGTATTTATCATGAGCATAAAATTTATCTTGTAATTCTCTCATAATTTCTATGTTTTTCTCTAATTTCTCTTCAGCTATTTGCTTTGATTTAATTTCTCCAGTAAAATTCGGATCGCAATTTGCTAAATTAAATTTTTTCGTATCGCTTATTTTAAAGTCTTTAATTTTCATAAATTCCTCTTTTTACATGTAATAATTACTGCTTAAAAGTTAAATAATAAATTATCAAATTCCCATTTTTTCTATTTTGTAAAAATTGACAATTGTTCAATAATATTCATCTTGTAAATCAAAAATTAAGTAAAGCAATTTGTTTAAATATTTAACACTTTTTTAAAAAAATAATAAAAATGACTTACCCAATACTGAAAAAAGTCTGATTTCAATCACATTTAAATAAAATTAGCCTAAATAAAGAGATAAAAAAATCGATAATAAATAAAAAAATAATTGGTTCAATTTTTGCAGATATAACGTAAATTTTCTCTTGGAGTTTTAATGGAAGCCCTAAATTTGAGTACATTTATTAAAGCCGCAGATGATTTAGAACTTAGCAAATATAGGGTTTTAGCTATTTTACGTCAATATTCGGAATCTCTTCATAAAAATAAACTTTATCCGGCGCTTGCAGAATTAATTTCCATTAAAAATGAACTTGAACTTTTAATTGAACAAATGTCTCTTTTTGATACGGAATTTATTTTAAATCTCAATTTTTCTGAATTTTCAGATAATTTTGATTCCGATCAACCAAGTAAATTTAATGATGAAGATTTAGATGTTGTTGCAGATTTTATAAGATGGGCGCTTCCGGAAATTAAAACTTCTATTTCGGAAGGAAAGGCAATTTTCGATTTTGTTGACGAAAATATTACGCTTACTGAAATTGGCGTTATGCCTAAAAATAGGGACGAAGGTTATTTTATGATTCAAGATTTAAAGCATGATTTGCTGAAAATCTACAAATTTGAAATGTCTTTATTTTCCACCACAGAAAATCCTCTTAGAACATTAAAAAGTAAATTAGTCGATATTATAAGTTTATCAGCTTCAGAAGCAAAATCTCCGCTTGATATTAAACATAATTTAATTGAAAAATTTCCGGAATTGCAAAATCCCGCAACATATTATTTTGAGTCTACAGTTGATTTTCCGTTTGTTGAAACAATTCTTCCCGTTGCAAAAAGAAAACTTGTAAGAACTTTGGCTTTATAGTTCTTTTCAACTAATTTATTGAAATTCAATTTCCTTTTACTAATTTTTACTATTATTTAATTAATATTTTATTATTTGGATTTGTTTTAAGTAATATTGTAGCAATTAATTTTAAAAGTAAATGCAAAGAAAGAAATTCTTTCAAGGAAAATCTGATCATTATAAAACTTCCGATATTCTTCTAAATTCAAAATTTGAAATCTTAAATATTGATAAAAAAACTAATTCTTTAATTGGATTTGAAAAATCAGAAATAGCTGGAAAAAGTTTCCACACAATTTTAGAAAAATCCGAACAGATAAAATTAAAAACAATTCTTGCCAAATTTTTATCAAATAAAAAAAATCAAATTAATTTTGAAACAATTTTTATTAAAAAAGATAATTCAAAAATTTGGGTTAAAATTTGCGGAACAAAGTTAAAATATAATACGGAAACACAAATTTCATTTACTGTAAATGATATTACGAAAGAAAAAAAATATGATTCTTTAATTTTAGAACTTCATAAATGTTCGCAAAATTTCACATCAGATTCTAAGCAAAATGTTAAAAATACCCTTTCAACTTTAAGTAGAATTTTCAATACGGAATTTATATTATTTGCAAAAAGCAGTGGCGAAGTAATTTATAATTTCACAAAACTGCACGATAAAAACTCACAAAAATATTTTGAAGAAATTATTACAATTGCGTGTTCTCCAAAAATAAGAAATCAAAAAAATAATCTAATTTACATTTCAGATTTATCAAAATTGGATATTAACAATTCTAATAAGTTTATTAAATCAAATAATATTAAATCATATCTTGGTAAAATTGTTAGGAGCGATAAAAAAGTTTTGGGAATTTTATGTGCATTTTTCAAAAATGATTTTATTCCGGATAAAATTGATTTGCAAATTTTAGATATTTTAAGCACAACATTTGCAGTTGAAGAAACAAAAATTATTGCTCAAAATACTTCAATTGAAAATGAACTTAGATTTAAAAGTTTATTTGATAATTCAACAATCGGTATTTACAGATCAACACCGGCTGGGAAAATTGTTTTTGCAAATCCTAAATTTATAAGTCTTTTAGGTTACGATTCTCTTAAAGATTTACAAAAAATAGATATCAATAAAGAACTTTATTTAAATCCTAAAAACCGAAATGAATTTAGAAAAATTTTAGAAAGCGAAGACACAATTCACGGATATTTGGAAAATTTAAAAAGAAAAAATGGTTCAATTGTAAATATTAGAGAAAGTTCAAGAGTTGTAAAAAATGAGCAAACCGGAAAAATCCTATACTACGAAGGCACAATTGAAGATATTTCTATACAAAGAAAAATTGAAAATGCGCTGATTGAAAGTGAAGAAAAATTTAGATCAATATTTCAATCAAGCGGATTCGGAATTTGTATTGTAAATGCCGATAAAAAATTTACTGATGTGAATCCAAAATTCTGCGAAATATTTGGCTACACAAAAGATGAGCTTCTTAGCAAAACATTTATTGATATTACACATCCCGATTTTATAAAATCCAGCTCACAAATTGTTAAGGAATTATTTTTAGGAATTCACAAACAAGTTAGAATTGAAAAAAAATATATTAGAAAAGACGGAAAGGAAATTTGGGGCTCAATTACAATTAACTTGATGCATGATAACTCAAACGGAAAAACAAATTTATTGGGAATTGCCGAAGATATTACAGAAAGAATAAATTTTATAAATGAGTTAAAAGCAAAAGATGAAATTTTATCTGCACTAAGTTTTTCTACAGAAACTTTTCTTAAAACTTTAGATTGGCAAGCAAATATCAATGAAGTTCTAAAAAGACTTAGCGAAAGTTTAAAAGTTAAGCGCAGTTATGTTTATCAAAATTCAGTAACAAAAAATGGTGAAATTACATTCAGTTTAAAATATGAATGGGTTGATAGAAATGTAAAAGCAGAAATTAATAATCCCGCATATAAAAATTTTTCATACAAAAAATTTAATTTAAAAAACCTTTATGAAGCACTTTCTAAAAACGAAATTTTTGTTATTAACACTAATAACATTTCACAGAATGAAAAAAATTATTTAAACATTAAAGAAGACAAATCAATTATTACTGTTCCCATTTACGAATCTGAATCTTTATGGGGATTTATGGGATTTGAAGATTTCAATTGTTTTAGAATTTGGAGCAATCAAGAAATTGATGCAATTAAAACTGCCGGAAATTTATTTGGTGTTGCAATAAAAAGAAAAATTTTTGAAGAAGATTTGTTGAAAGCAAAAATTAATGCTGAAGAAAGTGAAAAATTAAAATCACAATTCTTAGCACAAATTTCTCATGAAATTAGATCTCCGATTAATTCAATCTTGAGTTTTTCTAATTTACTGAAAGAAGAGATTGACGGAAATATAAATTCCGAATTACAATCAAGTTTTGAAATTATAGAATCTGCCGGGAACAGAATTACACGCACAATTGATTTAATTTTAAATATGTCGGAAATACAAACAAATACTTATGAATACATTCCGCGCAAAATTGATATTTATGAGGAAATTTTAATTCCACTAGTAACTGAATTTAAAGGAGTTGCAATTTCGAAAGGAATTAAATTTCAATTAATAAAAAAATCGGAAAACAATATAATAGTTCTTGATCCTTATACTGTTATGCAGATTTTTGCAAATCTTTTGGATAATGCATTTAAATACACAAATAAAGGAAATGTGAAAATCAAAATAAACAAAAACAGAAAAGGCAATATTATTGTTGAAGTATCTGATACCGGAATTGGGATTTCTGCAAAATATCTTCCAAAATTATTTAAACCATTTTCTCAAGAAGAACAAGGCTACACCAGAAAATTTGAAGGAAACGGTTTAGGTTTAGCTCTCGTTAAAAATTACTGCGATTTAAATAATGCCGAAATTTCTGTAACTAGTAAAAAAAATATTGGAACAACTTTTAAAGTTTGTTTTAATTAAAATTACAGAATAAAACTTCTTTAAATCTTTTTAGAAAGTTAATGCAACTTATAAATTCCAATTAATTATTTAAATTCATATTCAAAAATTTTCAGTAAAAAGATTTCTATATTTTTAAATAATTAAATAAAGTTTATAGTGATATTCATTCTAATTTTACTTTCTGCAATTATTGTAAGCGGATTTGGATCAGTTGTTGGATTTGGCGGTGGCGTTTTTATGATTCCAATTCTTGTAATTGTTTTTGGTTTCCCAATTAAAATTGCAATTGGTTCAGTTGTAGTTGCGTTAATTCCATCGGCAATAATTTCAACTTTGTTTAACTTAAACAAAAATAATATTGATTACAAAGCTGCAATCGTTTTGGAAATTCCAACAATTTTAGGAACTATTCTTGGAGCATATTTAACAAAAATTTTATCCGTTGAATTTGTTGAAATTTTATTTTCAGTTGTTGTACTTTTGATTGGTTACAGAATGATTAAACAATCAAAAACTTTGCGCAAAAAATATGATAAAAATTCATTCATTTATAAAATGAATAGTTTTGGACCAAGTGTAATAAGAAAAACCAAAACTTCTGTTTACAAAATTAATTTTCTTATTAGCGGAATTTTCGGTTCTTTATCCGGAATGATTGCCGGATTTTTAGGAATTGGCGGAGGATTTTTAAAAGTTCCAATTATGACGGAAATCTTTCGTATGCCAGCATTTACTGCTTCCGCAACTGCTTTATTTATGATTTTATTTACAAGTATCAGCGGAAGTTTTAGTCATTATTTTTTAGGCCACATTGTATTTTCAAAAGCAATTCCGGTAATTGTAGGATTTTCGATCGGAGCATTTTTAGGAAATGTAATTAATACAAACATTTCAGAAAAAGTTTTAAAATTGATGATTGGAGTTGGGCTTCTTATTGCATCAATCTCAATTATTATTAAAAATTTCTTTTAGATTTTACATTTGCTCTTTATATAAATTATAGCAATATTCTAACAAAAAAATATTATTAAATATGATTTTAAAAATTGGTTTAGCAATTACTTTTTCCCCAACGGGAAAAGCATTATTAAAGGAAACTTTAAGATTACAAAATTTATTTAATTCGCAATTGGTTCTTATTCACATTGGTGAAAAAAATAAAGAAGCGGAAGAAAGATTATTCTCTGCAATAGAAAATTCCGGAATTGAGAAAAATAGTTACGAAGTAATTTGGGATAAAGGTGATCCGGCTTCAGCAATTTTAAGAAACAGCAAAAAATCAAAAGTTGATTTATTAATTTCTGGCGCATTGGAAAAAGAAAGTTTATTTAAATTTTATTTCGGTTCCGTTGCCAGAACAATTATGCGCGAGTTTACTTCATCAACTTTAATTTTAAAATCTCCTTCGGAAAATCCTCAAGGATTTAAAAAATTTTACGTTTCGGCAGATTATTCACCTCAAGGTGAAAAAACAATTTTAACCGCCTATCAATTTGCAATAAAAGAAAATGCAAAAGAATTTGTGATAATTCGCGATTTTCACGCACCGGGTTTAACTGCCTCTATTATTGATGGTGGTTCAACAAATGAAATAAATTCACTTAAGCAGCAATGGATTGATGAAGAACAAACTAAAATGAATTTTTTTATTAAAGAACTTAATCTAAAAGAAATTGAGCCAAAAATAGTTTGTTTATATGGAAAGGAAGGCTGGGAAGCTGGAAATTATGCAAGCCAAAATAATGCAGATATTTTTGTTATTTCGAGTCCCGCAAAAAAAATGAAATTACTTGATAGACTTTTTATGCATAATGCAGAATACTCGTTTGATAAACTTCCATCAAATTTACTAATAATTAGATAATATGCATTTAAATGAAACCCAAATAACAACATTTCTTATAAGCATAAGTGTTATGCTTTTTTCTGCAAAGTTACTTGGTGAGTTTTTTATAAAAATTAAACAACCCGCAATTATTGGCGAAATTCTTGCGGGATTAATTTTAGGTCCAACAGTTTTGGGAATGTTGTCACCATCCACATTTGATTATTTATTTCCCAAAAATGATGAAATTAGTATTGCATTACAAAGTTTTACAACAATTGCGGTTGTTTTGCTTTTACTTATTTCCGGTTTGGAAGTTGATCTCGCGATTGTTTTAAGTCAAGGTAAAAAAGCAATCTACACAAGTAATATGGGTTTATTTTTACCATTTCTTCTTGGGTTTGGAGTTTCGTATCTTTTTCCTAACCTTATGGGGATTGGGGAAGGAAGCTCTAAATTTATTTTTGCACTTTTTATGGGAACTGCATTATCTATTTCCGCACTCCCAGTTATAGCAAAAACTTTAATGGATTTAAAAATCTTTAAACTCGAAATTGGTGTTATTATAATTTCCGCTGCAATGTTAAATGATTTAATCGGTTGGCTGATTTTCTCAATAATATTAGGTTTAATCGGAACTGGAAAACATGGTTTCACTTTTATTGAAACAATTATTGCAATTATTGTATTCGTGGTTTTTGTTTTAACAATTGGAAAAAAAATTATAGATAAAGCAATTCCTTATATAAGTTCAAGATTTACATTTCCCGGAGGAATTTTAAGTTTTATTTTAATTTTAGGATTTTTAGGAGCTGCATTTACTGAACATATTGGGATTCATGCAATATTCGGTGCATTTATTATTGGCATTGCTATTGGTGATTCAACACATTTAACTGAGCATACAAGAGAAATTATTCATCAATTTGTAACTCACATTTTTGCGCCGTTGTTTTTTGTATCAATTGGTTTAAAAGTAAATTTTATCGAAAATTTCGATTTTGCAATTGTGTCTGTAATTCTTATACTTTCTTTTTTTGGAAAAGTAATAGGCTGCGGACTTGGAGCTTTCTGGAGCGGACTCAATAAAAACGATTCATTAATAATCGGATTTGGAATGAATTCCCGCGGAACAATGGAAATTATTCTTGGAATAATTGCATTGCAAGCCGGCTTAATAAATGAACAAGTTTTTGTTGCTTTAGTAATTATGGCTCTTGTAACATCAATAACAAGCGCACCGATTATGAGTTATTTCTTAAATAAAAAAGACAAATCAAAATTTGCAAATCTTATTTCGGAAAAAAATATTTTATTTACCGATGAAAATGATAAACTAAATATTATTAAAAAGTTAGTTGATGCAATTTCAGAAAAATCAAAATTAACTAGTGAAGAAATTTTTAACGAAGTAATTTTTCGCGAGAAAATTTTACCAACTGGAATTGCAAATTATTTAGCTTTACCGCATGCAAAAATTAATATCAAAGAACCAATGCTGTCAATTGCAATTAATAAAAAGGGAATTGATTTTGAAGCAAGTGATGGAACTTTAAGCAGAGTTATAATTTTACTTCTTACACCAAAAAATAATAATGAATTACAGTTAAAATTACTTTCAGAAATTGTAAATAAATTCGATAATAAAACCGAAGTTGAAAAATTATTAACAATTGAAAATGCAAAAACGTTAATTGCCGAATTAAAAAAATGAACCAAGAAAATCTTACAGAACGAGATCAATTTTTTTCTAAATTAAGTCATGATTTGCGAGGATCTTTTACAAGCACTTTGGGATTCAGCGATATTTTAAATGATCCGAATGAAAAATTAACTTACGAAGAAATAAATGAATTTGTTGCCAGAATTGGAAATCAAACACGCGAATCTTACGAATTACTTTTAAATTTCATCAATTGGTTAAAGCTTGATACATATAATTACGGATTGACTAAAGAAAATTTAAGTCTGCTTGATTTAGTTATTCAGACAAAAAATTTCTACAAAAAATTATTTTCCGAAAATAAAATTGAAGTAAAAATAGAAGTTAGCGAAGATCAAAGTCTATTTATTGATTATGAAATTGCAAATTCAATTTTCAATAATATTTTTTTATTTCTAAAAAGAATAACAAAAAAAAACAGTACGGTTTTTATAAAAAGTGTTAAATCGGAAATTTCAAATTTTTCAATCGTTGAATTTGTTACAAATTGTGCAGAAGAAGATTTATCATATTTAACAAATATAAAATTAGAAAAATTAACCGGAAATGTTTCTTATCCAATTGTGTTTGCAATAAAGTTTACGGAATTATCAGGCGGTAATTTTGAATTCTTTCAAGATTTAGATAATACGTTAAAAATTGTTTTAAGCTTGCCGAATCAATAGTTAAAGTACAATTGTATTTATTCCAAATACAAAATTATTTTTTCCGCGATAATTTAATTTCCATGTAAATTCAAAATTCATGGGAATTAGTAAATGCCCCAAACTAAATCCTAATTCGTAAAAAGGTTTTTTGAATATTGCAGAATTGTGCAATAAAATATTTTTACTTTCTGAAGAAATATTTGAAATTGCCGCATTTATGTGAACCGCAAATTGTAATTGCAAATCTTTGATAAAAGGAATTTGCGCAATTGTAAATAACTCATCGCCAAAATTATGTTTTAAAAATATTTCCGTAACATCATCACCAAAAACTTCTCCAATCCGCAAAGTTCTAAAAGAATTATTTTTTCCCGCTGAACTAATATTTCCCGGAAGCGCATGCAGCATTTGAAAAGGAACTGCGCCATTTGAAAAAATTTTATTTGCATAAAATTCCATCATCCAATTATCTGCGGTAGAAAATGCTCCATATGTATTTAATTCAAAAATCAAAAAATCATTTTCACTTTTTAATATTTTCTCATCGCTAATTAATGCGGCACCTTCAAATATTATGTGATTTCTTCTGGGAATTCTTCTTCTAAAAAATCCGTCTTCAATAAATTTTCTAAAATCCAATGTGAAATTTGCTGTAACTGCATTGGTCTTTGTATCGTAAATTGATTTGTTTAATGAATATTTTTTACTCGGATAGAAAAATGAAAAATTGGAATTATTTTTTGCCGATTTATCAGTTCTATTTAAAAATCCAATTCCTAAATTTAAAATTGAAAATACTTCCGAATTTATTTCTGCTTCAAATCCTTTTGAATAATAATAATCTCTAAAATCATATTTTGTAATTAAGCTTAAAAATGTTGAAGTAAATTTGTTGTAATTATCAGATGCGCCAAATAAATCAGTTATTTTATCGTAAGCATTTAGATTAAGCGTTGTTGTGCGCAATTCCCCAAATCTATAATTTGCAAAAAACTTTTTCTTAAATTTTTTATCGGAAAATCCGTAACTAATTTCTGCAATTCCGTTTAATCTTTGTTCTTCTGCATCGGAAAAATATAAATCAAGGTTTAATGCATTACCTTCAACTTTATTAAAACTGTATATATCAATTGGTCCGTTGATAGAAAAATAATCGTTAAGTTTTATAGTTTGCGAAAGTAAATTTATTTCTTCGCCCAATTCTGCATTAGCTTTTTTTAAACTATCAATTCTTGAATAAGCAATATTTTCTTCAACAGTATTTGGAATTGATTGAATTGAATTCCAATAATCTTCATTTTTTTTATCAGCTTCCGGCAAAACTGAAATTAAAGTATTATCAAAAAAATCATCTTCAATATTTGTGTTGATTTCATAATCATTCATAATTGTGTTTAGTTCAAAACCAAATTTTGCCAAACCCAAATAATTTCCATTTGCAAAAATTCTATAATCAACGGGAAGAATTATTTCTTTTGAAATTTCAGAAAATTGTTGAAATATTTTTACTTGATCAAAAAGTCCGCCGGGGTTTGCCATTCTGTTTAAGTTAACATCAACCTTTAGTAAAAAAAATGTACTGTCTTCAATAAATAAATTTCCAAAAAATCCGGGATCCGCAGTATTATCAGTATTAAAATAAATTTGGAATACTTTTCTATTATCAATTGCCGTTTCTTTTTCGATATAAAAATAATAATAAGTAAGCGCTTGTTTAGAAATTGGACTTGGAATCATTTTCCCTAGAAACGCAAGTTTGTCTTCATAAAAACTTTGCAAAACATTTCCGCCGGTTAATGTATTTATAAATGGAGGAGTATTTGCGGTTTGCTTTCTTGCAACAATAAAATATTTTTTATTATCCGGAGCTTTATAAAATCCGCGGCTTTCATTTTCTAAAATTCCGGTAATTTTAACATCGCCGGTATCTTTGGAAGAAAGTGAATAACTTCCGGTATTAAAATCTTGAGTAGTTTTTATTAATCCTTTTGTATACGCAGAATATTTATAATCATAAATTTTATTTTTAATTTTTTCCTTTGCGGCAATTGCTTTTTCAATTATATCATAAGCGGGATTTCTTCCGGGTTTAACCGTAACTTCATCCAAATTTATTTGAATAGGATTTAAGTGAAAATCAATTTCTTTATTTGAATTTAGATTAATTTTTAAAGTATCAGATTTATAACCAAGATATGAAGCAATTAAATTATAATTTCCTTTGGGAAGATTAATTTTAAATTTACCCGAAATATTTGTTGAAGTTCCAAATCCGGAGTTATCAACTCTAATATTTGTATAACCCAAACCAAGTTTGGTTTGATTATCATATACAAATCCGGTTAAGGAATATTTTTGTGAAAAAATCTTAAGTGAAAAGATTATAGAAAATAATAAAATATAAGGGATGATTTTTATCTTCATAAAATTGATAATTTATTTTTGTTTCTTTAAGATAAGTAATTTTATAAAATATTAAATTATCAATTATATTAGAAAAAAGTTAGTGTAGTAGTTTTATCTATTCTAACCAAGAAAGTATTTTAAACGTATTTGTACTTGGGAAATATGGAGGAACTTTCTTTAAAAGTCTGTTATCGTATTTATAATCTTTAACCGGAAAACCGGATTTAGGTATTTTCTTAGTTTTATCTGCAATAAAGGTTCCAACGCCTTTTCTTTCATATTGCGTAATTCCACCAATTAAATGAATTGTTCCGCTTAAAGATCTTGTTTTATAATTTTCTGCGGTAAATCCTCCCGTTTCGCAGTAAATTGCAGCATGCACATTTATATTTGAACTATTTGCAGCATTATCTGTAATAATAACATCATTTTTTGAAACAATGCCGAGTAAATCATTTGAAGCATCATTTTTATCTTTGTAATCCGGCACATCATTGTAAACAACATCATTATCCAGATAAACATTTTGATTACTTCCAACCGACCAATTTCCTTTAACAGTTCCTTCAATTCTCAAATTTCCGTTTTCAACATAAATTACTCCGTTTGGGGCGAGATCGGTTCCCAAAACAGTTACATATGGATCACCGCTATTATATTTGTATTTAATGCTATCGCCATCAAATTGTAGAAAAACTTGCGAATGCCCGGAAAAAACATATCCGGAGCTTGCCGCTGATTGTGATAAATTTGTAATTCCATCTGTAGGAATATTAATTGTTGTTCCCGGCAAATATGTTCCTTGAATAGTTGGTTCATCTGTAGCTTTATCCGTATAATATTTTATTGCCCCGCCATGTGATGTTATTGGTCCATTAAAATACGGGTGACCTTGAACTTGAATTTTATCATTTGTATGAAATGGTCCCCAAACGGAATCTGTAGCTGTCCACCAAATATCTCCCTCAATGTTTGAGAAATATGCATACTCAGAAAAGCTTGCTAAACTAATTTTTACCTCTATTAATTTTGAAATTCCTTTATATGATCCAACAGCAGTAACAGTTTTTATTCCTCCAGATTCATTAACAGTAATTTTGAGATTATCTTCTCCTAAGTAATCGTAATTATCACTTGGTTGCCAACTATGATTACGTGATAAATTACTTGCTGCAAGATTAATTCCGCTTCGAGAAATTTCTTTAGCCATTTCATTCTCAAAATAATTGGAAGAGTTATCAACAGCATTTGTTGAAACTCTGTTCATGTTTAATCCAAACATCAACATTATTGTGCTAAATCCAAGAATTAAAAGAAGTGCCGCTTTTCCGCCCATATTATCTGCTCATATTTTTTGTTGCCATTCTAATTTGTCTCCAGAAGACTGTAGGAAATTTTTCCACATGTTCTTTATCAGAATTATCTGTATCATATCCGTAACAATCTTCAACTCGTAAATCAATCTGCATATAAGAAATTAATTTTGTATCAATTGGATGAGAAAGTTTATTATTCATATTATCAAAGTAAGTAATCCTAAATTCTGTAATTCCTAAATTGCTTGCATCTTTTACTGTTCCGGAAACATATCTGTAAAGTAATTTATCATTTGGATTTGGAGTGGCGTTAACATCCGGACCTAATTCGTAAATCAATTCTTCCTTTGTTCCATCACCTCTAAAATTTATTTTTGATACTGCAATATCTGTCCAAAATTTAATTTTTGTTGAATCGGCATATGTAATCATTTCTTCCGGAGATAAAATGCTATCCGGATTTTCACAATACCCAATTCTTGAAAAATCATGTTCAAGAAGTTCCACAATTGAAACCAAATTTTGCTGAGAAATTAAATCACTATTATATCTGCCTGAGTTTTCTGAAGCGGTTTGATTAATTGTATTTATAGAAAGGATCATCAATCCGCCAATAATCATTGCTCCAATTATATCTAATAAAGTACTGTAGCCCATTTATAATAATGTCCATTGACTAAATAAACTTTTAACTTCAACAGTATCTTGCACATCTTTAAAGAAATTGAATAAAGACGGACTTGAAATTCTTACCGTAATATTTTTATTGTAAGTTTTAGAAACCGTTGGTTGTAAATCATCTGTTAAATATTCCACTTTTACATTAATGTTAAAAACTCCCATTTGAGGAATTGAATCACTTCTTGAAAAATTATTGTAATCATCAATGTCATCAAAATTGGGATATGTTTCACCGGTTTCTTTTTTAAGAACATCTGAAAAATCATTAGCTGAAAATATTTTAGTTCCGTTAACAATTTCTTCATCATAAGCTTTACTGTTTATTTCATCTAAAACTGATTGAGCAACAGTTGTAGCAAGTATAAAAGATTTATTATATGTAATTGAATCTTGAGTTGATATTGAACCTCTGTTAAAATTTAGTAATGTAAATGTTACTAAACCTAAAGCAACAATACCAATCATCATTTGCCCGGTATTCATAATTTTTTTTATAGATTTTTATTAATTATCGGAGAAAATTCTATTTAAATTAACCCAATATGAAGTAATTAAATAAGTTGATGGAGTGAAAATGAAAAAGGTACTATTCTAACCACGAAAGGATTCTGAATGTATTTGTGCTGGGAAAATAAGGAGGAACCATTCTTTGTAGTCTGTTATCATAACGATAATTTTTGGCAAAACCACTTTCCGGATTTCCGGAATTCGTATTAAAAGTTCCAACTCCTTGACGGGTTTTTTGCGTAACTCCGCCGATCAAATTTATATAACCACTTACCGGTCTAGATTCGTAATCTTCAGCCATAAATCCGCCGTTTTCAACATAAATTGATGCATGAATATTAATATCAGTTGCATTATCAGCGTTATTTGTAATGTAAACATTATCTTTTGATAAAATTCCCAAAATATCATTAGAAGGATCATTTTTATCAGTATAATCTGGAATATCGCTATAAACTATATCGTCATCAAGATAAACAGATTGATTTGTACCAACCGACCATTTTCCTTTAACTGTTCCTTTTAACCTTAAATTTCCATTATTTACATAGATAATTCCAGAAGGTGCTAAATTACTTCCAAGAACTGTTGTATATGCATCTGCGGCGTTGAATTTATATTTTATACTATCTCCGGCAAATTCAAGAAAAACTTCTGCTTGCCCGGAAAATGTATAACCTCCGGTTTCAGCAGCTTTAGATGATAATCCGGAAACCCCATCTGTTGGTAATGAAATAGTTAAACCGGGATTATAATCACCAACAATTACGGGTTCATCTGCAGCTGCATCACTTTGGTAAATTAATGAACCTCCGTGAGAAGTTGAGGGTCCGTTAAAATACGGATGTTTAGCAACTCTCAGAACATCATTTGTATGGAATGGACCCCAAACAGAGTCTTTTTTCGTCCACCAAATCTCTTTTCCCGGTGGTGCTTCTTCATCAGAAAAGTATGCAAATTCCGAAAAACTAGCTGCTCTTACTTTAACTTCAATAAATTTAGTAACACCTTTATATTCACCGAATGCGCTAATGGTTTTTATATCACCTGTATCATTTACACTTATTACCAAATTATCTTCCCCATTAAAACTATAAGGATTTCCGTCAGGTGTCCAACCAGGATTTTTTGCAATATTACTTGCAGCTAAATTTATTCCTGTTCTTGCAATTTCTTTTGCCAAAACTTGTTCAAAATATTTGCCGGAATTATCCGCAGCAGAACCTGAAACGGAATTGAAATTTAATCCAATAATTAGAAGAATGCTGCTAAATCCTAAAACCAACAATAATGCTGCTTTTCCGCCCATTTTACCTGCTTATATTTTTTGTTGCTAAACGAATTTGCCGCCACATTGCCGTTGCAAATTTATCATTATGTGTTTTTTCTGAATTATCCGTATCGTAACCGTAACAATCTTCAACTTTGATATCTATTTGCATAGAAGCAATAATTTGAGTATTTATTGGATGAGGTAAAACATTACCGAAATTATCAAAATATTTTATTGTGAAATGTGTAATTCCTAAATTCGAAGCATCTTTTGAGTACCCGGGAATAAACCGATATAATAATTTATCATTTGGATTCGGAGTTTGGTTTATATCGACACCAAGTTCATAACGAAGTGTGTCTAAAATTCCATCACCTCTAAAATCAGAACTGCTTACCGCAAGATCTGTACAGAATTCTATTGAAGTTGAATCAGCATAAAGAATCATATCTTGTGGGTTAGGAATTTTTGACGGATCTTCGCAATATCCCAATCGTGAAAAATCATATTCAATCAAATCAATAATTGAAACTAAATTTTGTTGTACAATTAAATCACTATGATATTTGCTTGTATTTTCATTCACATTTCCGTTGAATGCTTTTATTGTTAAAAGCATTAGTGCTCCAATAATCATTGCGCCTAATATGTCTATTAAAGTACTAAATCCCATAACTTATAACATTTTCCATTGACTAAAAACTGTCGTAATCGTAATTGTATCTACTATTCCGGTAAAAGGATTCTTTAGATTTGGGTTAACTACTTTTATTTTTACTGCTTTGTGATATGTATTTGCTCCAGAAAATTGTAGATCATCATTTACATAATTTACTTTTGCCATAAAATTAAAAACACCGAGATTTGATATTGAGTCTTTTCTGTTAAAATTATTATAGTCATCAATATCATCAAAATTGGGATAAGTTTCACCGGTTTCCGCAACTAGTGATGATGTAAAATTTGATGCATTTGTAATTGTTGCACCATTCACAATTTTCTCATCAAATGCCTTGCTGCTTATTTCCTCAAGCAAAGATTGCGCTGCAGTTGTAGTAACAATATACTCTTTATTGTAAATTAAATTATCTTGAGTGTTCAAAGAACTTTTATTAAAGTTCAGAACTGTTAATACAATTAGTGCTAAAGCTGCTATTGTTATAAGTGTTTGTCCGGTATTCATAATCTAATATATTATTCAAACCAAGAAACAATTTCATAAGATGTTGTAGCAGGAAAAGATGGTGGAGTTGAATTTCTATATCGTTTATCATATTTGATAACTTGATGATACCCAGCCCCATTTGTATAGCCAGTAGTTTGGGCACTATTTTCAATTAAACTTCCATGTATTCTCATTGTTCCCATATTAGGTTTTGATGAACTAATACCTTCCACTGTAATACCACCATCATAATTAAATAGTGCTGCATGTATATTTATATCATCTCTATTGGCAGCATTATCTTTAACTACAACTTGTTTTTCTGCGATTATGCCAAGCATATCTTCGCAATCTGGATTTGTAATTGTGGTTCCTCCGTTCACAAATTTCAGAGGATCTTTACGATAAACAATATCGTCCTCTAAATATACATATCCCGTTGAGCCCCCGCCTTTTGCTGTACCAACAGTGTATTTTCCATTTACTGTTCCAGATAAATATAAATTTCCTTTTTTATTCCATATTACACCATTTGTTGTAAAAGTATCCAAATCTGCAACAATAGGAGTTGACCAACTTGATGTACCTGTTTTTCTTGTGCTCCATTCAACAGTTTCATCAGCATTAAAATGTAATCTTACATCTAAATTAGAACCAGATGGATGTTGAAAAACTCTCCCACCAGTTGAAGCTACACCTAATAAAGCTGAAGTATTTAATGTAAACGGCACATCAACTGGAGTTTCATACCCTCCTTTAAATTCTGGATTCGCTGGACCAAATCCATATTTATTTCCAACCATATTAATTCCTTGTTTTGTGGTTACTTTTCCAAGAAAAACTGGTGAACCAAGGGTATTTAATTTTGTTTGAGTATGAAATGGACCATCAATTGTATCACCAGTAACCAAATATCCTGAACCCCAAACATTTGTATAATATCCAAATCGCGAATAATTTGTTGCATTAAGAACAAAATTTACACGTGATTCTTCTGAAAACTCTTCCCCAGCATAAAAGAATTTATAAACGGCTTTTGCATCAAATTTTGCTTTTGCATTTGCTGGTTTACTAACACTAATAACAGCATAGCCGCCATTCATATAAAGTGTATCTTGGCTAAATCCACTCCAATTCGGGTCTCTAAAAAGTTCATTTGCTGCGATATTTGCTGCACTTGCTGCAATATTATGGGCGTTAGTTTTAATATAATATGATGCTAGCCTTTCAGCAGCATTTGATGAAGTATTTGATGAATTATATTTAACAACTGTAAACATCAAACTAAATGATATCACAACTATTAAAATGGCTTTTCCACCCATTTTAAATTACTCCTTAATATTTTTATCTATTATTTAAGCTTGGTGCTGCAAGTCTTATTTGTCTCCAAAATGCACTTTTATCTTTCGAATAAACTTCATTTTCTTCATCTGCTAAATCACCATAAGAAGCCGTATTTTCTACTGTGATATCTATTTGCATTGTAATGATTCCTAAAGGTTGTTTAGCAGAAGCATTTGCAATCAAAGTATAAAGTGGAATTTCGTTTCCCAAGGCATCAAAGTATACAATTTTAAATTGTGTAATCCCCATGTTTGAATATAGTGGAGGTTCTCCATTTACTTGTCTAAATAACATTCTGTCATTGGGATTTGGAGTTTTTAATACATCTTCTTCTAGGGGAGAACCAGTCCAATATTTTAAGGTGTCTATAATTCCATCACCAAATGGTTTTGTATCGGTTGGAACATCAGTTAAAAAACTTATACTTGTATCTGTTGCACTAAGCAATGCTTCTCCGGGTACTGGTGCACCTTCCCAATTTGAACAATATCCAATTTTCCTTAAGTCATATTCTAGTAATTCAACAACAGAAATTAGATTGGTTTGAACAATTAATTCTCCGCTGTTTAGGTAATGATTTTCAACCGCTGAATCGTTCATTCTAAATAAAATTATTAGAATTATTCCCCCTACCATTGTTGAACCAATAATATCCAATAAACTTGAAAATCCCATTTTTACTCCTAATAAAAAAAGTAACTATAAATTTTTGAAAGTTTAATTGTGTCTAAACCATCACCTAAATACCTGCTTGTTACTAATACATCCATTCTTTTATGCCATGTTCTATAGTTTACTTTTTTTAATTTGTTATCTGTTGATGGATCTACATAATAAACCTTGCTTTCAACTTTGAATATTGCTGCAATATCATTATTACGCATTTCTGATGATAAAGAATCAACAGATGCATTTGAAGCACTATCAACAAATCCGTTATAATCGTCAAAATCATTAAAATTTCTTCGCTTTTTCTCAAGATTGCTCGGACCAAGACTATAGTAATTTGTTAAATCCGATAAATTATCAGCTTGTTCAGCTTCACCGGTAATTGGGTTTAAAGCTGTATAAGCATCAAAAGATTTACTAAAAGCTTCTTCAATTAATGCTGTTCCTAAAGAAATACCTAAAATTTGATATTTGTTTTCCGTCATGGAACTTGTTGTGTTAAGTGCATTTTTGTTTACACTTAAAATGACTGTTGATAATAAAATCATTGCAGCCATTGTTATAATCATTTGTCCAGTGTTCATATAATTCGAAATTTGTTAATCAACAAGTGACTAAATCAATTCTGATGCCATTTAAAAGATTTGATTTTTAACTGAATTTTCAAGATTTGCTTTGAGCTTGAATTGTTTCAAATCACAAAAATGATCTTTTTGTATCATATTGATTCAAAAAAATACATCTCTGTGAATCAGAATATTTTGTTTAAAAACAAAAAACCCAGCATTTCTACTGGGTCTTTTAAAAAGTAATTTTATTCAAATTATGCCGATTTTCTATCTACTTCGTAATAAATTGGTGAATCACCTTTTTCAACCGTATCTTTTGTAATTAAACATCTTTCAACATTATCTAAATTTGGTAGTTCATACATAATATCTAATAAAGTTGTTTCTACAATTGATCTTAAAGCTCTTGCACCGGTTTTTCTCTCCATTGCTTTTTTAACTATTGAATCGATTGCCAATTTATCAAATTCTAATTCAACACCTTCCATTAAAAATAATTTTTTATATTGTTTTAATATCGCATTTTTTGGCTCAGTTAAAATACTTTTTAATGCATCGGCATTTAGTGAATGTAGTGGTGCAATAATCGGAATTCTTCCAATTAATTCCGGAATTATTCCATATTTTAACAAATCTTCCGGTTCAACTTTTGTGTAAAGTTCATCTTTTATAATTTCTTTTTCATCATCTTGAGCAACTGAAAATCCCATTGAATTTTTATTTAATCGCGAACCAACAATTTGTTCAATTCCATCAAATGCACCGCCGAGTATAAACAAAATATTTTTTGTATTAATATTTATTAAACTTTGTTCGGGATGTTTTCTTCCACCGCGAGGTGGAACTCCAGCAACAGTTCCTTCTAAAATTTTTAATAATGCTTGTTGCACTCCTTCACCTGAAACATCTCTTGTTATTGAAACACTTTCACTTTTACGAGCAATTTTATCTATTTCATCGATATAAATAATTCCTTTTTGTGCTTTTTCTAAATTGTAATCTGCCGCTTGAAGCAAACGAACCAAAATTGTTTCAACGTCATCTCCAACATATCCGGCTTCGGTTAATGTTGTAGCATCGGCAATTGCAAATGGAACATCCAAAATTCCGGCAAGTGTTTTACCAATTAATGTTTTTCCAACTCCGGTTGCGCCAATAAGCAAAATATTACTTTTATCAATTTCAACATCATCAAAATCAAACATTGATGAAGTTGCGTTAATTCTTTTGTAATGATTATAAACCGCTACGGAAATTACTTTTTTTGCTCTTTCTTGACCAATAATATATTCATCGAGACTTTTCTTTATCATATCCGGAGTTAAGGAATTTGTAGAAGTTTCCTTATTGTTATATGCGGCTAGATTATTTTTTAAAATATCCACACTTGTTTTTACACAAATATCACAAATGTAAACATCTGGACCGGCAACCATGCTTGTCACTTCATTTCCATCTCTTCCGCAAAAAGAACATTTCACAATTTTATGATCGTGCAAATCGCTCATATATTACCTTTTCCCCCATCATTAATTTCTGAAATTATTTTTCTGGATTTTCCAGCAAAAATTGAATTTGGAAACTCATTAAAAATTCTTGAAAATATTTTTAACGCTTTTTCCTTTTCATTAATACCATAATAATATGTTGATCCTAATAAATAGAAAATTTTATCTTTATAGATGTTATCTTCGTCACTATTTGAAATTTCCTCCAAAAAAATAACAGCTTCTTTATAATTATTCAATGATAATAATAATTCTGCATAATTTATTGAAGCAAAATCCTTTAGCAAAATTAAATTTTTATTTTCAGCTAACTTTTTAAATTCGATAGAAGCATCTATATATTTTCTTTTCTCAATTAGATAATCGGCATTTACATAAGAAAGTAAATTAAGAGAATCATTTTTAAACGTATTTAATATTAATAAATATTGAAGAGCATCATTTGTATTTTCATCTTCGGAGTTTGATTTAACATCATTAAATTTCAAAATCGCTTCGCTGAATTTTCCTTTCCACATTTTCGTTTTAGCTAATAAAAATTTTATTTCTTTTTGAAGATTCTCATCATTTATTTTGAACATTAAAATTTCATCAAGAATTTTTTCTGCAGAAATTAAACTATCATTTTGCAATTTTAATTTTGCCAATCTTAATTTTACATCCGGAATTATCACATTTCCATTATTTTCCGAAATTATTTTTTGATAAATACTATCTGCTTTTGTGTAATTTTCTAGAAATTCATGATAAATTATTCCGCTTCTAAATTTTGCCTCAATTCCAACATTATCATTCGGGTATTTTTTAGCAAGTTTTTCATAAGATGAAATTAAATTTTGAAATCCACTTATTTCAAATTTTTGATTATTGAACTTTTTCCAATTATCACTTTTTGTTAAAATTTTCTTTAAGTTTAACTCAATTTCTCGAGTATAATTTATTTCAGTTTGAGGAATTAACTGACTTTGTGGAAAATTTTCTAAAACATAATTAAACGTATTTGCCGCAACTTCATGTGCCCCAAGTCGAGAAAATCTTAGTCCAATATTAAATAAATACGACCCGTTATTCGTATTTTCTTCTTCATAGATAACCGCATTTTTGAATGCATTTTCAAAGTTATTCGTCTGAATATAAAGATCAATCAGTAATTCAAGAAATTTTAGATTTTTAAACTTGTTATAATAACTTTCGATTATTTCAAAAGTTGGTTTTTCAGCTCCATTTGAATTAATATAACCGAATATCCGATTTTTGATAATTGCAATTTGATTTGGTTTTGATAAAATAATTTTGCAATATTCGTCGGCAGCTTTATCAAATTTCATTGTTATGGAATAAAGATTTGCAATATCATATGAAAAAATAGTTTGATCTTCAGATTTGGAATTTCCGATTTCCAAATAGCTAATAGATTTTTCAATCAAACGATTTTCAATTAAATAATTTGCAATAATTCTGTAACTAAACGCATTTTCAGAATTTAGTGATATCCCCTTTTCCCATGTTTCAAATGCTTCCTTTTCATTTCCGATCAAATAATATAAAGACCCGAGGTCTCCGTATAAATCAATATTTTGAGAATTTAGAAGAATTTGATTTTCAATTAGAATTTTACATTCATCATATTTTTTAAGTTTTAGAAATAAATCGTAAAGATTTCTGTAATAATTATAATTTTGCGGCTGTTGGGAAATTAATGTTTTGTAAATTTTTTCAGCTTCTTCATAATTATTTATTTCTTCATAAGATTTTGCCAAACGAATTTGGTTTTCATCATTATTAATTTGAGGAAATATTTCAGAATAAGTTGTGAAAAATGAAAAAGCTATTAAAATAAGGATTTTATATTTTTGTAAAATATTTTTCATCAAATATATTATTGGTGTTTAAAATTAAATTTGGATCCAAGGACTTTTTTAAATTTGCCATTTTCAAAATATTCTCTTCGCCAAACATATTTAACAGAAAATCTCTTTTATATTTTCCAATTCCGTGTTCGGCAGAAATTGTTCCGCCCAATATTGTTGAAAATTTGCAGATTTCCCCATAAAGTTTTCTGCTCAAATCAAGTTCATTTTTACTTTTTGGCAGCATATTAAAATGTAAATGCGAATTTCCAATATGTCCGTAAACAACATAATCTAAATTATTTTCTTTTATAAGACCGCATGTATATTTATAAAATTCATAAAATTTGTCATCCGGAACGGCATTATCTGTTCCAACTTTTTTTAATCCTCTTTGTGAAATAATATCATTCACTTTTAATGCAATACTGTGTCTGAATAACTTCATTTTATTTCTTTCGTTTCCATCAATTGCAAACCAAATATTTTCCAAATTTCCATCATATTTTGTAATAATTTCTGTAATTTCATCTAACACTTCATCTTCATTATTCTCAAGTTCTTGTTCAATCCAAATAGCACTTTTAGAATTTTCCGGAATATTTGGAAATTCATCAATCAATAATTTTAATGAATTTTCATCAAAAAATTCAATTTCTCTTACATCGATTAGTGAATTTGCATTTTTACACTTTTCTTTAATTTCTCCTAAAAATGAAAAACTATTAACTTCCGAATCGAAGAAAATAATCATCGAAAGAATTTGTTTTGGTAAATCAATCAATTTAAGTTTTATACTTGTAATAATTCCCAAAGTTCCTTCTGAGCCAATAAACAAATCAATTAAATCCATATTTTTTTTTGTATAATATCCGGCTGCATGTTTTACCTTTGGCATTTCATATTCCGGAATTGCAATTTCTATTTTATGATTTTCGTTGGTGATAATTTTTCCTAAATAATTTTCCGAAATATTTTCACCACGTTTTAAAGTAATTTCTTCTCCATTTGGTAAAATTATTCCTAATTCTTCCACAAAATTTCTTGTCGATCCGTATTTAAAAGTTCTTGCACCGCTTGCGTTTGTGGCAACATTACCACCGATTGAACTATTTGTTTCTGTCGGGTCTGGCGGATAAAATAAATTTTTCGATTCAACTATTTTTTGAAGTTCCGAAAGTAAAATTCCGGGTTCAACAATTATGAATTTATTTTTTTCATCAAACAAAATAATTTTATTTAACTTTTCCAGAGAAATTAAAATTCCGTTTTCCGGAACACTTCCGCCGGTTAATCCGGTTCTTGCCGCAGAAACCGTAACTTTAATTTTTTCTTTATTCGCAAATTTTAAAATTTCAACAATTTCATTTTTATTTTCTGGGAAATAAACCTTTTCACAAATCCCTTTTATGTTTGAGGCATCGCATAAATAATTTTCAAATTCGGATTTATCAGTCTTAACAATCATATTAAAAAGGTTTGTTATGTTTTTTCATAATTTCTGTCCATTCTTCCAAACTCAATTGTTCAGCTTCATCAATAAGCATAATGGGAATATCGTCTTCAATTCTATATTTTCTTCGTGTTGCTTTATCAACAGAAATTAAAAAATTTCCTTCAAGAACCAAATCAGTTTTAGTTTCCGGACAGCACAAAATATCTAATAAATCTTTGCTCACCATAAAATCTCCAAAAGTTTTGTAAATTATATTTTTAAAAATGCCATTAAATATTTATAATACAAAATTTGGAAAATAATTGTTAGAAAACCTTTTCATAAAATTACCGAGACTGGAAACCGAAATGTTAATTTTGCGTAAAATTGAATATTCGGATCGATTTGATATTTACGAATATGCGAAAAATCCCGAAGTTGCAAAATATGTTTTGTGGGAAGCACACAAAAGTGAAATTGATACAATTGCATTTTTAAATTTAATTTACGAAGGTTATAATAAAAACGAGCCAGCACCTTGGGGAATTGAGTTAAAAGATAATTCAAAAATTATTGGAACAATTGGATTTGTAAATTTTAATAAAGAAAATAATTTTGCTGAAATTGGATTTGTTTTGGCTCAAGAATTTTGGAATAAAGGTTATGTAAGCGAATCAATTTCGGAAGTTGTAAAATTTGGTTTTACCAAACTGAATTTGAAAAAAATTATTGCAAGATGTAAACTCGAAAATATTGCTTCAGAAAAAGTTTTATTAAAATCCGGTTTTAATTTTATAGGAATTTTAAAGGATAATCTTTTTATAAAAGGTGAACTTTGCGATATGAAACTTTTTGAAATTTATAATTCGGTGCATGTTTAATTTTATGAAAAATGTAAAAGTAAAAATTTGCTGTATTTCAAGTTTGGAAGAAGCTCAAACAGCAATAGAATTAGGCGCTTCGGCAATAGGATTAGTTTCTGAAATGCCAAGCGGTCCCGGAATTATTGGGGAATCTTTAATTTCAGAAATTGCAAAATCGGTTCCGCAAAATATCAATACTTTTTTACTTACTAGTAAACAAAATGCAAAAGAAATTATTGATCAATTAAAAAGATGCAAAACCAATACTGTGCAAATTGTTGATAATTTAATTGATGGAATTTATTCAGATATTAGGAATGAAATTCCAAATATAAAAATTGTTCAAGTTTTGCATGTTCAAAATGAAAAAAGTATTGATGATGCTCTGGCAATTGAAAATGATATTGATGCAATTTTACTCGATTCCGGAAATCAAAATTTATCTGTTAAAATTTTAGGTGGAACTGGAAAAACTCATAATTGGAAAATTAGTAAGACAATTGTAGAAAAAGTTAAAGTTCCCGTTTATTTAGCTGGCGGATTAAATTCACAAAATATTATTGAAGCAGTTCAAACCGTTAAGCCATATGGGGTTGATCTTTGTTCAAGTGTTAGAACATACGGAAAATTAGATAAACAAAAATTGCTGGAATTTTTTACTAAAATTAATTCGATATAAAACATGAGAAAACTTTTAAAAATCATTTCAGCTATTTTACTAATTACAATTTCTAATTTTTGCAATTCAAATAATAATGCAAACGGAATCAGCGGAAATATAAAACCGGTTTTGCAGATAAAAATAAATGTTCCCGAACCATCCGGATTATACCTCGATGAAATTACAAATACACTTTGGACTGTCAGCGATGAATCGAGTAAAATTTATCAAATTAATTTTGATGGAGAAGTTTTAAATTCATTTTCATTAAATGGATTTGATCTTGAAGGAATTACTTTACTTAACGATACAACTATTGTAACAATTTTAGAAAGAACTCGCGAAGTTGTATTTTTGAATATCAACGGAAAAGAAATTAAAAGATTTTCGCTAAGTATTTATGGAAAACCAAATTCGGGATTTGAAGGAATTGAGTACAATTCTATAAATAATCATTTATATATTGTTAACGAAAAAAGCCCGTGTTTATTGATTGAAACCGACTTGAACGGAAATATTATTTCACAAAATAAAATTGAATTTGCAAAAGATCTATCCGGATTGTGCTTTGATAAAACTAAAAATGAACTTTGGATAATCAGCGATGAAAGTAAAGCCATTTTCAAATGTTCAACTGAAGGAAAATTAATTCAGAAATATAATGTTGATATAAAACAAATTGAAGGAATCGCAATTAATTTTTCTCAAAATAAATTGTACATAATTTCTGATCCGGAAGAAACGCTTTACATTTTTAATTTGCCATGAAAAATATTGTAATTTCAATTTTAACAATTCTGTTTCTATTATTTCTATTTTTATTTTGGGGCGGAAAAGTTTACACAAAATATACTATCAACTCTGAAATTGATGAATTAAGAAGTTCCATAAATTTCAAAAACAAAAAAATATTTTACTTCTATCAAATTGATAATCAGCCAAAATTAATTCAGAAATATTTCAAAACTGTAATTGATGATAGCTCTCAAATACCGAATTTTATTACACTAAATCAATCCGGTGAAATTAAAACGGAAGAAAATTCAAATTGGTTGAAAATAAAATCAGCAGAATATTTTACAACTCAAAAACCAAGTTTATTGTGGGATGCAGAGATTGGAAATTCAAAATTATTCTGGATTGAAATTGTTGAAAGTTATTTAAAAAATAAAGGAAATACTTTAATTAAAATAAACTCAAGCGTTACAATTGGTGATTCTTGGGGAATTGAAATTGATAAATCAAATTTGTTTAAATATTTATCGGAAGCAGTTTATTTTCCTACTTCACTTTTACCAAGTGAAAATCTAATTTGGAATATTCTCGATTCAAATATTGCTGAAATAAAATTTACTAATTCCAAAACTTCGGTTGTTGCAAAATTATTTTTCAATGCAAATGGTACAATTAATAAAATCGAAACTTTAGATAAATTCCGACCTATGAATGAAAATTATAAAGAATCACTTTTTACAATTTATTTTTCAGATTATAAAAAATATAATTCGTTTTTAATTCCTACTTATTGCGAAATTGAATGGGAATTGGAAAAAGGTAAATTCAAATTTGGAAAATTTAAAATTAATGATATAAAATATGAGTAAAGAATTTTCAGTTGATGAAATAATTAAAATTCTGAAGCAAAATAAAAATTCAAAAAATGTTGAAGGAATGGCAAAGTTTGGAATCAATCCAGAATTTGCTTTTGGAATTTCAATGCCGTTTCTTAGAAATTTAGGAAAGCAAATTGGGAAAAATCACAGTCTCGCAATTGAATTGTGGAAAACAAAAATTCACGAAGCAAGAATTCTTTCAACAATTATTGATGATCCAAAGCTTGTAACAAAATCTCAAATGAATTCTTGGGTAAAAGATTTTAATTCGTGGGATTTGTGCGATCAATGCTGCATGAATTTATTCCGCAAAAGCGAATTTGCATTTGAGAAATCTTTAGAGTGGATGGAACGAAAAGAAGAATTTGTAAAACGCGCCGGTTTTGCTTTAGCTGCAACTTTAGCAGTTCATTCAAAAAATTTAAGTGATACGGATTTCGAAATTTATTTTCAAAAGATTATTGAAAAATCTGATGACGAAAGAAATTTTGTAAAGAAAGCTGTTAATTGGGCTTTGCGTCAAATTGGAAAAAGAAATATGTATCTTAACAAGAAAGCAATTGAAATTTCCGAAAAATTAATAAATTCCGAATCCAAATCTGCCAAATGGATTGGGAAAGATGAGTTGAAAGAATTAACTACAGAAAAAATTAAATCAAGAATTCTTTAATCTAAACTCAGCTCAACCAATTTGGAACTTACTCCGGGTAAAACTGCAACTTTTCTGGAAAGTTCATTTTTCTGGTCTTCAGTTCCGTGTAATTCCAAAATCAACAAACCTTCATCGCTGCAATTATCCAAAACTCCGTCATGAATTCCCAATCTAGTTTTAATTATGCATCCCCAAGCAGTTAAAATTTGCTGAACTTTTACAGCTGATTCTTTTCTGTTACCAACCAAAATTACTAAAATTGATTTAGCCATTATTACTCCAAATTATTTTACAATTGTAAAAATAATTAACACAATATTAATATTTAAAAAATTTTTATTTTATATTTTAAGGGTAATTAATTACTTAAATAAGGAATAGACTTATGATTAACGTAATTGAAACCGAAAATGAAAATCCAATTTGTCCCCATTGCAATAATGAATTAAAAAGTGTTTTTGCTAGAAGGGTTGAATCAATTTTAGGAGTAAGATTTATTTACTTTTGCCAATTTTGTAAAAAAGTTTTAGGCGTTTCACATCGTAAAGGATTTTGGATGGGGTAACATTTTATTAAACCTTAAGCAAATAAAAACGTCTCAATCAAAAAATTATTAACTAAATGAAGAAAATATGAATGCACTCGAAGTTAAAAATTTAACGAAAACATTTAACGGAATTACAGCCGTTAATAATGCATCCTTTGAAGTTCCAGAAGGATCAATATTTGGATTGATTGGTAGAAACGGCGCCGGCAAAACTACAACAATCCGAATGATGATGAATATTTACATGCCGGATTCCGGTGAAATAATTTTGCGCGGAACAAAAGTTGGACAAGAATTTAAAAACAAAGTCGGCTATCTTCCCGAAGAACGCGGACTTTACAAAAAAATGAAAGTTTTAGACACACTTTTATTCTTTGCGGAAATTAAAGGAAAACTTGGAAAAGATGTCACTAAAAAGGCTTTAAATTATTTAGAAAGATTTGATTTGATTGATCGAAAAGATGCAAAAGTAGAAGATTTATCAAAAGGTAATCAGCAGAAAGTTCAATTCATTTCTACAATTTTGCATGATCCGGAATTTATAATTTTAGATGAGCCATTTTCCGGTTTGGACCCGATAAACACAAATCTGCTAAAAGAAATTATTCTTGAAGAAAAGAAAAAAAATAAAGTTATAATTCTCTCAACTCACTTAATGGATTTTGCTGAAAAAATGTGTGATCATATTGCAATGATAAATCATGGAAAGATAATTCTTAATGGCTCACTTAATGAAATTAAGAAAAAATATTCTCAAAAAAATGTTAGCTTAACTTATGATGGCGATATTTCATTTCTTCAACATCATCCAATAATTGATAAAATTTTTGATTACGGAAACACAACGGGAATTAAAGTTAATGATTCATCTCAAATTCAACAATTGTTAAAAATGCTTGTTGAGAATAAAATTGTTGTAAAAAATTTCAGTGCTAACGAAATTTCACTTCAAGAAATTTTTGTTGAATTAGCCGGAAAAGTTGATGAAGAAATTTTGGAGGTAAAAAATGTTTAATTATAGAATTATCGGATTGCTAAAAAGAGAACTTAGAGAAAAATTACTTTCCAAAGCATTTATTGCAATGACTTTAGCCATACCGGCATTGATGATTTTGATTTTAGGTATTCAGATGTTTTTATTTTCCTTCGATGGAGATGAAAATACAAAATTAGAATTGGTTACGGAATCTCAAGAACTTACGCAAAGTTTCAAATCGGAATTTGAAGAATTACCTTTTATTAAAAGTAAATACTACAGTTTTGAATATTCCACAAAGTCTAAAAGCGAATTAAAAAAATATTTAGAAGAAAAAAAATCTGATTTACTTGATGAAAAACTTGCCGCAATAATTTTCGTTTCTGATTCAGCAAAAACGAATAAAAATGTTGAATATTATTCTAAAACTCCTAATAATGCAACAATTACAGAAAAATTAAACAGTTATGTAAATAAAGTTTTGGTAAATAATTATTTTCAGAACAAAAATTTATCGGAAGCTGATTTGGATTTTGCGCGTTCCAGAGTTGGTTTTACCGGATTCAAAGTTTCTAAAGATCAGCAAATTGAAGAAGAAGGTTACGGAAACTTAGTGGTTTCTTATTTATTTACATTTTTACTTTATCTTAGTTTAATTATGATGGGACAAATGACAATGCAATCTGTTATGGAAGAAAAAAACAGCAGAGTTGCAGAAGTTTTACTTTCATCAGTCAGCAGTAAAGAATTTATGGCGGGTAAAATATTCGGCGCTTCAATTACGGGAGTTTTCCAAATGGCTGTTTGGCTGATTCCGTTAATTCTTGTAACATTCACACAAATTTTTGCTTTACCGCAAGAGTTTAGCTTCAGTATTTCAATTGGACAAATTTTGTATTTACTTTTTAACTACTTTTTAGGATTGATAACATTCATAGGTTTATTTGTAATGATTGGAGCAATTTTTGAAAATGCTCAAGATGCACAATCCGGAATGTGGCCGGTACTTATGTTAATTATGATTCCATTTTTTATCGCAATGTCGCTTGTACGTAATCCCGGAAGCCCAATTGCATTGGTTGCATCAATGTTTCCATTTGCATCAATAATTGTAATGCCAGCAAGAATGACAATTGTTGATGTTCCAATTTGGCAATTTGCAGTTTCGATAATTTTAAGTATTGCAACAATTTTTGCAATATTTCCGTTTGCAGGAAAAATATTTAGAGTTGGAATTTTACGAACCGGCAAAAAACCATCTTGGGGTGAAATTATAAAGTGGATAAAATATAAATACTAAATGAAAGTTTTGTGCTTCAGAATATTATAATTTTTCTGAAGCACAATTAAAATTATATTCGCCTTCTAAAACCGTTTCCTAATACTTCATGTACATTATTAATAATTACAAATGCATCTGGATCAATGTTATAAATTAATTCTTGAAGTTTTCCCAACTCTTTAATTGTAACTACGGTTAAAATTACTTCTCTTTCAACATTTTGGTAAAGTCCTCTTGATTTTATTGCAGTTGCACCTCTACTTAATGAATTTTGAATTGCATCTTCAATTTGAACAAATTTATCTGAAATTATATATGCAGCTCTGGCGTAATCAAATCCATCAATTATCACATCAATTATTCTAGCAGATACAAAAAGTAGAAATACTGCATACAGTGTTAAAGAAAATGCCGGGCGGTTTGTTGCTAAATCTTTCATTTCAATTATAAAGCCGGCAAATGCAATTACAAAAAGATCAATAAACATTATTGCTTGACCTGGTTTTACACCATATTTTTTTTGCATGATTGCTGCAAAAATATCTGAACCGGCAGTTGTACCTTTAAATTTGAAAATTATTCCAAGTCCGATACCTAAAAGTGCAGCGCCAATAAGAATTAAAAATAAGAAATCATTTGCAAGAAGATCTTTAATTGTTTGAGTTTCTTGTAATTTAATCCATTCAAAACCGGGAACATCGCCTCTGAATAAATCAATAAAAATAGAGCTTAGAGTAAAACCATAAAAAGTTCTTAACCCAAAACTTTTTCCAAGTTCCTTTAATCCCCAAATATATAATGGAACGTTAAATACCCAAATCATTAATCCAATTGGTAAAGTGTTTCCACTTAAATAATAAAATGCCATTGATAAACCACTTACACCGCCGGGAACAACTTGTGCATCAACAAGGAAAACACCAATTCCAATAGCCATAAATGCTGCACCAATTGCAATTGCTATATAATCAACAATTGGATATTTACCATTTAAAATTCTAAACATAATTTCACCTAAATTTATATAATTTTTAAAAAGATATTATTGTGCTTTAACATATACAAATATTTTAATCATATATTTTGCGCAACAATTAATTTTAGAATATTAAATTAAGCCATTTGGATTTATCTAACCAAATGTTTTCATCACAAATTTTTTAAGAAAAATCTTAAGAATAATTAAGCACATCTTGCAACTTAACTTAAGTGAATTATGCGGAACATTTGTAATTTTACTTAGTTTAATTACTTAAACAAATAATAATGAATTTTTAGGAGCTAAAATGAAACTATTAGCGTTATTTATTTCAGCTTTAACGTTAGCATTACCAGTGAATGAA
This sequence comes from Ignavibacteriota bacterium, assembly GCA_016716225.1. Taxonomy (NCBI): domain Bacteria; kingdom Pseudomonadati; phylum Ignavibacteriota; species Ignavibacteriota bacterium. Next base: position 1,440,622 of record JADJWT010000001.1, on the reverse strand, counting down.
AATGGGCAAGAAAATAATCAAAAAGAAATTGCTGTTACTGTGTACAATAGTAATTTAGGGGTAATTAAAGACACAAGAAATATTAATTTAAATTCAGGAAAATCAGAAATATCAATTACTGATGTTGCGCAATTTATTGATCCGACAACTGTTCACATAAAATTTGATGGTGAGGTTTTAGAACAAAATTATCAATATGATTTGGTAAATGTGAATAAAATTCTTCTAAAATATATTGATAAGAATATTCAATTGATAAATGAAAATAATGAATTTGTTGAAGGAAAATTATTATCTGCGCTTGGAAATCAAATTGTATTGCAAAACAAAGAAGGTGGATTAATAATGTTGCCAAGTACTGAAAAGTACAGATTTAATGTTGGATCATTGCCCGAAGGTTTAATCACAAAACCAACTTTAGTTTGGCAATTAAATTCCAACAAATCTGGAAATCAAGATGTTGAAATTTCCTATCAAACACGTGGGATGAATTGGCATGCAGAATACGTTGCGGTTTTAAATGAAGACGATACAAAACTCGATTTGAACGCTTGGGTAAGTATTGATAATAATTCGGGTTCAACTTATAAAAATGCAAAACTCAAATTAGTTGCTGGAGATGTTAACAGAGTGCAAGATCAAAGACCAATGTACAAAGGAAGAGAATTAACAAGTTCAGTAATGATGGCTGACGAGGCTCAATTTGTTGAAAAGGAATTTTTTGAATATCACATCTATAATTTACAGCGACCAACAACTTTAGCACAAAACGAAACAAAACAAATTTCACTTTTTGAAGCAAAAAATGTAGCTGCGAAAAAAAAATATTTTTATAATTCATATGGATATAATTCTAACGGAAAAGTAAATGTTATAATTGAATTTCAAAATAAAGAAGACCAAAAACTTGGTGTTCCGATGCCTAAAGGAAAAGTTAGAGTTAATAAGTCAGATGGTGAATCTATTGAATTTATTGGCGAAGATCAAATTGATCATACACCAAAAAATGAAACAATTAAATTAAAAATTGGTGATGCGTTTGATATTGTTGCAGAAGAAACACAAACAGATCATAAACAAATTACAGATAGAGTTTATGAGCAAATTTTTGAAGTTAAATTAAAAAACAGAAAAAAAGAAAATGTTGAAATTGAAGTAGAAAGATATTTGGGATTAAATTGGGAAATTCTAAATAGTTCAATTGAATACAAAAAGAAAAATGCTCAAACAATAACATTTAAAGTTCCGGTTAAAACAGATGCGGAAAATACTTTAACTTACAAAGTTAGATATACAAATTAAATTTGTTCTTTAGGAAAATAGCACTTAGATTAAAAGAAGATCAGTGAAAATCTGTTTAATCAGTTTGATCTGAGTGCTATATTTCTATATCAATGATTTGGGATTCAAATTCATATCAGTTTAACTTATAAAATGCCCAACTTTGCTTATCTATTTTAAAATTCAAATTATTCTTAAAAAGTTTAATATTTTCTTTTGAACTTAAATTGAAAGTTAATGTGCAATTATACATTTCTGGAATTTTTAAACTCAAATTTTGAATAAAATTACTTTTATTAATTACAGTCAAAATTCGTTCATTAAAATCAGATCGAATAAATGCATAAATATTTTCATTTGCTAGCAAAGTATAAAAATCTCCATAACGCAATGCCGGATGTGTTTTTCGCAAATTTATAATTTTAGAAACTTCAGATAAAGTACTTTTTTCAGCAACATTTAATTGATTTCCAAATCTCATCATTCTTCTATTATCCGGATCCGAAGCGCCGGTCATTCCAAATTCACTTCCATAATAAATAACCGGAAGCCCTGGAATAGAATTCATATATGCTATATACAAAATTAATTTTTTATAACTTTCCGGATTATCAACAACAGGCGGATAATTCCATCCTTCTTCAATTGCAGTCCATTGACTTGCATCTAAATCTCCATCCGCAAAAGCCATAAAGCGATTTTTATCATGGCTATCCATAATATTTCCCATTAAATGATTTATTCCATATACAGAAAATGTTTTTTGCATTTCCTTATCTAAAGCTGCAAATGAAGCATTTTCTCTAATAAATGTTGGAAGTGCTACATCATACAAATTAAAATTAAACTGAGAATTTAATTGACCATTGTTAACATATGAACTTATTAATTCGTAACTTCCGAAAGTTTCACCAATTTGATAAACAGATAAATTTCTTTTTGGTGAAATCTCTTTTCTAATTTTCTCATTTAGTTTTCTCCAAAATTCATTAGGAACATGTTTTACAGCATCATGACGGTAGCCATCCGCATCGGTTTCATTCAACCACCAGATTGCAACATTCGCCATTTCTTCAAGAGCTTCGGGAGATGATAAAAAATCGAACGAAGGTAAATATGGCTCAAACCATGTTGTTAATCTAAACTCATCCCAAAATCTTATATTTAATCTGCCGTCCGGTAATTCAAGTTGGCCAAACCATTTTTTATTATTTTCGTAATATGGATGTTGAATGTGAACATGATGCGATACAAAATCTAAGAGAATTTTTATTCCTTTTTGATGTGCAATTTTTACAATTTCTTTTACATCTTCCAAAGTTCCTAAATGTTCATCGACTTTATAGGAGTTGATCGGCCAATATCCATGGTATCCGGAGTAATATCTGTGTGGCACTGGAAATTCTTTGTAAGCTTCATTTGGATTATCATAAACCGGAGAAATCCAAATTGTATTTATACCAAGTGAAGTAAAATAACCCTCCTTCAACTTTGAGATTATTCCTTTTAAATCTCCACCCATATAATTTGCTTTGGGAGAAAGAGAATCATGTTTTATTGGATTATTATTTTCAGAATTTCCATCATAAAATCGATCGATCATAAGTGAATAAATAATTCCATCATTCCAAGAAAATGTTGAATTGTCAATCGGCTTTCCATTAAATAGTTGAACAGTTTGGAAATTTGAAACTTTTCCATTTGCAGAAACTGCTACTTTTAAAATTTGATTTTCAAGTTCATCATAATTGTAGTTAATACTGATATGCTTTCCATCAACAATAATTTTATTTTCTGGGATTTTAGAATTATCTAACAAAGCAAAAATATTTTGAATATTTAATTCGTTGTCTGATTCATCTTCTAAATAAAAGGAAAAAGTCGATTGCGGATTTTTAGAATAATATTCATCAATGTGTAAATAAAATTTTTCAGAATTTAAATCTTCAATTGTGCGAAGTGAATTAAAACTTCCCATTCCATTCGAAACTTTTTCGGGATTTAAAGGATCTTCAATTTCAATTCCATCTCCATAAAATTTATATTGATAAACTCCCGGTTCCAAAGCTACTTTCGCGGTAAATATTCCGTCTCCATCAATATCGGTCATTGGTAAATTTGTTCTATTCCAACCATTGAAACTTCCAAACAAAGTAAGTTTTTCATAGATTTTATCGGGCTTAAAAGTAAATTCGTAAAATTTTTCCTTCTTAGAAATAATCGGTATTTGATATAAATTTTTATCAACTTCAAACTCAACAAAAGTCATTCCTTCAAAAGTTGAATCAGTTTTTAAGAATAATCTATTATTTTCTTTTTTCAACTGAACATTTTCATTTTGTGAAAATTTCAGATTATAATTTTGATGATAAAATAAATCACTAATAATTACAGAATCAATTTTGCCGGAAACAAGATTTATTGGCTGAATAATATCTTTAATTTTTGATTGATTGGATTGACAACTTGAAATTAACAAAGTAAAAAAAAGTACCAAATAAGTGATCAAATACTTTTTCATATAAACACCTTAAATTCTTTTGTAATTAGTTAAAATTAACAAGCTATATAAGAAAATAAAAGTACAGAAGATTTATATTTTTACTTGAAATATCTAGAATTGGATAAGAATTGTATTATTAAACTATATACATATTGTAGATTATTAATATGAAATCTAAAATTTATTTACCGATCTAAAAATATTTAATAAAATTCTAATAATTAGAAATCCATGTGCAATTTTAGATAGAGATTTAGCAGAACTCTATAATGTTGAAACTCATTTCTTGAAACAAGCTGTAAACAGAATATTAAAAAATTTCTAAATGATTTTATGTTTGCTTTAAGTAATAATGAAGTTGAAATAAAAATAAATGAGTTAGAAAGTAAGATTAAAAATCATGATGAACAAATTGTTCAAATTATTTTTTTGAGGATATTTTGCTCATTGCTCTTTCAGCTAATGCTGTTATGGTTAAGGAAGGATTTACACCGGGATTTGCCGAAATTGCAGAACCATCGCAAACAAACATATTTTCATAACCAAAAACTTTATTATTCTTATCTATTACTCCTTCAGTTTTATCTTTTCCCATAACTGCTCCGCCTAAAATATGTGCAGTTGTTGGAATTCCTAAAATAGTTTCTGAAGCAAGTGCAACCGGAAAGCCATCAACAATTTTTGAGTAATCAGTTACTAATTTTCTTGCTTCGGGAATGAAAGCTGTAGGTGCATTTCCTTTTTCCAATTTTGATTTCATTCGAAATAAACCATTTTTAAAAGTCAAAGTACTATTTATAGTCTGCATAAAAAGTAATATTTGTGTTTGCTTTGCCCAATCTTTAACAAAGTAAACTTTGAACCAATTTATCGGATGTAAAATAATTTCAACTAAAATTTTTGTTAATCTGATAAATAGATTTTTACCATCCAACATTGGCATAAGTTGTGTTCTCCAAAATCCGGATCCGGATGGATATCTTACTGTTTCAATATGACTGTATTTATCGGTATGATAAATTGAACCAATTGCTATACCTTTTGAAAAATCTTTTTCTGTATTTGTTGAAGTAACACCCAGAAGACTTTCAGAATTTGTTCTAATATTTTGTCCAACTTTTGTTGATAAATTTGGTAAAGAAGATTTTTTTAGTTTTAATAAAAGTGGAACCGTACCTAAAACTCCGCCTGAAAATATTACTCCATCACAAAAAACTTCGTTCCTTTTCTTAAATATTTTTGTGGAAGATTTCCACTTAACTTTATATTCAATCGTTTTATCTTTATTAATAGGAATTACATCATAAACTTCCGACTCTGTTAAAAATTCCGCTCCGTGTTTTTCTGCTAAGTAAAGATAATTTTTATCCAAAGTATTTTTTGCATTAAATCTGCAGCCAACCATACAGCCTCCGCAAAAAGTACATCCAGATCTTTCGGGACCTTCGCCGTTAAAAAATGGATCAGGAATTATTTTATTTGGTTCACCAAAATAAACTGCTACTTCGGTTGGTTCAAATTTATCTGATTGTTTATTTTGTATTGCTAATTTTTGAAGTGATAATTCGCCAAATTCTAATTTGGGATTTTTTTCAACCCCAAGCATTTTTTTTGCAATTGCATAATAAGATTTTAATTCTTCTTCCCAATTATTTAAATGTGACCATGATTCAGATTCAAAAAATTCTTTCTTTGGGATTGGAAGAGTGTTGGCATAAACTAATGATCCGCCGCCAAATCCAACTCCGGATAATATTCCAATGTGTTTATAAAATGTAATTTTAAAAAATCCGAAAAATCTAAATGTAGGAATCCAAAGCCATTTTCTTAAATTCCAATTTGATTTGGGAAAATCTTCGGAGTTGTATTTTTTCCCTTTTTCAATTACAAGTACTTTGTAACCTTTTTCACTCAATCTTAAAGCAGAAACTGATCCGCCAAAACCACTTCCAATTATTACATAATCATAATGTTGCTGAAATGTTTTCATTATTTAAAATTAAAGATCATCTAAATTTTCAGTGTCGGAAAAACTCTGAAATGTATCATTATTTAATGAATGATTTTTCTCAATAATTTCTTCTGCTAATTGAATATACGCTTTTGAAGAACGTGCGTTTGGCTCAACAATTATTACCGGGTCTTTTCTGAATGAAGCAACTTCTGCTGCAATGTTTTTGGGAATTGCTGTAGTTAACATATAATTTGGATAAAGATTATATAATTCTTTTTTAGCTTCGAACGAAGCTTTTGTATTTATTTCATGCATTGTAAGAAAAATTCCTTCAACATGAATATTGGGATTTCCATTTTTACTAATTGCATTGATTCTGTTTAACAATCTTGGAATTGGAGCGATTGAAAACATACTTGATTTAACTGGAACTAAAACTGAATCTGCAATATTTAAAACATTTGTTGTCATTCCAACTAAAGTTGGAGGACAATCAATTATTACAAAATCATAACCGCCAATATATGGTTTAACTTGATGCTCAAATAATTTTGTGTCATTATTAAATTGACTAAGAAAAAGTTCTTCTTCGTATGAAACATTTTTAAATGGCAAAATATCAAAATATGGATTTTCTGTTGTATTTATCGCCTCTTCACAACTTTGAGTATAACTTAAAACATTAAATAAATTTCCAATTTCTGGATCATCGGGTAGTCCAAATGCAATTGCACATTGGTTTGATGGATCAGCATCAATTAGTAAAGTTCTTTTTTGTTTATTTGCTAATGCGATTGATAAGTTAACAGCAGATGTGGTTTTTGCAACACCACCTTTGGGCATTGCAAGTGCAATAATTTTTCCCATATTTTTTTTCCAGTTTGATTTGTGAAGTTTATGAATTGGCAAACATACAAAAAATAAATGAAAAATCGTGTGCGTTAAATAATTTTTACAATTTTCTGGCTACAACTACTACATCTTTTATTGATTCAATTACGGATTTTTGAATATTTAATGCTTCAAATAATATTATATAAATTCCAATTCTCAAAGGATTTTTATTTTCATCTAAACCATTAAATATTATTTCACCGGAAGAACCAACTGAATCATTATCTACTAAATTTCTAACAATTCTTCCTTTGCTATCAAATATTCTTACTCGTATTTGTGAAATTGGTTCACTTAAATTATAACTAATAATTGTAAAATCTTCATATCCGTCATTATCCGGAGAAAACGGATTGGGTGAAATATTTAATTTCGATTCTGTAAATTCTCGATTTATAAATATAGAATTTTCTCTCCCCGGAGTTCCACCAAATTTGTTAACACAACTGCTCCAATTTGATGATTTAATTCTTTCTAAATCAATATTTATTAATTCTAATGAAATATTTTTAATGTCAACAAATGCTGAATTGTGCCAAGATTCTGAGTAAGAAACTGAATCAATGATTTTATTTCTGTTATCAATAAGATAGATTATTTTGCCGGAGTTTGTTAAGCCAAATGAACTTATATTACTAATTTTTATATTTTGATAATCTTGCAGCCAAGAATAATTATTTAAAATTGATGAATCTGAGGAAATAACAAAATAATCATTTCCATTTAATATTAAACTATAATCTGAAATTGAAAATATTGATTCATCTATTTTTATCTTCCAACCTCCTAATTCTATTGGGGTTTCACCCTTATTAAATATTTCTATAAATTCTGAATTATTTTCATTTGGATTAAACATAATTTCCGTAATTATTAAATCACTAAAATCATTATGCGGGATATTTTCAATAGAATTTATTTCACCGATAGTATTTCCATTTCCATTTAAACAATTCTGCCAATTTGATTTATCACATGACTCATTTTGTATACTTATTCTTTCTAAAGAAATATTTTTTATTGCATTTTTTTTATATTCATATTTGATGCTGTCAATCATAACTTCTCTGTAATCGTAAATTACTATTTCACCTTTATCAATATTGAAGTTTGGAAGGTTTGAAAAAACGATATTTATATTTTCATCAGTTATCTCATTTGATTCTTGATCGCTAATTACCAAAATTTCTTTTGGTGCAATTTTAAGATCATTTTGTGAAACTATTGTATTTTGAGTTCCATTACCAATTAACCAATTTTTCAAATTTATTGTTGAATCAGAGTTACTATATAGTTCAATCCATTGTTGATTATAAGAATTCGTTCGTACAAAAATTTCATTAAACAATAAGGTTGATTGATTAAAGCCAGCAATAATTTTTTTATCTAACGAATTATTAATAATATCTTCATCATATTGTAATTCTACAATTACTGATATTGTTAAAGTATCTTTTATTAAAAATTGATTTTGTGTTTCTACTAAAATTGAGTCAAATCCACTAATTTGATCAATCGTAAATTCTTCAAAAGTACTTTGTTCCATATAAATTTTAAGATTAATATTTTTCGCAATTTGTTCACCGTAATTTTTTAATAATAGTCTAAATTTTATTTGCTGATTTTTGATAGGATTTTTAGGAATTGAATTTAAATTTATAATTGCAACATCAATATTTTTTTGTGAAATACTATTCACTCTTCCCGGTGTGCCTCCTTCTAAATCAATTGAATAATTCCAATTATTTGAATTTAGGGAACTAATATTTTTATTGATTCGCTCAATTGATTTTCCACTTTGACTAATTTCATTTGTATAAAAAACTGAATCAATTGTAATTCCTCTAAAATCTTTTAACACAATGCCATCGGCATCATTATTTAGATTGGCGAAATTACATAAAATTAATTTTGAAGAAATTTGTTTATAATAATTTGTAATTGTTGAATCTTTTGAAATAACTAAATACGATTTTGGCTCAATAAAAAAAGCATCCTTTCTTATTTCCTTGAAAACTGGTTTTGTTAAAATATCTCCAATTTGCCAATTTTGTAAATCAACTTTAAAATCTGAATTATTATAAATTTCAATCCATTCTGGTTCATCATTTTGAGGAAGAAACATTATTTCACTAATTATAATTGTTGATTTTGGGAAAGCTGGATTTATAGAAAAATACAAATTGTTATTTGTCGTATCATCATCTTCAACATTTAAATAAACCAAAATATTTTGAACAAAATCCAACACTTTAATTTTTCTTTTAAAATTAAATAGAATTGAATCTGATGATTGCAAAAATATTGGATTTGATTCATCAACTAAATATTTAGTTTGAGAATTATCATCTATAAAAAATAATTGCGTAGTAAATTCAATTTCTTCCTTCCCAGTGTTTTTAATTTTACATGAAATATTTATACTATCTTTAACAAGATAATTTTCCGGAAAAATAGAAATTGATTCAATTTGCAAATCTTTATTTTTCTTCGAAATACTATTAAAAAAACCTGGCGTTGAATATTTACTTTCTCCCCAATTTGATTGGACGAATGACTCTTTCTCTATATCAATTCTTTCCAATGAATTTCCATTTATTCCGCCCCAATTTCCAAAATATTCCAGCGAATCCAAAATTCTATTTAGTGAATCGGTGATAATAATTTTATCCCTTGTGTTATTTAATGATGGCAGATTTATAATTTCTGCATTATTTATTTTTGGATATTTATTGAAAAATAAACTGTCATCTGCAAAAACATAATATTCATTTGAATTTATTATAACATTTTTACCAATTTTAAAGGAAGTACTTTCATCAGTAAAATTATAATCAAATAGATTTATACTTTTATCACTTCGGTTATAAATTTCTATCCATTCCGGTTCTTCATTAACTGGCGAATGCATTATCTCATTTATAATTATATTATATTTTTCAAATCCGGGATAAATTTTAATCCAATTTTTATTATTTGTTGAATCATCATCTGTAATTACAAGTTTAATTAAATACTGTTGTTTGGTTACTGTAAATATTGTTGAGTAACTAAAATTATACTTAATTGAATCATTCGTTTCCAAGTTAAAATTCTGACTTTCTTCTAATAAATTATCTTCTAAATTATCATTATTAGAATCTTCAAATAATTGAATTGTAAATTCACTTTTCTGTTTTCCAACATTTTTAACCTTAACATAAAAATTAATTTTTTCACCCAAACTTGTATTATTGAAAGTAAAATTTGCGTTATCAATTTTTACATCAAATTCTTTTGGCGAAACACTATTTAATTTTCCGGGTGTTGGATAGAAACAACTTTTCCAATTTGTTGGATCATTCGAATTTTGATTTTCATTTATGCGTTCGAGAGATTTTCCATTAATTCCGCCCCACACTGAAAAATAATGAACAGAATCAATATTTCTTTTATATGAATCAAGTAAAATTATTTTATCATCTGAATTGTTTAGAGTTGGAATATTAGTTATTATTAACTCCTCCAAATTCGGATAAATATTTTTGATAATTTCATCTTCGGCAATAACTAAATATTCTTTGGATTTTATTGAATAATTTGTACTAATTAAAATCGTATCGCTTTTATCAGCCAAATAAAAATTTTCAATAGAAATATTATTTTCGCTTTTGTTATAAATTTCTATCCATTCAATTTCATCATTTATTGGTGCGTACATTATTTCATTTATAATTACATCGCCTTTAATTTCATTAACTTCAATTCCGTTTATAACTGAAATTATTTTATTATTTGTTGAATCTCCATCGTTGACAAAAATTACTCCAGCAATAAATTGGTTTATTCCTTTTGTAATGTTTGATAAATTCTCTTCATAAGTAATGGTTTGGGCAGAATCTAAATTGAAAATTTCTTGAGTTAATATTTTTTCGTTTTGCTGTTGGATTGAATCTAGATTTATATCTTTATAAATATTCAACGCAAATTCGGGAATTTTATTTAATCCGATATTCTCAATTTTTATTTCGAATGAAATTTCATCGTTAATATTTACATTATATTCCGAAAAATTAAATTCCGTTATTGCTAAATCAAATTCTTTGGGAGAAACAGAATTTATAAAACCCGGAGTTCCATTTAATATATTTGAGTTTTTCCAATCATTTCTTTCTTGCTGAATTCTTTCATCTGAATGTCCTAAAACATTATCAGCTGAATATAAATAAGAATCAATTGTGTCATTGTGGGCATTAAGAAGATAAACATTTCTATCACTCGTATTCGCCATTCCGGTACTTCCGAATGCATTATCATCAAGAGTAAATTTTAGAGAATTTCCAGAGGCAATTTCTTCGTAAATTCCATATTTAAAATCATAATCAGCTTCAAAAATAATTGCAAATTGTTTTGGTTTTAGCAAATATTCATTTGATAATGAAATAATTTCATCTGGTGATGATGTATGATATTTTATTTTAAATTCGCTTAGATCAATAGTAACCGAATCAGAAACATTAATAATTTCAATAAATTCTGAATTTTCTGATGAAGGCGCAAACATTATTTCGGAAAGTTTAATGTTTTGTCCGAATAATATATTTAAGGTTAACTGATAAATTAAAGTTAGCTTAAAAAAGAATATTTTAGATTTTCTAATCAAACCTTTCTTACTTCAAAACATTTTTTTGTTTGAGAATATTTACTATAAAATCATATTAATTCTTACATATTTTAATAATTTTTTATTTGATATTCAAATATATTTATTTACATATCAATAATTCATATTACCAAAAATTTTTCTACTATTATTTCAATTCAAAGTGGAAACGCTAAGAATAATTATATTTAGTTTTTATTCGATTTTAGGAAGTTTAATAAATTTGATATGTCTAGTTATAAATAGTATTTTGCATAACTAATTTTTCGATTTAATTTAATGAAAAAAGAACCAAACGTAAGTGTAGCAATACTTTCAGATACATCGATAGAATTTATTTTATACGGAGAATTTGTCACAAATTTTTCTTCAGAAATTTTTAATGGAAAAATTACTGCGAAAATAGAAAATGAATTAATTAAACTGACTTCAGATTCATTTGAATTTAATAATTTGGAAGAAATTTTATTTACTCCGACGGATGACATTTCTGATACATTCTTATTGAAAAATGTTACAATTGGTTTAAATTTTCATTGGGAACAAAAGCAAACTCAGCGTTTTGCCGGAAAATTAAAAATCATTGTTTCTAATGATAAACTCACAATTATAAATATTATTCCGGTTGAACAATATTTGCAAAGTGTAATTTCATCCGAAATGAGCCCTACAAGTTCGTTGGAATTACTTAAATCACACGCAATTATTTCTCGAAGCTGGCTTTTAGCTCAAATTGAAAAGCGTACAAAATTAATAAATAATGATAAAAGTTATACTTCGCAAATAATTTCCGAAAGTGAAATAATAAAATGGTATGATAGAGAAGACCATAATTTATTTGATGTTTGTGCAGATGACCATTGCCAACGTTATCAAGGAATAACAAAAAATTATGCACATAATGCAGAGTTGGCGGTTAATGCAACAATTGGATTAGTTTTATATTTTGATAATAATATCTGCGATACAAGATTTTCGAAATCATGTGGAGGAGTTACAGAAACTTTTGAAAATGTTTGGGAAAATTCACCACATCCATATTTGAAATCAATAGTTGATTATAAGTTTGAACCGGATGGATACAACACAAATTTAACTAACGAAGATTCTGCTGTAAAATGGATAAAAAATTCACCGGTTGCATTTTGTAATACAAAAGATTCAAAAATTCTGGAACAAGTTTTAAACAATTATGATCAAACAACAACTGATTTTTATAGATGGAATGTAAATTATTCTCAAGAAGAAATTTCTGAAATCATAAAAACAAAAAGTGGAATTAATTTTGGAGATATAATTGATTTAATTCCCATTTCACGAGGATATTCCGGAAGAATTATTAAGTTAAAAATTATCGGCACACTAAAAACATTAATTGTCGGCAAAGAATTGGAAATTAGAAAACTACTTTCACATTCACATTTATACAGTTCTGCGTTTTATATTGAAAAAGGTGGAATTGAAAATAATATTCCAAAAAGTTTTAAATTGGTTGGAGCCGGCTGGGGACACGGAGTTGGCTTATGCCAAATCGGAGCTGCCGTTATGGGTGAAAAAGGTTTTCGTTTTGATGAAATTTTACTGCACTATTTTCGTGGTGCGCAAATTAAAAAGATTTACTAAATTCTTTTTTAAAGAATTGGATATTTAATGGTTTTTCTAAATCCCGCAATTTTATTGGGTTTACTTGCTGCTTCAATTCCAATTTTAATTCACTTGTTGAATTTTAGAAAACTTAAAAAAGTTGAATTCAGTTCTGTTAGTTTTCTAAAAGAATTGCAAAAATCTAAAATTAAAAAAATAAAAATCAAACAATGGCTGCTGTTATTCCTAAGAACTCTTCTAATCATTTTACTTGTTTTAGCTTTTGCAAGACCAACTTTTGAAGGTACAAACATTATCAGTTCTGCTTCAGCAAAATCAAGCACAATTTTTGTTTTAGATAATTCTTTAAGTATGACGTATCTTACAGATAAGGGCACAAAATTTAATCAGAGTAAAAAAATAATTAAAGAAATAATTACCAATATTGATGAAGGAAATGATTTTTATTTTATCACCACTTCAGATTCGGTAAAAAATACTACGAATAAAAATACTGCATTAAAATTTTTAGAAGAAATTAAAATTACTCAATTAACAAAACCATTAAGCAAAACTATTGAGGAAGCAAAAAGTATTTTAACAAAAGCGCAAAATATTAATAAAGAAATTTTTGTTTTTTCTGATTTTCAAAAAAATACATTTTATTTTAATATTGATTCTGTTTCTTCGGATGAAAATATTAAAATATATTCGTTTGATATTTCCGAACAACATGAAGATAATTTTTCTGTTTCAAATTTGGTACTGAATAATGCTATTATAGAAGTTGACAAATCCCTTAATTTTTCAGCTGATGTTTCAAATTATTCTGAAAATAATGGTGATAATTTATCCCTATCACTTTTTGTTAATAATGAAAGAGTTTCACAGAAAAACATTTCTATTCCATCTTTCCAAACGAATAAAGTTGATTTTGAAACTACATTAAAATCAACCGGTTTAATTGAAGCAAAAGTTGTGCTTGAAGATGATAATCTTGTGGAAGATAATTCATGTTATTTAAATTTTGAAGTGCTTGATAAAATTAATATTCTACTTTTATATGAAAATGTTGATGATATACAATTTCTAAATTCTGCAATAAAATCGGTAAGTACTTCAGAACGATTTGAAATTACACAAAAGCCAATTAATAATATTGCATTTTTAACCCTTAACAATTTTGATATAATTTTTATAGTAACATCTGGCAATATAAATACTGATAAAATTCACAATTATTTACTTTCAAATGGAAAAGTTGTGATTTTTCCAAATGATAATCCCGATATAAATAAATTCAATATTTTATTAGCAAAAATAAATTTAAAATCCGTACAAAAATATATTTCAACAGAAAATACAAATTTGAATTATGCAGAATTTGGTTTTGTTGACTTTTCTCATCCATTGTTCAAAAGTTTATTTCCGGATAAAAATAAACAACAAATTGAATCACCCAATATTTATAGGTATTTACAGTTTACTGATAATCAAAAACTTAATTCAATTATAAAGTTAAATAATGAAAATATTTTCTTGGGTGAAACCGAATTTCAAAAAGGTAAAATTATTTTGTTTGCAACTTCACCCAAATTGCAATCGGGCAATTTTCCAATCAAAAGTATTTTTGCACCGCTTATCACACGAATTATTTTATATTCAACAACAAATCAAGAAAACCAGAATTTTATTGTAGGAGATATAATTCCATTGGATGTAAGAAAATATAATTTTCCAGTTCTTGAAATTATTGCGCCAAACTTTGATGAAAAAATTAATTTGCAAAATTTAAAAAACGATAAATTTCTATTTCGGAATACACAAATTTCCGGAAGTTATAAATTTTACAATAATAAAAAATTATTGGATTTTGCTAATGTAAATTTAAATCCGGATGAATCTGATTTAAGAAAAATTGAAATTGATTCACTGAGATATTTTTATGAGAAGTTATTTAATCAAAATTTTACTTTTGTTAAAAGTAATGAAGATTATTTAAACAAAATTAAAAATGCCAGATTCGGAACCGAGTTGTGGAAATTATTTTTATTATTAGCATTTTTAATTGCTTTATTGGAAATGTTTGTTGCGCGAAGTTCAAAAAAAGATTTAATGAATTTTAATCAAAATTAATTTATGATAGAAACCACCCAAATAGTTATTGATAGAGCAATACTTGTTGCACTTAAGACAAGAGAAATATCCGATGATAGAATTGATGAACATTTGCTTGAACTGGAAATGTTAACGAAAACTGCCGGAGCCGAAACAATACTGAAAATTGTGCAAGATAAAAGTAAAATGGATTCTGCATTTTACATTGGCAAAGGCAAAGCTGAAGAAATTGCAGAACTTGCGGAAATGAATGAAATAACTATAATTATTTTTGATGATGATTTAACGCCGACACAATTAAGGAATTTGGAAAAATTAATAAACAGAAAAGTTGTAGATCGATCGGGATTAATATTAGATATTTTTGCTCAACACGCCAAAACTAATGAAGCTAAAACTCAAGTGGAGCTTGCCCAGCTTCAATATTTATTGCCAAGATTAACAAGAGCATGGACGCATTTATCCAAACAATACGGCGGGATTAGAACTAAAGGTCCCGGCGAAACTCAAATTGAAACTGATAGACGAATTGTCAGAACCAGAATTAGTGCACTAAAAGATAAATTAAAGAAAATTGAATCTCAGCAAAAAACAAAAAGTTTGGGCAGAGAAGAATTAATTAAAACAACTTTAGTCGGTTATACAAATGCAGGAAAATCTACTTTACTAAATTTATTAACTGAAGCCGCTGTTCTTGCTGAGAATAAACTTTTCGCAACTTTAGATTCTACAACCCGTTCTTTTGAATTATCGCCGAAGAAAAAAATTCTAATTACAGATACTGTTGGATTTATTCGTAAACTTCCACATCATTTAGTTGCATCTTTTAAAAGTACATTAAATGTTGTAAAAGAAGCGGATTTAATTCTTCATGTAATTGATATTACAAATCCATTCTTTGAAGATCACATAAAAGTTGTTGAAGAAACTTTAGAAAGTCTTGAATGCAAAAATAAACCCACAATCAAAATCTTTAATAAAATAGATGCTTTAGAAGATAAAAGTAAAATTGATTACGTGAAAAATCATTTTCCAAATTGCATTATAATTTCTGCCGAGCGCGGAATAAACATTGGAAGCCTTAAGAATATTTTCTTAGAATTTTATGAGCATAATTTTGTTACAAACAAAATTCGCACTGATCACGCAAAAGGAAATTTAGTTGCAAAAGTTCATTCGCTTGTTGATGATTTGAAAACAACTTATGATGATTTTGGAATTACATTGGAATATAAAACTTCGAAACAAATTCATGAACAAATTATGAGATTGTTTAATGGTAAGAAATAAAAAGTTAGTAATTGATGGAAACACATTAACTTTAGAGAAAATTGAATTCTTCTTAAATGAAAATCCGCAAGTTATATTAAGTGAAGAATCAAAACGAAATGTTATAAAAACTAGAAAATTAATTGATAAATGGATTGAAGAAGACCAAGTAATTTACGGTGTAACTACTGGATTTGGTGAGTTTTCAAATGTAAAAATTTCCAAGAATGATTTAGAAAAACTGCAAGAAAATTTAATTGTAAGTCATGCTGCCGGCGTTGGAGAAAATCTTCCTCCATTTATAATTAAAATTATGATGCTTCTTCGTGCAAACGCTTTAGCAAAAGGTTATTCTGGTATTAAGCTTACAACTTTAGAACTTTTGTTAGAATTTATAAATAACAATATTATTCCGGTTATTCCATCGCAAGGATCCGTAGGCTCAAGCGGCGATTTGGCTCCGCTTTCACATTTGGTGCTTTCATTAATTGGAAAAGGAAAATCGCAAAAATTTAATTTTGTAAATTGTGAAACAACAAATTTTACAAAACCGGTTTCAACAAAAAATTTATTAAAAAAGTTTAATTTAACTCCAATAAAATTAGGAGCAAAAGAAGGTTTAGCTTTAGTTAACGGAACACAAATGATGACTGCATTTGCGGCATTCATTTCAATTCAAGCGAAAAAATTAGCGATGCAAGCTGATATAAGTGCGGCGTTAAGTCACGAAGCTTTACGCGCAACAGATAAAGCTTACGATTTACGTTTACACAATTTGCGCCCGTTTGATGGACAAATAAATACTGCAAAAAATATGCTTGCGCTAATTAAGAATAGTGAAATCAGAAAATCACATTTAGAAAATGATACACGCGTTCAAGATTCATATTCGCTCAGATGTATTCCGCAAATTCATGGCGCTTCAAAAGATGCAATTAATTATGTTTGTTCAAAAGTTGAAATTGAGTTGAATTCAGCAAATGATAATCCTTTAATTTTTCCGGCAGAAGGTGATCATATTGAAGGTGGAAATTTTCACGGACAACCAATGGCTTTGGCAATGGATTTTATGGCAATTGCACTTTCAGAAATTGCAAATGTTTCCGAAAGAAGAATAGAAAGATTAGTCAATGGTCAGCTTAGTAACTTGCCAAGATTTTTAACAAAAAACGGCGGACTCAATTCTGGCTTTATGATTGCTCAATATACCGCTGCCTCATTAGTTTCCGAAAATAAAACTTTATCACATCCAGCAAGTGTTGATTCGATTCCAACTTCAGCAAATCAAGAAGATCACAATTCAATGGGATCAATTGCATCTAGAAAATGTTATCAAATTTTGCAAAATGTACAAACTGTAATTGCCATTGAAATGCTTGTTGCATCCCAAGGAATTGAATTTCTTAAACCTTTAAAATGTGGAGTTGGAACTTCCGCGGCTTATAAAAAAATTAGAGAAGTTGTAAAACCTTTAAATCATGATAGAGAATTGCATATTGATATTCAAAAAGTTTTGAAAATTGTTAAAGATAATTCGCTATTAAAATCTGTTGAAAATAAAGTGAAACTATTTTAATTATTAGTCTAAATTTAATTTATCAATCATTAATTCTTCACTTATTCCTACTAAATATTTTGATGCATTTTCCATTGCATTTTTTTTTGAGATTTCTTTTGTTTTAATTGTTTTGACAAATTTCAATTTCAACTTATTAAAATCTTTTTGCTTTAGATTTGTATCACCGCAAATAACTCCGATTGGTTTGTTATGCTTGTTACAAATATCAATAATTCCATTTACTACTTTTCCTTTTAGAGTTTGCTTGTCAAAAAAACCTTCGCCAGTTATTATTAAATCTGCATTTAGTATTTGTTTCTCAATTTTCAATAAATTCATAACGGTTTCTATCCCGCTAAAAATTTTTGCATCACAAAATGCATTTAGTCCCGCAGCAATTCCTCCGGCAGCTCCTCCGCCTTTAATTTTAGAAATGTTAATTCCTAAATTATTTTTAACTACTTTTGAAAAATTTCTTAAACCTTTGTCCAATTCAATAATTTCAGAATCATTAGCTCCTTTTTGTTTTGCGTAAATATATGACGCACCATTTTTACCAAATAAATTATTTTCTACATCGGTCAGAATTATAAATTCGATCTTATCAAAAGTTACTTTATTTGTGTTCTCTATTGATTTTATGTGAGTTAAATTTTTACCAATCGGTTTTAGAATTTTTCCATGCTCATCTTTAAATAAATAACCCAAAGCTGATGCAATTCCAATTCCCGCATCATTTGTTGCACTTCCTCCAACAAAAAGAAAAATTCTTTTTACTCCTTTTGAAATTGCATCTAAAATAATTTCTCCGGTTCCATAGGAAGTTGTAAACATTGGATTTCTATCTTTCTTTTTAAGTAATTGCAGACCGGAAGTTAATGCAAGTTCTATATAAGCAGATTTTTTATAAATTCCGTAATAAGTTTTTATTGTTTTAAATTTTGGGTTTGCAACCGTTAGATAAGTTTTTTTAAATGGAATAATTTTTTCTAAAACTGTTAGAGAACCTTCGCCGCCATCAGCTAAAGGGATTTTAGCAATTTTTATTTTGGATGAAATATTTTTAATTCCATTTTCTATTCCATCGCAAACTTGCTGAGAAGTAAGTGAGTCTTTAAATTTATCCGGAGCAATTAAAATTTTCATTACATTTAACTTTTTTATAGATACGATTTTGTTGTAAAAATATAATGAAAACTCTTTCTTAAAATAAATTCTATTTAATTTCTTTTGTTTTAATAAACCAATTCGTAATTCCTTTTACGGTTTTATCAACAAATTTTTCTTGTTTCATTTTCTCTTGTTCTACTGAATGCAGACTTTCATATCCAACAGCAACATAATATGCAGCTTTATCAAAAAAATTATTTAACTGCTGATAAAATCCTAAACATTGATGAAGTTCCAAACTTGAATGTATTATTCCATGATTTAATATATAACGCCACAAAACAACGCGAGCTAAAATTAAAGCAAATATTACTTCACTATTTTTTAGATTTTCTGCAGCTCTCTGTCTACCAAGATCAATAAAAAATTCTGCTGTATTTGCATCAGTTGGATCTGCATTCATAATCCATACACCTAGTCTGCGGTAAACATTATGAATTCTTGTTTTAAGAATTTCATTATCAACTTTTCTATAACCAAATGTTGATGGATTTGATTTTACTTCTTTAATCCATTCTTTGGTTATCGAATCTGCATGATCTTCTACGAGTCTGATAAATTTTTCGTATAACATTTTGCACCTCCATTTTATTTTTGAGAAGTACAACATCAATACGAAAACCATCAGTAATTTTAGATTGGTTTTCTTTGGAAAAATTATTTTTCTAAATTAAAAGGAATATTTATTGTTTTTGTTTGTTTGGAAATTTCATCGCTGACAATAAAAACCAAATTATAATTTCCAACCGCGAATGTTGAATCCAATTCAATTTGTGCTTCTAATTGTAAATCGGATATTTCTTTTTTTTCATTTAGTAAAATATTTTTATCGAAAATTGATTTGATTGTATCATTCTCCGTCGTAACCAAATCAACTTTATAAAATAGGTTTATATTAGATTTATTTTCTTCAATATTTTGGGCGAATCCTTTTGCATTAACTGTAGCATTAACTTCCCAAGAATTATCAACTTCGAATGCAAACGCTTCCGGACTAAATAGTTCAAGTTTAGGTTCGGGCTTGCTAGAACAAGCCCAAACGCTAAGTAATATTATGATAGAAAAAATATTTTTACAATTTTTCATATTATTTTAATTGTTCTTTTTAAAATCCTTCATAAATTCAACTAATTCTTCCACACCTTTTTTGGGAAAGGCATTATAAATTGATGCTCTTAATCCGCCAACAGATCTATGTCCTTTTAATCCGGAAAAACCTTTTGCAGTTGCTTCCGCAATAATTTTTTTCTCTAATTCTTCACTTGGCAATCTAAATGTAACATTCATTAAAGATCTATCTTCTTTAACTGCAGTACCTTTATAATAACCATCACTTTCATCCATATAATCATAAAGAATGTTGGCTTTCTCTAAATTCATATTATACATAACTTCAAGTCCGCCAAGATTAAGTAACCACTTAAAAACCAATCCCATAATATAAACTCCAAATGTAGCTGGAGTATTATACATTGATTCATTTTCAACATGAATTTTATAATTCATATAAGTGTGCAAATTATCGCTGCTTCTTTCAAGCAAATCTTTTCTAATAATTACAAGAACAACTCCGGAAGGTCCCATATTTTTTTGAGCGCCGGCATAAATTAATCCAAATTTATTTACATCAAAATAGTTGTGCAGCATATCCGAAGATGTATCGCAAACCAAGGGAATATTTCCAGTTTCGGGAATATATTTAAATTGAGTTCCGAAAATTGTATTGTTAGATGTGTAATGAACATAAGATGCATCGGAAGATAATTTCAATTCATTTTGTTTAGGAATTCTAATAAAATTTTCTGTTTCAGTTGAAGCGGCAATATTAACTGTACCTTCACGCTTAGCTTCTTTAGCGGCTTTTTTAGCCCAAGCTCCAGTAAGAATGTAATCAGCTTTTTTTGCCGGAGGCATTAAATTTTGCGGAACCATTGAAAACTGAAGTGTTGCTCCACCTTGCAAAAATAACACCGCATAATTATCTCCAATGTTTAATAGTTTTCTTAAATCGGCTTCCGCAGTTTTAATAATTGCTTCATAAGCTTTGGAACGGTGACTCATTTCCATCACAGACATTCCAGTATTTTTGTAATTGTAAAAATCTGCTTGTGCTTCTTTTAAAACTTCTTCCGGTAAAATAGCTGGTCCAGCACTAAAGTTATAAATTCTTTCACTCATTTTAATTTTCCTTATTAAATTTTTGAATTGTAAATCTCTCAGTCTTAATAATTTTTCTTTCTTAATCTAACTCATTCTTTTTTCTTAATTCTTTTAAAAAAGATTAAGAGCAAGAGTAAGATTAGGATTAAGAAATAAAAGATTATCTATCAGAATTATATTCCACTTCTGGTTCGTGAATTCTTGTAGAATTACTTTTAATTAATCCTATTAACATTGAAACAATTTCTTTCAGTAAATCTTTTCCAAATTTAATTTCTTCAGAGGTTAAAATATCTTTTGTAACTAAAATATCTAATCCAGCAGAACATTCTAATGCCGAACCGCGCGAAATATCAAAATATCTACATCTATCTTTACTTGTAAACTTACCATTGCCTTCTGAAATATTCAAAATTATTGATGTTGAAGCTCTTTCTAATTGTTCATATACTGAATATCTTTTCTCAACTTTGGTTAAAACTACATTTAACCACTTAAGAAATTCTAAAGATTTCTGATAAACAATTAATTTTTCATGATCGAAATAGTAAATCTTTTCTTTCATTTTATTTGTCTTACTTTAACTTTTTTTCTTAATCTTATTCTTAATCTTACTCATCCTTTTTCCCTTATTTTTTAAAAAGAAGATTAAGAGTAAGATTATGATTAAGATTATTTAAATTGTATGAACAACCAATCCATCTCTCAACTTTGGTTCAAACCAAGTTGATTTTGGTGGCATAATCTCTCCGGCATCGGAAATATTTATCAAATCTTCAATTGAAACCGGATACATTGAAAATGCTGCTTTTGCTTTTCCGCTGTTTACTAATTTTTCTAATTCCGCAGTACCTCTAATTCCACCAATAAAATCAATAGTTGTATCGGTTCTAATATCTTCAATTCCCAAAATCGGTTTAAGTAAATAATTTTCTAAAATGCTTACATCCAAATTTCCGCCAACATTTTCAGCTTTTTTTACATTATCATTTGGCTTTAACAAATACCATTTATTTGAAATATACATACAAATATTTTTTACATTTTTGGGTGCAGCTAAATCCGAACTTTCGATAGAAAAATTAGTTTTAATTTTTTCAATAAATTGATTTTCCGACATTCCCTTCAATTCGAAAATAACTCTGTTGTAAGGAAGAATTTTTAATTGTTCTGCAGGAAATAATACTGCCATAAAAAAATTATATTCTTCCTTTCCGTTATGATTTGGATTAATATTCTTTTTAACTGTTCTTGCCCTTGCTGCGCTTGCGGCTCTGTGATGTCCATCGGCAATATATAAATATTTCGTTTTTGCAATTTCATTAATTATTGTTGAATTATATTCTTTTGGTAAAATCCAAATTTTATGAATTATTCCATCGTTCGAAGTAAAATTATACGTCGGTGTAATTTCTTTCATTGTTTTTTCAACAATTTGATTTACTTTATCAATTCCTTTGTATGTTAAAAAAACTGCACCTGTTTGTGCTTCTGTTGTTATTATATGATTTGTTCTATCATCTTCTTTCACTTTTCTGGTTTTTTCATGTTTCTTAATAATATCATTTTCATAATCATTAACAGAAAAAGTTGCGGCAATTCCAACTTGTTTTTGCTCGCCCATTGTTAAATCATAAATATAAAATCTTTCTTCTTCATCTTGAATTAGTGTTTTTTCATTTATAAATTTTTGGAAATTTTCTCTCGCTTTATCATAGACAGATTTATCGTAAGGATTTGTATTTTCCGGAAGTTCAATTTCTGATCGTGTAACACGTAAAAAATTATATGAGTTTCCGGCAGCTAGATTTGCAGATTCTTCTCTGTTTACAACATCATAAGGAACACTGGCAACAAGATGTGCAAGATTTTCTGCCGGACGAAATGCTTTAAAAGGTTTAATTACTGCCATATTTTCAAATCTCCGAAAAAATTATTTTCTATTTGTAAATTAATAAATTACGATGATAAAGGATATTGTTATCGTAAAAATTATTCAATCATCTTTATTATTTGATCAAGTTCTGTTAAAATTTCTTTTCAGTTCCTTCCAATCCAACACTTTTCAATTTAACGTTTCCATTTTTATCAATAATAAATTTTGTTGGAATTCCTTCAACTCCATAACTTTCAATTACTTCATTTTGGTCATTAAGCAAAACGTGAAATGGATATTTATTTTTTGCATAAATTCTTTGCATTTTTCAATTTATCTTCAACTCTTTCCCAAGAATTTGCGAATAAAAATTTTACATTTTTCTCGTTTTCAAATTAATGTAAAATTTGGTGCTGTTTTATTTAAGAATATCTTTTAAAATTTTTTCTACCATTTTCTTGTAAGAATTTTCATCCATTTTATTTAGATATTCATCTAAAGATTTTTATTCGCGCCTAATTTTATAAATGCTTCGCTCAAAATTTCATTTATTTTATCTGTTGCTTTTCCTTTTGAAATAAATTCTTCCGATTTACTTTTCGCTTTTTCATACTGCTTTAATTTGAAAAGTAATGTGATATAACTTTCATTCATTTCGGGATAATCGCCGTTTGTTAATGTTGTAGCTTCTTCAAATGATCTTAATGCAGCTTCGGTTTTACCTAATTCGTTTTGAATATTTCCATACGTATCGAGAATTAAGCCAAGCGCAATTTTCTTAGAGTTTTTCCATTTTTCAGAGTCAATATAAACCGGTTTAATTCCGGTTGGATTTTTAACTTCATTTCTAGCAATTTCAATTCCTTTTTCACAATACTGCATTGCACTTGGTAGATTTTTTTTTATTTCAAATATTCGCCAAGCAATTCCATTATACAAATTTGAATTTGCCAAATACAAATATTCATTCAACAATTTTTCAGCCGATTTAAAATCATTTTCTTTTACTTGCTGATTAATTATGCTTGAAAGCATGTATGCTGAAACTTCGCTTTCTTTATCCAGTTTTATATATTCATTAAAAACTTCTAACTTTTTTTCAACAGTTAGCATGTTTCTAAATCTGCCCAAAAATCTTGATTTAATTAAATTTGATCGTGGAAATTTATTTTCAATCAATTCAACATATTTTATTGATTTTACATGATCACCAATATTTCTTGTTGCATTAGCTAAAAATTCAAATTCTTTTTGAGTGAAATCATTTTTCTCTTCTAAAATTTCGATTTCTGCAGTTGTTGCGCTATCAACTCTATTCTTGGGAAATGAAATTACGTAACTATTAAGAAATTGATTTTTAATTTTAGGATGTTTTACAAAATCTTCTTTAAATAATTTGTTTGCAAGTTCTACATCTCTTTTAAGTCCAATTGTAGC
This sequence comes from Ignavibacteriota bacterium, assembly GCA_016716225.1. Lineage (NCBI taxonomy): Bacteria > Pseudomonadati > Ignavibacteriota > Ignavibacteriota bacterium. The sequence continues at coordinate 1,416,176 of JADJWT010000001.1, read as the reverse complement.
CGACCATCTAATATAAAAATTTCCTAATCCGGCTTTATATCCCGCAAGTTCGTTTTCGTCGTCATCGAAAAGTGGAATTACAAATCCAAGTTGATTATTATCATCAGTATTTTCACCGCTGATAAATTTTAAAACCAATCCATAAGTTTCATTTTCCGATCTAAATTTTCCATTCCATACTTCACCATTTTTTTCCATCGGAATTTTACTTGTGTTTAATAAATCATCCCCAAAAGAATAAACAATCATATTAATTTCTGTAACATTTTTAAAACTATCTTGCTCGGGTATAAATTGAATTTCAATTTCTTCGCCAATTTTGGGTGATTCCGGTGAAAAGGAAAATTTTTGTTTTTTATCTTCGGAACAAGAAATAGCAAATATTATTAACAATACAATCAACAAAAATTTCTGCATTACATCCTCATTTAAAATTTTATATTGTTACAAAAATACCATTTTCCTCTTAATTTTATTACCTTGCTAATGTTAAAGAATTATAATTATTTTTTGTAAAAATAAATGAAGCTATGTTTGATCAAGAAGTAAAATATTTTACACCTGAAGAAGCAAATAAAACTTTACCACTTGTAAAAAAAATTGTTAAAGATATTTTGGATTATAGTTTTGAACTTAAAACTATTTCTGATTCTGTTGACGGAGAAATTGGAAATAATACGGAAGCACAAAATTTAATTATAGAAATTCATGGATTTATGAATGAGTTAGAAGAAATTGGATGCTTTTATAAAGATTGGAATTTCAATGTGGGATTGGTTGATTTTCCGGCTGTTATAAATAACGAAGAAGTATATTTATGCTGGAAAAGCGACGAAGAAAAAATTATTTATTATCACGGAATCAATGAAGGTTTTAAAGGAAGAAAGTTAATTCCAAAATTTGATTAAAAAAACTCTCTTCAATTAAGAAGAGAATTTCATCAAATTTATTTTTCTTCTTTAATTGTAAATGAGTGTGTAATTTCAACTGATTTTTCCAACATTGCCGTTACACTACAATAAGTTTTTTGAGAAAGTTCTATTGCCCGCTCAACATCAGCTTCTTTTATATTTTTTCCTACTAATATAAATTCAAGGTGAATTTTTGTAAAAACTTTTGGATGTGTTTCTGCAGATTCAGCAGAAATTTGAATTTCAAAATCATCTAATTTTACTCTTTTTTTCTCCAAAATTGTTATCACATCAGAGGCGGTACAGCCGGCTAAACCAAGTAATAAAAGTTCTTTTGGTCTAATTGCTCCGTTACTTCCGCCAAAATTTTCCGGTCCATCCATCGTAATCCAATGATTTGAATCGGTTTTTCCAACTAACGTAATTCCTTGTAATTGTTTAACCACTGCTTTATGTAGAGCCATTTTTTCTCCCAATTAAAATTTTCTGTCTGTATGATGAAAAAATAATAAACAAGTTTCCGAAAGTTTAATTAAATCTCAAAATTTTGTTTTGATACATTTTTCTTTTTTATTGACTTTTCACCTTTCACTTTTGACTTTTTACGTTTTACAACTCACGTTTTTAGTTTCCACATCTCAACGTTTCAACATTATTTATTATATTTAGCGCTCAATTTATAACAATAATTAGAAAATTTATGACATCGCAACAAATTAGAAATCAATTTTTAGAATTTTTCAAATCCAAACAACATACAATTGTCCCAAGTGCGCCGGTTGTTCCTTATGATGATCCAACTTTACTTTTTACAAACGCGGGAATGAATCAGTTTAAAGATGTTTTTTTGGGAAAAGGAAATCGCGATTATAAACGCGCTGCCGATACACAAAAATGTATTCGAGTTAGCGGAAAGCATAATGATTTGGAAGAAGTCGGACACGATACTTATCATCACACATTTTTTGAAATGTTGGGAAATTGGAGTTTTGGCGATTATTATAAAGAAGAAGCAATTACTTGGGCTTGGGAATTATTAACCGAAGTTTGGAAATTACCGAAAGAGAGATTATGGGCAACTGTTTTTGAAACTGATGATGAAGCTTTGAATTTGTGGAAAACCAAGACTGATATTAACCCAAATCATGTTTTAAAGTTTGGCGCAAAAGATAATTTTTGGGAAATGGGAGAAACTGGTCCGTGCGGTCCGTGTTCGGAAATTCATATAAATCTAACAGATGATTATGAAAACCCAAAATATGTAAATACCGGAGTACCGGAATGTTTGGAGATTTGGAATTTAGTTTTTATACAAAATAATCGTGATGAAAATGGAATCTTGCATGATCTTCCCGCAAAACATGTTGATACCGGAATGGGCTTTGAGCGAGTTTGTGCAGTTTTGCAAAGTAAAAATTCAAATTATGATACCGATGTTTTTCAGCCGTTAATTCAAGAAATTTCAAAAATTTCTAAAATTCCTTATGATACTCAAGAACATCAAATTCCAATGCGTGTAATTGCTGATCATATTCGTACACTTACTTTTGCAATTGGAGATGGCGCAGTTCCCGGTAATGATGGAAGAAGTTACGTACTACGCAGAATTTTACGTAGAGCTGCTCGTTACGGAAGAAAATTAAATTTAAATGAACCATTCATGTATAAGTTGGTTGATGTTTTGGTAAAAACAATGAGCGATGTTTTCCCGGAAATAAAATCAAATCAAGCAAATATTGAAAAAATTATAAAAGCGGAAGAAGAAAGTTTTAATGCAACTTTAGATAGAGGAATTTCTTTGTTCGAAGAAATTTCCCAAAATGTAATTTTAAAAAATGCAAAAGTAATACCCGGCGAAGATGTTTTTAAACTTTATGATACTTTCGGATTTCCTGTTGATTTAACCAATGTTATGGCTCAAGAAAAAGGTTTACGAATTGATGAAGATAAATTTAATATTTTGATGAATGAACAAAAAGTCCGCGCAAGAAAAGCGAATAAAGTTGATGGTGCAAGATTTATTTATAAAGATTATATTCCAGATGAACATAAAGTTTTAACTGAATTTGTTGGATATGATAATTTTGAAGAAGGAATTGAAATTACGGAAATAAATAGAATTGATGATTTGCTTATTTTTAATAAAACACCATTTTATGCTGAATCTGGTGGTCAAATTGGTGACACTGGTACAATTTATTACAGAGATCAAATTTTGAATATTGTTGATACTCAAAAGTTTGATAATACTTATTTACATAAAGTTGATTTTCCAAACGATCCTGATTATACTGATTTACCTATTTCAATCTTTGCTCCATTTATTGTTCAAGTAAATATCAAACGCAGATGGGAAATTATGCGAAATCACAGTGCGACACATTTTCTTCATGCTGCACTTCGACAAATTCTCGGGACTCATGTAAAGCAAGCTGGATCGTATGTTGGTCCGGATAGATTACGTTTTGATTTTGCACATTTTCAAAAAGTTACCCATCAAGAATTACAAGAAATTGAATCTTTGGTAAATTTTAAATTACATGAAAATATTGAACTTCAGCATCACAGAAATATTACGTTTGATGAAGCTAAAAAAATGGGCGCTTTAATGTTCTTCGGTGATAAATACGGAGATAAAGTAAATGTTGTGCAGTTTGGAGATTTTTCATTGGAATTCTGCGGCGGGACTCATGTAAAAAATAGTTCGCAAATTGGATTGTTTAAAATTATCAGCGAATCATCAATTGCAAGCGGAGTAAGAAGAATAGAAGCCGTAACCGGTTTGGGGGTTGAAAAATATATTCATAATCAAATTTTAGAATTAAGAAACGCTGATGAAAAAATTGCTCAACTAAATGAAGAAAAGAAAAAAATTGAGAAAGAACTTTCTGAAATTAAACTTAAAGAAAAACTTGGCGGCATTGATACTATTGTAAATAATCCATTTGAGAAAAATGGAATAAATATTTTTAAAGGAAAAGTTGATGTAAACAATATGGATGAATTGAAATCCATGGGAGATGAACTTCGTGAAAAAATCAGAAATGGAGTTGGAGTTTTAATTTCCGAAATTGAAGGAAAGGTTGGAATTGTCTGTGTTGTTACGGATGATTTAATTAGTACAAAAAAATTATCCGCTGGAAAAATTGTTGGAGAAATTGCAAAAATTGTCGGAGGCGGAGGAGGTGGAAGACTACATCTTGCAACTGCCGGTGGAAAAGATATTTCAAAAATTGATGAAGCATTGAGTAAAGTTGAAGAGTTTATTTAAATAATCAATTTATCAATTCGTGAATTAGTGGCAATTTATTTAGCCACGAATGCACTAATAAAAAATTATATGAAAACTACAAAAAGAATTCTTATAGTTTTTCTTCTTTTCTTCTCAATAATTTCTGGACAACAAAAATCTCAAAAAACTTATTGTAACCCAATGGATATCGGTTATCGTTACAACTTTGAACAAATTGATCAGAAAATTTCATATCGATCTGCTGCCGATCCAGTAATTGTTACATTCAAAGATTCATATTATTTATTTGCAACAATTTCTAACGGCTGGTGGAAATCTAAAGATATGAGCGTTTGGGAATTTGTTACACCAAGCATGTGGCCCATGGAAGATAATTGCGCTCCGGCTGTACTTGTTGTAAAAGACACAATGTTAATTTATCAATCGACTTTTGAAAGACGACCAATTTTGTACACAACCCAACCGGAAACCGGAAAATTAAAATTTTATAATCGTTATATGCCATGGCGAAGAAAAGAAATAGGTTCTTGGGATCCGGCACTTTTTTATGATGAAGATTTGAATAGATATTTTATGTATTGGGGTTCATCAAATATATACCCAATTTACGGTTGCGAATTGGATTATAGCCGACAATTAGCTTACAAAGATACAATTGCATATCAATTTATTTATCTTCACCCCGAAGAACACGGCTGGGAAAGGTTTGGATTAAACCATAGTGATGAAATCGATCCTTTTATTGAAGGCGCTTGGATGACAAAATATAATGGCAAATATTATTTGCAATATGCTGCTCCCGGAACGGAATATAATGTTTACGCAAATGGAACTTATATAGGAAACGATCCGCTTGGACCTTTTACTTATGCGCCTTACAATCCAATTTCATACAAACCCGGCGGTTATGTGCAAGGTGCTGGTCATGGAAATACTTTTCAAGATTTGAATGGAAATTTTTGGAATACCGATACTCCGTGGATTGCAGTAAATTGGAATTTTGAAAGGCGAATTGCAATGTTTCCGGCATTTTTTGATAAAGATGATCAGTTTTTTTCTAATACACGATTTGGAGATTTCCCACATTACTTACCCACTAAAAAAATCATAAATAAAGATGAACTTTTTACCGGATGGATGTTGTTGAGTTATAAAAAACCGGTTACCGCTTCGTCTGTTCGTGATACTTTTTCTTGTACCCAAATTACGGATGAAAATCCGAGAAGTTATTGGGTTGCAAATACAAATAAATCCGGAGAGTGGGCAATTATTGATTTGCAAAAAATCAGTAATGTTAAAGCTATTCAAATAAATTTGACTGATTATAAATCAAATATTTACTTTAACGATTCGATTGTTTATACGCAATTTAAATTTTATACATCAAAAGATAATGTTATTTGGGAATGTGTTGTTGATTTATCGAACGAAAAACAAGATAGACCAAACGGATATTTCGAATTAGAAAATCCTATTGACGCTCGTTATATAAAATTTGAAAATATTTATGTTCCAACCCTAAATTTGGCAATAAATGCAATTCGTGTTTTTGGAAACAGTTATGATGCAAAACCGAAAACTCCAAATAGTTTAAAAGTTATTCGCGGTAAAGATGAACGAAATGCTTTTATTACTTGGGATAAGGTTGATGGAATTGTTGGTTACAATATTTTATGGGGAATTGCAAAAGATAAACTTTATCAGACTTACCAAATTTTTCATGATCAAGGACCAAAATTAGAATTGCGTGCTTTGAATAAAGGTGTTGATTACTTTTTTGCAATAGAAGCATTTAACGAAAATGGAGTATCAGAAAAGAGTTTAGCAATATCTTGTGAATAAAAATTTTAGACACAAATAAATTTAAAAAGTTGTGAGTTGTTTTGTTGTGGTTTAAGTATTTTATTTTATTCGATAAACCGAAGAACTATAACCGCCAAAAATTCCTAATCCATTTTGAACATTATTATGAATTGAAACCGGTTCTGCAAAAGGATTATCATCCGCTTCATCTTGTTCTTTTACCGAAATAATATATTTATATAAATTTTCACTTAGTGACGAAAGTATAACATAAACTTCTGAGTAATAACTAATTTCGTAAGTTGATATTTTTAATTTATATTCTTTCCCGGAAATTATTGCATCATCAAAATATGCTGCGTAACCATAAAATGTTTTTTCGTTTTCATCAAAAATATCACTTTCACCAATTAGAATATCGTTGCTTTCAAAGAATAAATTTGTTCTATAAATTTCTCCGGAAAAATTTTCAATTGCGAATAATGATAATTGATAATAATTTTTTGTATTTCCATCATCTTCAAAAATAATTGTAATTTCATTCTGAGAAAGATATTCATCCAAAGGATTTGATTCCAATAAAACATTTTTTATTAAAATACTATTTGGGATTTTATCTTCTGCAAAAACTGATTTAAATCCATCAGCACTTACAACAATTTTATAATTATTATTTATTTGAGGAAATGTGTTTTGAGCAATGTAGAAGCCGTTCCCGGAGTAATTTAGATTTGTAACAATATTATCTCCGTTCCAAATTTCAACTTTAGCATTTTCTAAAATTGGAATTTTATCTTCATTATATCCATATTCATTTAGCACAGAAAAACTTTCTAAAATTCCCAAACTTTTTGAAACGTGAACTTTAAAAACACTATCTGGAGTAAAAAAGCTATTTACAACAATTAATGGATTTTGTTTTGGTAATTCAACATCCACAACAGATTCGCAACTGATTGATATAAAAATTATGGAAAATATTTTTAGAAAATTTTTCATTTTATATTGTCTTAAAATTTAAAACTATAACTGATTGAAGGAATAATTGGAAACAAAGTAACTTGTTTTAGAATATTTTTATTATTCATGTAATCATTTTCAAAATAGTAGAAGAAAGGATTTTTTTGCGAGTAAGCATTGTAGACTGCAACTGTAAGCACGCTGCTGTTTTCTTCACCCCACATAAATCTGCAAGCTAAATCCAAACGATGATAAGCTGGCATTCTGAAACTATTTTTTTCTCCAAAATATTCCAATTGCTGATAATTATAATTGTAATATTGATCAAACAAACTTGAGTTGCCATAATATTGAACAAGCGGAAGAGAAATTGCATTGCCCGTTCCGTAAACCCAAGTTAAAGATGCATCAAAACTTTCGGATATTTTATGATTAAGAACCAAAGAAATATCATGTCGCCTATCGTATTTATAAGGAAACTCTTTTCCGTTATTTAATTCATCAAATTCTCTTTTTGACCAAGCCATCGTGTAACCAATCCAGCCGGTTGTATTTCCCTTTTTCTTTTGAAGAAATAATTCAATGCCGTAAGTTGTACCTTCACCAAAAGTAATTTTGCTTTGCCAATCTGAATTTAGTCCAAAAAATTCTGCGCCTTCTTTGTACTCAAGCAAATTGTTCATTTTCTTATAATATGTTTCAACGGTAAATTCAAATTCATTATCAATAATATTTCTGGAAATTCCCAATGCTGCTTGATGTGCTTTTTCCGGTTTAACAATATCAGTTGTCGGAACCCACAAATCAGTCGGCAAACCAATTCCGCTATTTGTTAGAAGATGAACATACTGATTCATAAATGTGTAGGAAGATTTAACCGACCAATCTTTAATTAAATATCTTAGTGAAATTCGCGACTCGAAAGAAAAATAATTTTTATTATTTACTGCAAATAATGAAGTGTGAATTCCCGCATTAATTTTTAGATTAGAATTAATTTCCAAATCATCTTCAAAATATCCTCTTAATTCTATTGCATTATGAAGCAATGAGGCGGAAATTGAAGTATCAATATTTTGCGAAATACTGTATTGAAAAACTCCCGGATTAAATTTATGATGAAATAAATTTGCACCAAATTTTATATTGTTGTTTTGGTTGGGAACCCAATCAAAATCAATTGCAAAACCAAAATCTGTAATTCCCGATAAATATTCCGCACGATAAATTTCTTTTTCATTATTATATTCTGAAGAACTTTCAACATCCGTGTAAAATCTAAATCTGCTGAAATTTGCCGTAACATTGCTGAATAAATTATTTGAGAAAATATGATTCCACCTAATTACGGATGTAATATTTCCCCAACCCAAACTAAAATCGTTTGAAGAATTTGAGTAATCAAAATCACTTTTAGAAACTGCATAAAATTCATCATCGCCTAAATAGAGACTAAAAAAGAGTCTATCGTTCAAAGAAAAAATATGATTTAATTTTGCATTCAAATCATAAAAATAATATCCGCCGTATTCGTTATCATCCATAAACGGCTGGGCTAAAACGTCTATATAAGTTCTGCGTGCAGAAAAAATAAAAGAAGTTTTATCTTTGTAAATCGGTCCTTCGTAAGTTACTTTTGATGAAATCAATCCGACTGTAGCGCTTCCTTCAAATTCTTTATTGTTACCTTCTTTCATATTAATTTCTAAAATTGATGAAAGTCGCCCGCCAAATCTTGCCGGAAATCCTCCTTTTAATAAATTTACATTTTTTACCGCATCGGAATTAAATACAGAAAAAAATCCGAATAAATGACTTGCGTTGTAAACTGTCGTTCCGTCTAGCAAAATTAAATTTTGTTCTGGACTTCCGCCTCTCACATACAAACCGCTGCTTCCTTCGTTACCGGATTGTACGCCGGGTAATAATTGTAATGCCTTTAAAACATCTGTTTCCCCAAGTAAAGCGGGAATTGAAGTTATTTGTTTTATTGGAATATTAAAATTACTCATTTGAGTATTTTTTGTAATTTCATCAATCGCTTCAGATTCAACCAATATTTCTTCTGTTTCAATAGATTTTGGTGAAAGCACAATTTGTAAAAGTGTGTCTTTTTTGGTTGATAAATTTAGCTGAGAATTTTCATAACCAATGTATGAAATGATAATATTATAGTTTTGATTTTGCGGTAGAACCAAACTGAAGAATCCGTAATTATTTGTTGCGGCTCCAATTTGTAGATTTTTCTCATAAACATTTGCGCCAATTAATCTTTCGCCGGATTTTGAATCTTCAATAAATCCACTAATTGTAATGCTTTGAGCAAATGCAAAGGAATTTAGTATAAATATAATTGCCAAAAATATTTTTGATTTAGAAATCAAATTTGCTCAATAAAAGTTTGTTTAGTGGTAAAAATATTAAATTAAAATTTTCTAATTCAATATTAAAATAAGTGACTAGAATTTACTTTTATTAGTGCATTAGCGGCAAATCTTTTAGCCTCAAATTCACGAATAATAAAATATTTCTCTTCGAATTTAATTGAAAGTTCAAAAATAATTTTGAATATTCTAATTACTTAAAAAAAATTTAAGAAACTTCCTTCACAAACTATAAACAATAATGACATTACTTTTAATATATCTATTTATTGCACTTTTTACATCATTTTTGTGTTCGATTATGGAAGCAGTTTTACTTTCTACACCAATATCATATTTAAGATCAAAAGTTGATAATGATGAAGTAAATTCAAAAAAAATGATAAAATTTAAAGAGGATATTGATAAACCTCTTTCTGCAATTCTTTCATTAAACACTGCTGCACATACTGTTGGCGCTGCAGGTGTTGGTGCACAAGCAACAATTGTTTTTGGCAACGAGTATTTCGGAATTGTTTCTGCAATCTTGACTATTCTTATTTTAGTCATTACCGAGATAATTCCCAAAACACTTGGAGCTAATTACAATAAGCAGCTTCTCAATATTACCCCAATTATTATATCCATAATGATTTTTATTACATATCCACTTGTTGTAATTTCTTCAACTTTAACAAAATTGCTTTCGCGTAATAAGAATGAATTAACAATAAGCAGAGAGGAAATTTCTGCATTAGCAAAAATTGGTACAAAAGAAGGAATTTTTGTTGAAAAAGAAAATATTATTTTGCAAAATCTTATAAAATTAAAACATATAAGAATTTCTGAAATTATGACGCCTCGTATTGTAGTTGTAGTTGCAAACGAAGAAATGACTTTACAAGAATTTCTTAAGGATAAGGATTTTCTTCACTTTTCGAGAATTCCTATTTATTCAAAAACTCATGATAATATTTCAGGTTATGTTTTTAGAGAAACTGTTTTTGAAAAATTAGCTGAAGATCAATTTGATTTAAAATTAAAAGATATAAAACGTGAAATTCTTACTTTTACCTCATTTACATCATTATTTGAGGCTTGGGAAAAATTACTTGAAAATAAAGAACACATTTCGCTTGTTATTGATGAATATGGCGGAATGAATGGAGTAGTATCATTAGAAGATATTATCGAAACTCTTCTGGGTTTTGAAATTGTTGATGAAAAAGATAAAGTTGAAGATATGCAGAAATTTGCAATGGAAAGATGGAAAAGCCGACAAAAAAAATATCAATATTTGAAAAATAATTTTGATGAATAAATATTTGGTTTAACAATTTTATTACCTATTCACGAATTAAAAACTAATCTTCCAACAAATAAAGATGAGCATTTTTGATATTCAAATCTACATTTCCTTTAAATCCATTTTTCATCATTTCTTGTGCAAACATATGAAGAAAATATCCATGTGAAACTATTAAAATATTTTCGTAACCGGATTTTTTTATCAAATTATAAAATTCGTTAATTCTTTTTTTTGTTTGATTTATATCTTCAATTTGAGATTTGTGCGATTTATACCAAGAAATTCTTGCTCCAATATGCCAAATAAAACTTGGTAATTTAGTATTCATTTTTGTAAATGGAGTAATTGGAACTTCTTTTATTAAATCAGTTTTTACTATTTTTCCGGAAAAAATTTCCTCGGCTGTTGTAATTGCTCTTGGCAAAGTACTACAATAACAAATTTGCCAATCATCAGAATTTATTTTCAGTCCATTTTTATTAACCGGAGCCAAATCATATTTTCTCATAGCTTCTGCAAATTCTTGAGAAGTAAGAAATGTTTTCTCATTTGTTATTACTTTGAAGTGACGAACAAGACCAAGTTTCATATTTCAGTATAAGTTAAAAATATACAAACAAAAAATAGTTTATATTTTATATTATTGTGGAAAATAAATTGTTGACAACAAATAATTACAATCATTTAAAACAATTTTTCCTAACAAAACAGATTGATTACAAAAATGAATAAATTAAATAATCATAATGAGCGAATTGCAAAAATGTCATTCGCTTCGGTTTATCCGCATTATGTAACAAAAATAGAAAAAAAAGGAAGAACTAAAGCCGAACTTCACAAAGTAATTGAATGGCTTACCGGTTATGATGAAAAGAAACTACAATCTATTATAAAAGAAAAAGTTACTTTCGAAAAATTTTTTCAAAATGCAAAATTAAATCCAAACGCTAATCTTATAACCGGAGTAATTTGCGGATATCGCTTGGAGGAAATTGAAAATCCTTTGACTCAAAAAGTAAGATATTTAGATAAACTTGTGGATGAATTAGCAAAAGGTAAAAAAATGGAAAAAATTTTACGGGCTCCTTTACTTTAACCGAAATAGGAAAGCCTTTTTTCAATCCAAAATGGTTTTATTCATTTGAAAGATATTTTTCAAAAATTTCAAATATTTTCTATTAAAATAAGATTGAATGTATTATTTTATATTAACAATAAAGGAATTTTAAAATGAAGAAACTAAAATCATTTATACTTTTTGTAAGTTTTCTAATAATAACTTCTGGATGTCAACAAACTTCCGATAAAAATATCTCAAACAGTTTAGTATCATCATTCGATGAAAAAGCAGAAACAGATTCAATAATGAAAGTTATTGAAGGTGAGACAAAATGTTTTTTTGAAGGAAATTACGAATGTTGGAAAAGTTACTGGGGTCATAAAAATTATGTTGTTCAAGCTTGGAATAATAGCGATGGAACTTCAGATATTGCCGTTGGCTGGGATAAAATAAATTCAAGAGGAAAAGAATGGATTGAAAAATATTATAAGAATGGTGAGAATATTATTCATCCCATTGTGAAAAGAGAAAAGCCAATGATAAAGTTTTACAGCGATTCAACAGCCTATCTTACTTGGAAACAATACAATTCCGATAAAGAAAATAAATATTTTAGAACAAGTTTTGAAACAAGAATTATGGAAAAGGAAAATTCCGGATGGAAGATTGTAAATATTTCGGCATTTTGGGATACACAGCCTGATATTCCTTTCGATAGTTTACAAATAAATAATTAACGATTTTTGCTTAGTAAAAGAAACTTCTGAAAAATTAGAATTGTGATATTTCAGAAGTTTCTAAAAGTATAACAAACATACTTTTTAATTATTGATTTTTTCCGATTTTCTTTCCTTCACATAATAACTTTCACTGAAATTAATTTTATTAAAAGTTGTATTTTAGTCATAACATTTAAATAATTAATTATTCTACCATTTACATTGAGCTTAAATTCTATGAAAAGTAAAACACTTGCAATTTTTGTACTTTTATTTATTTTAATCAATTGCAGCAAAGATAATTCAACCGAAAATAAAAATGATGTTGATAATGGTCCGTTTACTTTAACAATTTTTAATGAAGTTCTATATTATGATGGTTATGCAGCTACCGTAAATGAACCCGTTCCGGATGGGATTTTAAGAATTTCCAATTCAAAATATGCAACAAAATTTTCTGAAAGTGACCTTCAAAAAATCGGTAATAAATTAAATTTGGAAATTATAATAAAAGCCGCTTGTGATAATTATGATAGAATTGGAAATGTTTTTCTAAGCTTTATAAATAAAGGTACTATTTATAATGAAGAAAATGTTGTTAAGAAAATTGAAGTTGCAAGATTTATAACTCCGTTTATGGATAAAAATAAAACTCCAAATGAAGTTCCGTATAGTTTTGAAATAAATAATGTTGCTAAAATTTTAACCGATTCTGAACTAAAAACTAAATATGATTTCTGGATGGAGTTCGATATTTTCGGAGTTCCATATGCTGCAAATACACAGATTGCCGGTTGCGCTGGAAAAAATTATACATTCTATGGAACATTAAAATTAAACACTTCGGATCAAAAAGAAAACAGTTTGCAATTTTTAGAATCTGTTACATGTTTTGATAGTCTTAATAATTTCAAAAACACTGATGTAATTGGAAAAACAATTCGTACTTTTAATATTGATGTTCTTTCAAAATTAACAAATGCTGCAATTTATTTAATTACTTCAAATCATGGTTCCAATGCTGGTGGAGAAGAGTATATTAGAAGAAACCATTATGTTTATTTTGATGAAAATTTAATTGCAACATATAAACCGGGTGGAAAATCTTGTGAACCTTTTAGACAATATAATACACAAGGGAACGGAATTTACGGTTCCAAGACAAGAACAGAAACGGAGTGGACTTCATGGAATAATTGGTGCCCAGGTGATGTAATTCCAATTAGAACCTTTGAATTGGGTTCGTTGGAAGCTGGAATCCATACTTTTAAAATTGAAGTGCCGGAGGCAAAATTTGTTGATGCACAAGGAAACTTTCCGCTATCGGCATATATTCAAGGTGATAAATAAAATGAAACTAATTTTTTGTTTCATAACTGTGTTTTTTATCATAAACAAAATTTCAATTTATTCCCAATTGACTGATAACAATTTAGAAAATAGTGAATTTATTTCTTTATTCAGCAGCAAAGAGAATCAAAATATTTCTTGTTACAGAATTCCCGCCATTACAACTGCAATAAACGGAGATTTAATTGTAGCTATTGATGAACGTGTTGAATCTTGTGATGATTTAAAATCTAACAACGATATAAATATTGTTATTAGAAAAAGTGAAGATAACGGAACAACTTGGACGGATATTGAAAGAATTGTAGATTATCCTTTCGGACAATCTGCATCGGATCCATCATTTATTGTTGATAAAATTACCGGCGAAATATTTTTATTTTTCAATTATATGAACTTAAAAAGGGAGAGAGATATTTATTATTTGAAATATATTTCAAGTATTGATAACGGGAAAACTTGGAGTTCACCCATTGATATTTCTCAACTAATTATTAAACCGGAAAATAGGAAAGATTTTCAATTTATTACTTCGGGTAATGGAATTCAAACTTCGGCTGGAAAAATTCTTCACACTTTGGTTAATCTAAATAAAGGACTTTTTATTTTCGGAAGTAATGATCATGGAAAAAATTGGTACTTTATTGATAATCCAATTAATCCAGCAGATGAATCAAAAATTATTGAATTGGATGACAAAAGTTGGGTGGTTAACAGTCGTGTTAATAAATTGGGTTATAGATATATTCACGTTTCAAATGATGAAGGCAAAACTTGGAAGTCCAATATTGATAGTACTTTAATCGATCCCGGATGTAATGCAAGTTTGATAAATTATAAATTTGGTGAAAATAATATTTTGTTATTCTCAAATGCCAAATCCAAAAATGAAAGAAATAATATGTCAATTTCAATAAGTTATGATGAAGGAAAAACTTGGACTTTAGAAAAATTAATTTATTCCGGAAGTTCGGCTTATTCTTCTATGACAATTTTAGAAAATGGTAATGTTGGATTATTTTTTGAAAAAGATGATTATACAGAAAATGTTTTTGTAAAACTTGATATAAATTCTATACTTGATTTTAAAAAGTGTGAAATTGTTAAATAATTACTTTCGATTTAGTTTTTGATCAAATGAAAACTCTTATTATAAATTTGTTCTTTTTTATTGTAACACAAATTTTAACTGCTCAATCCAAGAATATTTGTTTCACAATCGATGATTTGCCCGTTGTATCTTACGGAATTAATGATACAACATTTCAACAAAATTTAATGAATGGAATTATTCAATCTTTAAAGAAGCATAATATTCCGGCAATTGGTTTTGTTAACGAAATGAAATTATATAGAAATGATTCTCTTTATAAATTTCAAATTTCACTTTTGGAAAATTGGATTGATAATAATTTAGAACTTGGCAATCATACTTTTTCTCATCCAGATTACAACAAAACTAATCTTAAAGAATTTTCAGAGAATATTATAAAAGGTGAAATTCTAACAAAACAAATTCTTGGTAAAAGAAATAAATCAATAAAGTATTTTCGACATCCTTTTCTTCATATTGGCAACACAAAAGAAAAGTTTGATTCACTAAACAATTTTTTAGAAAGTAAAAATTATATAACCGCTCCCGTTACAATTGATAACGAAGATTATTTATTTGCTCTTGCTTACAAAAGAGCAAAGGTTAAAAATGATACAATTCTCGCAAAACAAATCGGGAAAGATTATATAGATTATATGGAAAGAAAACTTCATTATTTTGAAAACCAATCGCAAAAATTATTTGGGAAAAATATAAATCATATTTTACTTATGCACGCAAGTTGGCTTAACTCGGATTTTATTGACTCTCTCGCAATTATGTTTAAAAAAAATAATTACAACTTTATTAGTTTAGATGAAACTTTGAAAGATGATTTATACAAAACTCCAATCACAAAATTTGGGAATTGGGGAATTTCTTGGTTGGATATTTGGGCTTTATCACAAAACAAAAAAGGTGATTTTCTCCAAGATGATCCACAGTCTCCAGAATACATTAAAAAGTTAGCTGAATAATTTTTTTTCTTTTATTAAAATGAGGATAAAATGAAAACATTAATTATAATTTTAATTGCTGTTTTTGCTTATGGATGTTCATGTTGTAATAAAAATGTTTCAAATAATTTTAATAAAATACTTTCTCAATCAGATAACAGCAAAACTTCTATTGATTTGATTGGTAAATATGTCGGAGTGCTTCCTTGTGCAGATTGCGAAGGAATTAAAACGGAAATTATTTTATCAGAAAATTTAACTTACGAAATGAATCAAGTTTATTTGAGTAAAGATGAAAAAGTATTTACCAGCAAAGGTTCATTTAATTGGAGTGATGGCGGCAGTATAATTATTCTTGAAAATCAAGATCCGAATTTGGAAAGCAATAAATTTTTAGTAGGAGAAAATAAAATTGTAAAGTTGGATATTGGGGGAAATATAATTAAAGGTGATTTGGAAAATAATTATATTCTTCACAAAGTTGATGAAAGCATAACCGAAAAATATTGGAAACTTATTGAACTCTATGGAAAGAAAATTTCCTTTGGAGAAAATCAAAAAAGAGAAGCCCACATAATTTTAAAAAATGATGATAATCGTGTAATTGGTAATAGCGGCTGCAATTCAATTTCGGGAAGTTATGAACTGTTAGAAGGTAACAGAATTAAAGTTTCGAAAGTAATTTCTACAATGATGGCATGTGAAAATCTTAAAACCGAAACACTATTTTTACAAGTATTAGACAAAGTTGATAATTACACAATCGCAAATGATACTCTTTCATTAAACAAAGCACGAATGGCGCCGTTGGCAAAATTTGCCGTCGTGTATCTGAAGTGAATTTGGTAAAGTTATACTTGAATAGACAAATTCAAATCCACTATTTTATAAATAAAATTGAAATTAAAATGAAAACAAAATTCTTCGCATCATTAATTCTATTAAACTTTATGATTTATTTAAATAATTTATTCGCTCAAGATCAGAACAAATTAACAAGTAAATTTGATTTTATACCCGGAGAAAAAATTATTTTTTACGATGATTTCACTTCGGAAAATATTGGTGATTTTCCACTTCAATGGAATACAAACGGAAGTGGTGAAATTGTAACTTCCGAAAAATTTGAAGGAAAATGGTTTGAAATTACGAAAACCGGTTATTATGTTCCAGAAGCCAAAGAAGCTTTTACAGATAATTTTACAATCGAGTTCGATATTGTTCCGTTAAATTCTGTTCAAGAAACTGCTACGGGAATTCATTTCTTTTTTCTTTCCGGTGATTTAAGTAATCCCGGATATGGTTCTCAACCGGGAAATGCTGGTTTAAGAATTGGTCCGGATTATGATTTAATCAATTGGAATAATTGGTCTGAAGCCCGTGAATGGCAAGGCGATAATGGCTCAGTGTCTTTTTTGTTTAATTCTTCAGAAAAATATCATATTTCATTTTGGGTTCAAAAACAAAGAGTTAGAATGTATGTTAATGAACAAAAAGTTTTAGATCTTCCCCTCGGCTTACAAGATAAATATATTTATAATATTTTTAGAATTGAAACTTATTCTGATGAAACTACTCCAATAATTTCCAACTTTAGAATTGCCGCTGGTTTGCCGGATATGCGAAGTAAATTAATTACTGAAGGAAAACTTATAACTTATGGAATTTTATTTGATGTTAATTCGGATAAAATTAAGTCAGAATCAATCCCAACAATAAAAGAAATAGCAAATATTCTTAAAGATAATTCAACAATAAAAGTAAAAATTGTTGGACATACTGATTCTGATGGCGACGAGAATTCAAATTTGGAATTGTCAAAACGCAGAAGCGAATCGGTAAAAAATGAATTGGTTAATTTATTTGGTATTGATGCACCGAGAATTGAAACTGAAGGCAAAGGTGAGAGTTTGCCGATTGCACAAAATGATACAAACATTAACAAAGCTAAAAATCGAAGAGTTGAATTTATTAAACTATAATTCTCAAATTATTTTGGGTTATTTAAATGAAAATTAAAATTATTCTAGTTTTGTTTTTTCAGATAACTATTCTATTTGCACAAACAGAAAAATTAGAAAATTACTATAAAGAAAAATATCGACCGCAATTTCATTTCACACCCGAATCTAAATGGATGAATGACCCAAATGGTTTAGTTTACTTCAACGGAAAATATCATTTGTTTTATCAATATTATCCTTATGATATTGTTTGGGGACCAATGCATTGGGGTCATGCAGAAAGTAAAGATTTACTTCATTGGAAACATTTACCAATTGCGCTTTATCCAGATAGCTTAGGAAATATTTTTTCCGGAAGTGCTATAATTGATAAAAATAATTCTGCCGGATTTGGTAAAAATGCAATGATTGCAATTTTCACTTATCACAATGATTCGCTTTGGGTAAAAGGATTTAAGAATACAGAAAGTCAAGGAATTGCATATAGTTTAGATGAAGGAAATACTTGGGAAAAATATACTGGTAATCCGGTTTTGAATAATTCCGGTGAACAAGATTTTCGTGATCCAAAAGTATTTTGGAATGATGAAATAAATATGTGGAATATGGTTTTAGCAGTTGGTGATAGAATAAAAATATTTTCTTCGGCAAATTTAATTAACTGGAAATTTGAAAGTGATTTTATACCGGGAAATGATGAACAAAATTTAGGTGTTTGGGAATGTCCCGATTTGTTTAAAATGAAAGTTGATGACGAAGAAAAATGGATTTTGATTGTGAATCATGGAAATGGTGCGCCAAACGGTGGTTCCGGCACAAGATATTTTGTTGGAAATTTTGATGGAAAAACTTTTCAGAATTCACAAAAATCAATTTGGTTGGATTATGGAACAGATTTTTACGCTGGTGTAACATTTTCAAATGTTCCCGAGAATAAAAATATTTTAATTGCGTGGATGAGCAATTGGCAATATGCAACTAAAACTCCAACAGAAGTATGGCGAAGTGCAATGACGCTTCCGCGTGAATTGAAATTGAATAGACAAAATAATTTATATTATCTTTCACAAAAAATTGTTGAACAATTTTCATCAATCACAAATAATATTTCGTTTGAGGAAAATATTAAACTCCCTTTCATTCAAGAAAATATTGATCTTTCACAAATTGAAATTTCATTTAAAAATAATTCACAGAATTTAGTGATTGAATTATCAAATAATTTAAATGAATTTGTAAAAATAGAGTTAAGCAAAAATCAATTAATAATTGATAGAAGCAAATCCGGCAAAATTGATTTCAATGAAAACTTTGCAAATAAAATTCAAACAATGCCATTGAATGATGAGATAAATTTGTTCCAAATAATTTTAGATAAAAGTTCTGTTGAAATTTTATTGAACAATGGAAAATATTCTATGACAAATTTATTCTTTCCGAATGAAGAATTTTCGAAATTGAAAATTTACAGTGAAAATTCAGAACAAATTAATAATTTTAGAATCAATAAAATCAATAGAGTTTGGAATTAAAGCGGACAGAAAATGAAAAGTTCAAAAGTTTTTTTTACATCTATTGTTGTTGCTTTGGGCGGCTTTCTATTTGGGTTTGATACGGTTGTAATTTCCGGCGCAGATAAACAATTGCAAACATTGTGGCAAAGTTCAGATTTATTTCACGGCTTGGTTGTAATGTCAACTGCACTTTGGGGAACTGTACTTGGAGCATTTACAGGTTCAATTCCTACAAATAAATTAGGAAGAAAAAAAACTCTAATATTTATAGGAATTTTATTTTTCATTTCCGCAATTGGTTCTGCGTTGGTTTCTGATCCTTATCTATTTGCAATTTTTAGATTTATTGGAGGTATTGGAATTGGAATTTCAACAATAGTATCGCCATCTTATATTGCAGAAATTTCTCCGGCAAAAAAACGCGGAAGCCTTGTTGCGCTTTATCAATTTAATATTGTATTTGGAATTTTAATGGCTTTCGTTTCAAATTATTTTTTGCAAGATATTGGTGAAACCGCTTGGAGATGGATGCTTGGTATGGAGGCAATCCCGGCATTCATTTACACGGCATTAGTTTTGGGAGTTCCGGAAAGTCCACGCTGGTTACTTGAATACAAAAATGATAAAAATAAAGCGATTGAAATTCTGAAAGGAATTAATCCTACTTCAAATTTAGATGAAGAAATTTTAGCAATCGAAAAAGAAAAAAGCGAAGAGACAACTCACGAAAATATTTTTATGCAGAAATATAGAATTCCGTTAATGCTGGCTTTCTTTATTGCGTTCTTCAATCAAACTTCAGGCATAAATGCCTTTCTATACTATGCACCAAGAATTTTTGAATTAGCCGGATTGGAAAAATCGGCTTCGTTCCTTAGCAGTATTGGGATTGGCGCAATAAATTTAATTTTTACATTAATTGGAATTTCTATGATTGATAAATTCGGAAGAAAAACACTTATGTATATTTGTTCTTTCGGATATATAATTTCTCTAAGTTTGGTTGCTTTAGCATTTTTACTAAAATGGCAAGGAATACTTGTTCCGATTTTCTTCTTTTTATTTATTGCCGCTCACGCTGTTGGTCAAGGCGCAGTTATTTGGGTTTTCATTTCAGAAATATTTCCTAACAAATTGCGGGCAGCCGGACAAGCATTTGGTTCTTCCGTACATTGGATTTTAGCAGCTTTTATTCCATCGCTTATTCCGTTTTTATTTAATGCAATTGGTCCGGCAACAGTTTTTATGTTTTTCACAATTATGATGGTTGGTCAACTTTTATGGGTAAGATTCAAAATGCCAGAAACAAAAGGTCAAACTTTAGAAAGTTTAGCTGAAAAATTATCAAAGTCAATTTTTGCGAAAAATAATAATGAATAAAAATATTGTTTGCTTTGGTGAAGTTTTATGGGATATTCTACCAAGCGGAAAAGTTGCCGGCGGCGCACCAATGAATGTTGCAATTCGTTTACAATCTTTAGGAATTCCAACGAAAATAATTTCTAAAATTGGGAATGATAGTTTAGGTTCGGAATTATTATCAATTCTAAAAAACAAAAAAGTTGATATTTCTCAAATTCAACTTGATAAGAAAATGAAAACCGGAGAAGTTTTAGTTAAATTAGATTCAAACGGTATTGCAACTTACAATATTGTTTATCCTTCTGCTTGGGATAAAATTGAACTAACAGAAGAAAATATTAATTGTGTGAAAAATTCAGATGCGTTTATTTTCGGTTCATTAATTTGCAGAGATGAAGTTTCAAAATATTCGTTATTAAAATTATTGGAAAATGCTAAGTATAAAGTTTTTGATGTTAATTTAAGAAAACCGTTTTATTCAATTCCGCTAATATGTGAGTTGATGAATAAATCAGATTTAATAAAAATGAATGATGAAGAATTATTAATTATTGCAAAAGAATTAGGCTCAACAGAAATCAAAATTGAGGAAAACATAAAATTCATTTCGCACAAAACGAAAACAAATTCAATCTGCATTACAAGAGGAAAAGACGGAGCAATATTATTTATTGATAATAAATTTTACTTCCACAATGGATTTAAAGTAAAAGTTGAAGATACAATTGGTTCCGGTGATAGTTTTCTTGCAGCGTTAATTTCTAAAATTTTAATTTCTCAAAATTATGAAGAAGCGTTAGAATTTGCATGTGCAGTAGGAGCAATTATTGCATCTCATAAAGGTGCAAATCCAATTTTAGAAATTGATGAAATTAATAAATTTATAAAATCAAATAATGTTAAACTCAACACAAAGAATTAAAAAAAGTTTTTCTGGGAAAGGAGTATTTCCTTATCAATTCGCATTCACATTACTTCTACCAATCAGAAATATTTTTCTTTCACCCAAAAGATTAATTGATAGACTTCATTTGAGCAATAATAATTTTGTGTTGGAAGTTGGTTCCGGTCCCGGGTATTTCAGTCCAATAATTGCCAAAGAAATTCCTTATGGGAAATTAGTTTTGGCTGATATTCAACAAGAGATGTTAGATTTAGCAAGAAAAAGAATAAAGAAATCAAAAATTATTAATGTTGATTATTACTTATGTAATGGTAGTGAATTTGATTTGCCAAGTAATTATTTTGATAGAATTTTATTAGTTACCGTAATTGGTGAAGTTGAAAATAAAGAAGTTTATTTTTCGGAATTTTACAGAATGTTAAAGCCGAAAGGTATTTTGTCAATTTCAGAGTTAGCTGGTGATCCGGATAAAATGTCAATAAATGAAATAAAAATTATTGCGGAAAGATTTAATTTAAATTTTTTAGAATTATTCGGTTCAGAAAAAAATTATACAATAAATTTTACTAAATAATTATTATAACTCACCATACCTAAAACAATCAATTGTGTGATCGTTTACCATTCCAACTGCTTGCATAAACGCATAGCAAATTGTTGAACCAATAAATTTAAATCCTTGCTTTTTTAAATCTTTACTCATTATATCGGAAATTTCAGTTTTTGGCGGAACTTCTTTTAAACTTTTGAAATTATTTAGGATTGGTTTTCCGTTAACAAATTGCCAAATGTACTTATCAAAACTTCCAAATTCTTTTTGAACTTTTAAAAAAACTTTTGCATTGGTTACAACTGCATTTACTTTTAATTTATTTCTTACAATTCCAGCATCTTGTAAAATTTTTTCAATCTTTTTATCTGAGTACTTTACAATTTTTTCCGCATCAAAATTATCAAACAATTGTAAATATTTTTCACGCTTCCTTAAAATAGTAATCCAGCTCAAACCAGCTTGTGCACCTTCTAAATTAAGCATTTCAAATAATTTTCTATCATCATGAACCGGAACTCCCCATACCTCATCATGATATTTAACATAAAGAGGGTCACTTCCACACCAAGAACATCTATTTAACATTTTAATATCTCCATAAAATAGAACGCAGATTTTTATGATTGTATATGATTATCAAGATCTTAATTAATCAGAATTATCATAAAAATCCGTGTCCTATTTTTTTAATTTGGTAATTTACCCAAAATTTTCCAAATCCATTTGTGAAAACTGTGAATTGAATTTACCGGTTCTACAAACATTAAAATACATTCTTTATGAATTTCATTAATTCCATTTTCTTTGCAATAATTTATCGCTTCATCAGTTTCGCTTCCCTGCTGCATCCAAATATTTTTTACACCAATTGAGTTTGCTTCGTTAACTATACTTAATGTTTTATTTGGTGAAACACAATTAATTACAGCATCTATTTTCCCTTTTAATTCATTCAAATTCTTAAAACATTTATCTCCTTCAAAAATTTCCAAATTTGGATTTACTGGAAAAACATTTAGATTTTTTTTCCTTAATTCTTTATAAATAGCATTTCCAAATTTTGTTTTTTTTCTTGAAACACCAACAACTGCAAAATTATTGCAACTTAAAAAATCACTAATGTTTTTTTGTGATGTCATTTCGAATTTCCATTTTTATTAAAATGAATTTATTAACTTACATGAAATTTTTCTATATTGAAATATAAGGAACCAAATTAAACATAATAAAATTTGGATTTGAAAATGACTGCAACAAAATTATTCAAAGAATTTTTTGAAAGTGAAAAAGCTGGCGGAATGATTTTAATTATCTGCACTATTATTTCTTTGATAATTGCAAACTCAACGTTTGGGGATAACTATCAAAATTTTTGGCATATAAAATTTGCTGGACTTTCAATTGAGCATTGGATAAATGATGGTTTAATGGCAATTTTCTTTTTGTTAATTGGTCTTGAACTTGAACGCGAAATTTATACTGGCGAACTTTCGAATTTTAAAAATGCACTTTTTCCAATTTTTGGTGCAATTGGTGGAGTTATTTTACCAGCGGGAATTTATTCATATTTTAATATGGGCACAGTAACCCAAGCTGGAGCCGGAATTCCAATGGCAACGGATATAGCTTTTGCATTAGGAATTTTATCTTTGTTAGGGAATCGTGTACCGGTTTCTTTAAAAATCTTTTTAACAGCTTTGGCTGTAATTGATGATTTAATTGCAATTTTGGTTATTGCAATTTTTTATACAAAAGGTTTGATGATTACAAATCTTATACTTGCTCTTTCTATTTTCTTTGTTCTACTTTTATTAAACCGAATGAAAATCAATAATTTAATCCCTTATCTTATTGGCGGAATAATAATGTGGTACTTTATGCTACATTCTGGTGTTCACGCAACGATTACGGGAGTATTATTGGCATTTGCAATTCCGTTTGGAAAAGGTGATGAAAAATCAATATCATATGTATTGCAGCATTTTTTACACAAGCCAGTTGGATTTATTATTTTGCCAATTTTTGCTTTAGCAAATACAGCTATAAATTTGAGTGGAAATTTTGCAAATATTTTTTCTGAAAATTATAGCATTGGAATTTTATTAGGTCTTATTCTGGGAAAACCAATTGGAATTTTCCTTCTTACTTTTTTAACCGTTACCTTGGGATTAAGTAAATTATCAGAAGATCTAAATTGGAAAATAATATTTGGTGTAGGATTATTAGGCGGAATAGGTTTTACGATGTCAATTTTTATTACGCTTCTTGCATTTGATAATGCAGAAATAATTAATAATGCTAAATTGATAATACTAATATCTTCCTTTATATCTGGGATGGTTGGATTTATTGTGCTTAAATTAACACTTAAGTAGAAGTAGATTTTTTAAAAAATTATTTGTTAAACTAAGCAAAAGTAGAATTTGATTTAGATTATTTTCTAATAAATATTTATACTCAATATCAAATTATTTTATCCAAACCGTTTTTATATTTACAAATTCTTTAATTCCATAATGAGAAAGTTCTCTTCCATAACCGGAAAGTTTTACTCCGCCAAATGGCAAACGCGGATCTGATTTTACCATTCCATTAATAAAAACAGAACCTGAATCAATTTGTTTTGCTAAAGTTTTTGCTTTCTCAATATCGTTTGTCCACAAAGAAGCTCCAAGCCCAAACTCAGTATCATTAGCAACTAAAATTGCTTCATTTTCATTTTTAACTTTTATAACTATTGCTGCCGGACCAAATAACTCTTGTTCGTATGCAATCATTCCTTTTTTTACATTACTTAATATTGTTGGAGAATAGTAATAACCTTTTCTATCTAATCTTTTTCCGCCGAGTAAAATTTTTGCTCCTGCTTCAACAGATTTTGTAATTTGCTCATGAAGTTCAAAAAGTAAATCTTCTCTTGCAATAGGACCTAATTCCGTTTCTTCTTTCATTGGATTGCCGACAATTGTTTTTTCCATTTTTCAACAAACATTTGCTCAAACTTTTCTGAAATTTCTTCAACAACAATAAATCTTTTCGCAGCAATGCAGCTTTGTCCGTTATTTAATAAACGTGCAGTTACTGCTGTATTTACTGCTTCTTCTAAATTTGCATCAGCCAAAATTATAAAGGGGTCGCTTCCGCCTAATTCCATTACACTTTTCTTTAACATTTTTCCACTTTTTGAGGCAACCATACCTCCGGCAAATTCACTTCCGGTTAATGTTGTTGCTCTAACTAACGGATTTTCAATTACTGCCTCAACTTGTTTCGATTCAATTAAAAGTGTGCGAAAAATATTTCTAGGAAATCCGGCTTTCTGAAAAATTTCTTCAATTGCTAAAGCACTCAATGGAACGTTGGAAGCATGTTTTAAAATTCCTGCATTACCAGCCATCAATGCCGGAGCTGCAAATCTGAAGACTTGCCAGAAAGGAAAATTCCACGGCATAACAGAAAGTACAATTCCAATCGGATCAAACTGAACATAACTTTTACTCGCATCAGTTTTAATAATTTCTTTTTGCAAAATTGATTCTGTATTTTCTGCATAATACTCACAAACCCAAGCACATTTTTCAACTTCAGCAATTGCTTGTTTTATTGGTTTGCCCATTTCCAGAGTTAAAATTTCAGCATAATGCCTTTTTTCATTTTTCAATATTTCCGCTGCCCTTAACATGAAAATTTTTCTTTCTGAAAAACTTTTATTCTTCCACATTAAAAAATCTTCGTGAACATTTTCAATTATTAATTTTACTTCATCATCATTATAAGGTGTAAATTGTTTTACCAATTCTTCCGTTGCTGGATTTATTGTTTCAATTGCCATTTTATTACTCAAAATATATTTTAGAAATAAAATTTTTTATCAAAATAAAAATAATACTTAGTTAACTTTTTAGCAGATATAATTAAAAAGTTTACAGTTTTTTAATTTTAATATCACTGTTACAATGTTTATTTTTGAACTCAAAAATTTATTAAAGAAATATGGCGAAACTAAAGTCTGTTAAAACTTTTGTTCTTGATACAAATGTTATTCTGCATGATCCAAGTTGTATTCATCAATTTGAAGAAAATAATATTGTAATTCCAATTACTGTGATTGAAGAAATTGATCATTTCAAACGCGGAAGCCAAGTTATAAATTTAAATGCCAGAGAGTTTGTTAGAACGTTAGATTCATTAACCGGAAAAAATCTTTTCAACGGCGGTGTTCCACTTGGCAAAGGAAAAGGAAAAGTTAGAATAGTAATTAGTAAAACTTCTGCAAAAGAAATTAGAGAATCTTTTAGAGAAGATACTCCCGATCACAGAATTTTGAATACAGCATTATTGCTTCATCAAGAATCTAAAGGAAATGAAAAAGTAATTTTAGTTTCTAAAGATGTTAATTTAAGAATGAAAGCTAAAGCTCTTGGAGTACTTTCTGAAGATTACACAACTGATAGAGTTGGAAGCATTGAAGAATTATACAGCGGAAAGGAAGTTATTGAAGATTTTGATGATGAAATTATTCAAAAGTTCTTTAAATCTCCATTCAGTATTGAAGCTGATGTTATTGCAAAGCATATTAAAGGTGAGTTAGTACCAAACAAATATTTTATACTTAAAAATGAACATCGCTCAGTGCTAACTTATCTAAATCAAGAAATGAATTTGTTTGAGAGAATTGACAAAGAAAATATTTATGGTATAATGCCAAGAAATGCAGAACAGACTTTCGCAACTCACGCACTTTGCAATTCTAACATTCCATTAGTTTCGTTAACCGGTAAAGCCGGAACGGGAAAAACATTGCTGGCGCTTGCAAGTTCATTACAAGTAAGAAAAAATTATAGACAAATTTATATTGCAAGACCAATTGTTCCTTTAAGCAATAAAGATATTGGATTTTTACCAGGTGATGTTGAAAGTAAAATTGGTCCATATATGCAGCCGCTTTGGGATAATTTAAAAGTTATTCAAGATCAGTTTAAAGAAACAGATACAAAATTTGCAACAATTGAAAATTTAGTAAAGGATAATAAACTTGTAATTGAACCTTTAAGTTATATTCGTGGAAGAAGTTTACAGAGAATATTTTTCATTGTAGATGAAGCACAAAATTTAACTCCTCATGAAATTAAAACAATAATAACTCGCGCTGGAGCTGGTGTTAAAATTGTCTTAACCGGCGATATTTACCAAATTGATCATCCATATTTGGATACGCAATCTAACGGACTTTCTTATTTGAT
This sequence comes from Ignavibacteriota bacterium, assembly GCA_016716225.1. NCBI lineage: Bacteria > Pseudomonadati > Ignavibacteriota > Ignavibacteriota bacterium. The sequence continues at coordinate 1,388,859 of JADJWT010000001.1, read as the reverse complement.
TGATCACTTTATGGGACAAAAATTATATTCGCATATAAATTTAGAAAAAGGAGAAAGATCAGAACTTGCCGAATTAGCAAGTAATATTTTATAGCTTTCACTTTTTCTTACAATTAAACTTAATCTTAATTATACTTTTCTTAAAATAAATAGTAAGATTAGGATTATGAATAAAATACAAAAACTTTAAAATGAATTTGGAGACGAAATTTTTTTAAGAATAATTTCCGTCTCCAAAAAATAATTTGAAATTAAAATTCAATTCCAAAATTGAAAAACATAAAACTCCATAAATCACTGTATAATTCAATTGCTTTTGACGTACTTGTTCCAGCTCCATGTCCGACTTTTGTTTCAATTCTTATAATTGCTGGATTATCACCTTTATATTTTTCTTGAAGTGTTGCAGCATATTTAAATGAATGCGCGGGAAAAACTCTATCATCATGATCTGCAGTAGTTACCATTGTTGCTGGATAATTCAAATCACTTTTAATATTATGAAGCGGAGAATATTTATACAAATTATGAAATTGAACCGAGTCTTCACTTGAGCCATATTCCGGAACCCAAGCCCAGCCAATTGTAAATTTATGAAATCTCAACATATCCATTACACCAACTTGAGGAAATGAAACTTTACACAAATCCGGTCTTTGATTAATAACAGCACCAATTAAAGTTCCGCCATTAGAACCGCCTCGTAAAGCAAGTTTATTTGGATTTGTATATTTATTTTCGATCAAATATTCTGCTGCTGAAATAAAATCATCAAAAACATTTTGCTTATTTAGCAGCATTCCGGCTTTATGCCATTCTTCTCCATATTCACCACCGCCGCGCAAACAAGCCATTGCATAAACTCCACCATTTTCCAAAATGGGAATAATTGAAACTGCAAACTCGGGAGTTAATGAAATGTTAAATCCGCCATATGCATAAAGTAAAGTTGGGTTTTCTCCTTTTAATTCCAAACCTTTTTTATGAGTAATGAATAACGGAATTTTTGTTCCATCCTTACTATTATAAAAAACTTGTTTAGTTTCATATTCATCCGGATTGAACTTAACATTTAATTTTCTGAAAACTTCAGATTTATTATTTTCTATATCATATTTGAAAATTGTTGGAGGATAATTAAATGATGTAAAAGTGTAGAACAATTCTTTATATTCTTTTTTTCCTCCAAAACCATATGCAGTACCGATACCCGGCAGTTTCAATTCACTTAATTCTTTTCCATCAAGATTGTTAATTGTAACTTTTGTATTTGCATCTTTTAAATATTCTGCAAAAAGTTTTCCACCAACTAGTGAAACAGATTTTAATACATCTTTAGATTCCGGAATTATTGATTTCCAATTTTCTTCTTCTGGTTTTAATGGATCAAGTAAAACAAGTTTGGAATGAGGCGCATTTTTATTTGTTACAATTAGTAGTTTATCCGCCAAATTATCAACAGCAGTATATTCAGCATCAAATTTTCCCAGAATTAATTTTATCTGAGAATCAGTTTTAAGATTTTTTATATATACGCTATTTTCACTTGCCGAACCTTGCCATCCGTAAATAATTAAATAATGTTCATCATCAGTAACCGAAGCAGAAAAACCCAATTGGGGATTGGTTTTATCTTCCAAAATTAATTTATCACTTTCCTGTGTATCGCCCAATTTATGAAAATACAATTTTTGAAATTCATTTTTAGCCTTTAGCATTTCGCTGTCTTTTGGTTTTTCATAACGACTGTAGAAAAATCCGTCTTTATACCATGCCATGTTTGTAAATTTTGCCCACATCAAATGATCGGGAAGAAGTTTTTTGGATTCGGTTTCCATCACATAAATTTCACGCCAGTCAGATCCACCTCTTGAAATAGAATAGCTGCAATACTTTCCATCATTTGAAAATGTAACATCATCTAAACTTACTGATCCGTCATCAGAAAGTTTGTTGGGGTCAATTAAAACTTCCGGCTCTACATTTAACCCTTTTTGAATATAAACAACATATTGTTCTTGCAATCCATCATTTTTAAAGAAAATATAATAATCATTTACTTTTTGAGGAGCAGAATATTTTTCAAAATTCCACAATTCTGTTAATCTATTTTTCATTTTTTCTCTAAATGGAATTTTAGAAAGATATTTTTCAGTAACTTTATTTTGAGCTTCAACCCACTTTGCAGTTTCTTCCGATTTATCATCTTCAAGCCAGCGATATGGATCATCAACATTTACTCCAAAATAATTATCACTAACTTCTACTTTTTTAGTTTCGGGATAATTTAATTTTTGTTTTTGCATTTCACATCCAATAAAAAAAATAATCAATAAAATTGATAAAATACTTTTCATTATTACCTCAAATTTATTATGAATTTTTATTGCGGCAATTTACGAATTTTAGTTTACAAATTTAGATTTCTTTAAGGAAAGTAAATTGAAATGTTTCGAAAGTTTTTTATTTAACAGAATGAATTTATTGAATCAAATTTCAAAAATATTCTTCATCGTAGAAAAGGTTAACATTCATAATTCCATCAACTTTTCTAAGTTTTTGAACAAATTCGGTGGCGTTGTCTTTATTTTTTAATCCAACGTAATAAGAAAGTTCAAGAGTATCTTCCGGACCTAATGCTTTTGCGTTTATCAATTTACTTTTCTTACAATAATCATTGATTAAGGAATTATAAATTGATGAATCATTTCCATTTGAATTAAATGTGAACTGAAGAAGTAAATCACTTTTTATTGGCGTTGAAAATTTTGATTTTGAAAGAACAAGCGCAATTAAGCCAATAAAAATTGCACTAAATATTGCAAGTATATGCAAACCAACTCCAACTGCCATTCCAACAGCAAGAGCAAAGAAAATAAACATAATATCTAAAGTTTCTTTAACAGCAGTTCTAAATCTTATTATTGACATTGCACCAACCAAACCAAACGCACGTGCTAAATTATTTCCAATTACCATAATTACAATTGATGTAATAATTACAAGCAGAATTAATGAATTTACATATGATGCTTGGTAACCCGGACCATTATAAGATTTTCTATAAAAAATTGAAATTATAATTCCAGCAATTAATGCAACTATTAAATTTATTATTGCTTCTTGAGCAGTGAATGTAACATTTAAAATATTTCTAAAATCTTCAATCATAATTAAAAAATTCCTTCTTCAGCAGTAGTATCAAATAAAGAATAATTTGATGTAAATAAATTTTTGCGTCTCGGATTTATTATTCTTGATGTATCTATACAAATTGTATATTTAGAAACTGAACGTCTGATTAAATTAAATTCTTGAATGATATCTTGCAGCCATTTGGGATAACCATTACTAAATTTAATTTCTAACACAAAATAATTTGGAATTGCTTTTTCCAAGTCTTCATCTCTATAAAGATTATCTAATTTCGGATACTCAAAAAATCTTAAATTTTTATCAACAGTAATTCTTAAACTCTTATCGAATTTTGAAAAAAATGCTTCTCTATCATAAACAATTAGAATTATTGGTTTTAAACCGCTTTTGTAAACATGATGAAAAAATTTTTCACCGTCTTTTAATGAATTAGCAAAACCATTATTTGTTAATGCATAAGACTCAATTGATTTTGATTGTATTACATTTTGCAAATCATGATATAAAAATGCTGCTCTATTTTTACCGATAAAATTTTCGCATTTATTTTTAATTTCTAAAAAAACCAAATTATTATCGGCTTCAGAATCATAACTTCTAATTCTGAGTTTTCTTCTAATTTTAAATCCTTCAATTTTTTCATGATAATAATCAAAATTAGATGAATCGAAATAAATACTCCTCACCGTATATTCATTATCGTCAGAACCAATAGTAAAAGGATCGAGTTCAACAAACGGCATAATTTTCTTTCTCAGTTTTTCTAAAACATCGTTACTTACCAGAAATTTATACTCTAATCTCATGTTTATTGATTTAAATAAAATTTTATATATTCAAATAGATTGACTTCGTTTCCAGAAATTTTACATTTTACAATTTCATTTACAAAGAAATTATCACTTTTATTTTCAAAAACAGTTTTAACTATTATAAATTGATTTTCGCCGAATGATTTTACCGATTTATCAATTGATTCAATTTTCGCAAAAATCGGATTTCCGTTTTGAGTAATAATTTCAACTTCGTTTCCAATAATAATTGAATTTGCAAATTGTAATTTTATTGGAATTAAAACGGTAAAGTTCTTTTCGTTATTTATGATTAGCAACGTATCATGATTATATGAAGCGGCAACTTTTCCATTAATTGGTGATTTTAAAAGAAAATTGTTTGATTTTTCTTGAAGCACCGAAATTTGATTTTCCAAAGATTTAATTTGTGAATTTAATAATTGCAGTTCTTCTTTTTTCGTACCGGTTAAAACTGATCTAAGTCTTTCTTCCGCAATGCTGATATTTATTTTGTATAATTCCAAGCGCGCATGTTCGGTTTCATATTCATCTTGAGTAATTAATTGCTTCTCAAATAATTTTTTCTGACGTTCAAAAAATTTAGTTTGTTCTTCAACTTGTTTTTTTGCGTATTCTAAATTTCTATTTTCAAGTTCTATAAATGATTCTTTCTCTCCGGTAATTCCAACTTGCAACGAGGCTTTTGCAGTTTCTAATTCACCTTTTAAGGTTGCAATTTGTTGCTCATTTAAATTTGAATAAATAATTCCAATTGTATCGTTTACAAAAACATTATTCCCCGGTTTAATTTTTCTATTCAATTCAAATTTTATTAAATCGCCGCGAGCAAATTGTGTTACTGAATATTCTTCATTAAATCCATTTGCATTATCAATAAGTGTTGTATAAATTAAACCTTCCAATCCTTTAGAAATTAACCAGACTTTTGAAGGCAGTAATTTACCATTTGCTATAATTGTTGTTGTTACTTTTATTGGTACTGCAAAAACTAATGCGATAAGTAATAGAAAAATAGGAATGTAAAGAAGTTTTAATTTCATTATTAAATTAATTATTTGAGTAAAATCATTTTAACTACATTGCTGTAATCTTCGGCCAAAATTTGATAAAAGTAAACTCCGCTTGAAAGATAACGTGAATCAAAACTAATTGAATAACTTCCGGCGATAAGTTTTTCATTTAATAATAATTTTACCTCTCTTCCCAAAATATCAAAAATTCTTATTTGAACTTTTGCAGTTATAGGAATATCAAATTTTATAGTTGTCTGAGCATTAAATGGATTTGGGTAATTCTGATAAAGTTTAAAGACTGTTGGAATTCTATTTTCAATATTTTTAACATTTGTTAAATCGTTTTGCTCACCCGGAGTACCATATAAACGAGTTGATACCCAGTTTGAAGCAATTGAGTTATCAAGTTCATAGTTTACAATTTGTAAAGTAAATCCTTCGCCATCTGCTTTTTCTGACCATGGAAATTCATCATCATATGTTAATGAATCAATTAAATTTCCTAATGGATCAAAAAGTCTTATTTTTTCACCAGAGTTATTTAGTCCAAAATTTAAGTTACCAATATAGTTATTTATTTTCGGATACAGTGAAAAAAACTTTACCGTATCTTCGCAAATTATTAAATATCCTCTTGGTTCAATAATTGTTCCGGTTGGAAAAATAAAAATATGTTCATCTTCACTATCCTTAAAAATCCAATTTGATAAATCGCGTTGTTTATCGTTTGGATTGTAAATTTCCACCCAATCCTTTGCATCAAAATTATCACTTGAGTGATAATTTATTTCTGTAAAAACTAAATTATTTTCATTGGAGAAATCATAAAAAGTAGCACCAATATTAGTTCTGCTTCCATCTGGATTTTTATCATGGTTTGGATCACCATTATTAATCACCGGTGAATTTTCATTTACTCTAAAATCTAGTGAATCCGGATTTATAAAATAAGGATCATTAAATAAATTTCCTTCACCATCTAAAAGGATTTTATCAGAAAGCGAATATGAAACTTTAATCTCAGAAAATTCATCCGCAGAAATATCGGAAATTTGTGATTTAGAAAATATTGAATTTGTTATATTTGCTTTACCTCCACCTCTTCCAATGCTTTTTTCATAGCATGCAACTGATATATTATTATTATAAAATGTATTATGATCAATTATCCCAAAGGAACCTTCGTCTTTAACACCAACGCCCATATTACAATTAACAATAATATTTCCTTTTACAATAGCTGATGAAGCTTGTCCTATTGAAACAGCTTTATCAAAACAATTGTAAATTAAATTTTCTTCAACCAAAACATTTTGAGCGCCTTCTCCAATATCAATTGCATCACTATTTTCTGCGAAAAAATCACGAATTATATTTCTTCTAATTATTCCACTTTTTGTATCATCATAATCAATCGCATCAGTATCCACAGAGTGATTACCAATAAATTCACAATTTTCAATAATCGCACTTCCGTATTTAACATTTACTAAATCCGAGGTAACATCAGTCTGAATTTTACTATTTCTCATGATGAAATTTCCATGTTGGACAAAAATCGGAAATTGGACATTTACAAGTTCAACTTGATTTAATTCTATATCAGAATTGAAACTTGAAATTCCACCTATTTCATCAATTACATCTTTACCGTGTGAAGTTCCGGAAATAATTGTGTGATTGAGATATGATTTTTGTTTTGCATTATCAAAAATTATTGAACCCCAATTTTTATCAGCAAGTGATGTAATTTTTACTTTTTCATCAGTTGTGCCAGAAATGTATAATCCCCCATAAACATATATGTTAGAATTTTCTGACATTTTTATTTCAACACCTTCTTGAATTTTTAACACAGAGTTTTCATCAATATAAATATCGCCGGTTGCCGTATATGGACTTTTCTCTTTTTCTAATTCATAATTTGCTGTAATATTTGTTGGAATATATGTCAAATCTTCATTGGGAGAAAAAATTGCTTCAATATTATTATCTGATTTTAATATTGCTTCTATATTAGAATTTGTTGAGTTTACCAAACCTTTCCATTCCACAAATTTATAACCCGGTTTAGGTTTTGCTTCAAGTCTAATTTTTCTATTTGCAAATAATTTTGATTCGATTTCATAAATTGCTTCAACATTATTAATTTTAACAATTCCACCATTTTTATCATTTGTTTCAATAACAAATTTAGCAGTATCTGAAATGGAAAAATATTCCATTAAATATTTATACAAATAATAATTTCTCTGATCTGCAAAGTTTTTTAGAATTTGAATATTAGATTTCCATTCATCAATTGTGGAAAATACACATCCATCAATAGATTCCGGATTTGATGGATGACAATGGGGAAGCCATCTTTCAATGTGTTTGGGAATTTCATTTTCAAGTTTTTTTTGAAATTTATCAACTAGTAATTTTGTTTTACTTGGAATAAAAGAGAAACTAAGATATGCGGCAAATCTTTGTATAAATTCGTTTTTAAAAGTGCTATTTTCTAAAAGTTTTCTAAATAAAAAAGTTGACCAAGGTTTATTATTCCATTGTGTACTATTTGAATCAGTTGCATATTCTATTGAGTTAAAATCACTTGTAGACCACAATCCAAAACCACCGTCGCAATCAAAAATCAACCATCTCCATTTTCCATTTTCAGTTTTGGGTCGCCAATATTTAATATTGTTTGCAGGCCAATCTAAATTATTTATGTATAATTGTGCTATTTGATAATCAATAAAATTATCAACATCAATCCAGTTTTTTACTGTATCAAAATTTGATTGAATACTTAAATTATTTATTTCAAGAAAATCGATCATATTTTTATAATGTAAATCATCACCTTCTACAACAATCATATTATTTTCTAAAATATCTAAATTATTTGGATCAACACCGTTATTATCTTTCAAATAATCTTCATTTTTTTTTTCTCTAATATTATAAATTCCCCAATATTTTCCATTAACATATAAAACACAAGGTCTATAAGCTTGATAATCCAAATTCATATTTTCTGAAAGTAATGTTTGAATAAATCCATCTCTAAAATGAGTTGAACTATATTCAGGATAACCACCATTTCGCAAAACAATAGATGAGAATTTTCGAATTTCCTTTTCGGAGAAAATTTTATAATCAATAAATTCATCACCATAATTTTTTCTTAATTGAATTCTAAATGATTTCTGAAGCATATTTCTTCGTGCACCATTTATTGCAATTCCCGCATTGACTTTGAAAGCCAAACTCTTATCATTTTCATAGAATTCAATATTTACGGGGCGCTCCCATTCTTGCCAATAATTTGCTTTAACTCCCCACAAATCAATTCCGTTTGTACCAATTGTATAAATTCCAATATTATCGTCATAAAAATTCTTTGGATCTGTAATTATAGAAACAACCGGTAATTCAGTATTTTCATTTATAAAATATGTTTGAGATATTATTTCACTCGGCAAATTATGTGTATCAACCGCAATTGCTCTTATTATTGTTGTAGTATCGATTGTAATTGGTGATAAATACAAAAGACTATCATTAATTTTTGGAATAGAACCATCAGATGTAAAATATATTTTTGAATTATATAGTGTCGTTAATTCTAAATTTATTTTGGAATTATAAAATCCACTTTGCAATGAAAAATTCGGAGAATCAGAAATTTTATTTTCGTTTACTGCATAACCAAAATTTTCTGTACCAGGAGTTGGTTCTGCATAATAATTCCAAATATTGATGCTATCTTTTTTTCTTCCGAAAGAAATATCATCACGTTGTTTGCTTAATTTCACCGAATCAATTATTTCATAAAAAGGAGAAATAAGAAATATGGTTTCGCCATCGGCATCAATTTTAAAGTTGGTATGCAAATTATAATTTTTATCATCTGCAATAATTACTAAGTAAGAATTTGAATCAAGAATTGTATTTGATGGAATTTGCCATTTTGTTGAATCCGAAATATCATCGGTTAAAAAGTAACCGGAAATATTTACAAGAGAATCAGAAACATTGTAAAGCTCAATCCAATCAACATATTCCCCGGTTTCAAGATCAATAAGATTATTTATATTTGACGATAAAACCTCATTGATTAGAATGTTGTTTTGTGAGTATAAGTTTGCAAAAAAGAATTGCAAAAAAATAAATGTTATAAATATTTTTTTCGACATACACATTTTCGTAAAATAAATGCTCAAAATACAATATTTTAAAATATTAGATTATGTAAAAATTCATGAGTTTAAAATGTTAAAAATATTTTTAAAAAAATTACTCATTTATATTTTTTCTCTAATTTTAATTATCGGTTGTGATAATACAGAAAAAGTTCAAGCATCGAAAAATGAAAACTTAACTGAAACCGATATAATAAAATCAGAAAAAGTCGAACTCAGTAAAACTGCAGATAGCTTAACGCAAAAAATTACAACATTAAGAAATCAGAAAAATAATCTTTCTAATGATTCTTTAACTAATAGAACAATTATATATTCGTCAATTAAAAATTCTTTTTTAGATCATATTATAATTGGAACAAATAATTTACATGAAATTTCCAATTTTTTTGAAAAGTTGGGATTTTCCATAAAAAAAGGAAGGTTACATAAATCTGGTTTGCAAAATAATTTTATTGAGTTTGAGGATAATTCTGAGATTGAATTAATTGAAATAAAAAATCCGACTGATAATTTCACCAAAGAATATGAAAAGTTAATTTCAAAAAATTCTTATGGTTTGCAATTCGCATTAAGAGTAGATGATATTGAAAATCTTAAAAATAATTTTACTTCAGTAAATTCAAATTTTACTGAATTACAAAAGGGAAAAGACTTTTCAACACTTTCTTCAAAAAATATAAATACTGATTTGCCAATATTTTTCATTGAATTTAATGAATTGAATAATTCAAAAATGAAACATGAAAATAAAACAAAAGGAATTTCTGCAATTTGGTTTGCAACAAAAAATATTAAGAAAACTGCTCACGATCTTGTAGATATTGGTTTTGAACCAATTGGAAATTATTCAATTCCAACTTTCAACGGAAAAATTGTAGAATTTAAAAATGCAAATTTCAAAATAATTTTGATTGAATCAGTTAAAAATGAGATTACTGGAATTACAATTTCGGTAGAAAATAAATCTCCAATTAAAAAAATTCTTAATAACAGTTTTGACAAAACATTTTCAAATAAGATTATTGAAAAAGGAAAAAGTATATTTCTTCCAAAAGAAATAACAAATTCAATTTGGGTAGAATTTAGTGAAGGAAAACAAAGACTTTAAAATATTTTATATGTGCATTCGTAGCTAATGAATTTTAATAATTTTTTGTTGCATTTTTTAATTCTTTCACCAATTCAATAGTATTTGAAAAATTGTTATCATCATTTGCTAAAGATTTTACAATTGCGCTACCAACAATTACTCCATCACAAAATGGTGAAAATTTCTTAATATCTTCTGCAGAAGAAATTCCGAAACCAATTTGCATTTTATTCTTTTTAACAATTGCGTAAGTTCTTTCTAAATTTTTCAAAACATAATTATCAAATTTTTCACGAACTCCGGTTGTTCCAACAACGCTCACACAATATACAAATCCACTGCTTTTTTCATCAATTGCAGAAATTCTTTTTTCACTAGAAGTTGGAGTGGTTAACAAAATTTTATCAATTGCATTAAAATCATTTTTGTAAAAATCATCATATTCTTCAAGCGGAATATCGGGAATAATAATTCCATCAACTTTTGCATTTAAACAATTTTTCACAAATTCTTTCTTTCCAAAAGCTAATACCGGATTGCTGGAACTCATTATCACAATTGGAATATCCGACTTTTTTCTTAATTCGGTAATCAACTCAAATGTAGTTAACAAGTTTACATTATTTTTTAAGGCAACTGTATAAGATGATTGAATAACCGGACCATCAGCAAGCGAATCACCAAAAGGTAAACCTATTTCCAGAATATCTGCTCCAGCTTTTTCAATATTTAAAACTAACTCAACAAACTTTTCAATAGTTGGAAATCCGGCAGTTAAAAATATTGTTAATGCCTTTTCATTTTTTTCATTCACGGAAATAATTTTTTCTCTAATTCTACTCATAAAATTTTATCACCTAATTTTTCAATAATTGTGTTTAAATCTTTATCACCTCTTCCACTCACATTAACTATAATTATTTCATTCTTGTTTGTGGTTGGCATCAAATATTCCAAATGTGCAAATGCGTGAGAAGTTTCTAGTGCTGGAAGAATCCCTTCCATTTCTGATATTTTTAATGTTGCGTTTAATGCTTCTTCATCAGTGATTGAAAAATATTGTACACGATTTTCATCTTTTAAAAAACTATGTTCCGGACCAACACCGGGATAATCCAATCCCGCAGATATTGAGTGTACCGGGGATATTTGTCCAAACTCATTCTGCAACAAATAGGTTTTCATTCCATGAAATATTCCTTCTGTTCCTAATGTTAAAGTGGCACAATGTAAATTCGAGTTTATTCCAAAACCGGCAGCTTCAATTCCAATTAATTTTGTATCTAAATTTTCAATAAATTCATAAAATATGCCCATCGCATTTGAACCGCCACCTACACAGGCTAAAACAAAATCTGGTAATTTGTTTTCCCTCTCTAAAATTTGTTGTTTTGTTTCTTTTCCAATAATTGATTGAAAATCCCTTACCAGCATTGGATAAGGATGAGGACCAACAACAGAGCCAATTATATAATGTGTATTTTCAACATTTGCAATCCAATCACGAATAGCTTCGTTTGTTGCATCTTTTAAAGTCTTGCTTCCAGATGTTACTGGAATAACTTTTGCTCCCAACATTTTCATTCTAAATACATTTAATTTTTGTCGCTCAATATCTTCTTCACCCATGTAAACAAAACATTCCAATCCAAATTTTGCACAGACTGTTGCGGTTGCTACTCCATGTTGACCCGCACCGGTTTCTGCAATTATTCTTTTTTTTCCTAAATGTTTTGCAATAAGTATTTGTCCTAAGGCATTATTTAATTTGTGTGCGCCAGTATGACACAAATCTTCACGTTTTAAATAAATTTTACCTTTACCGAAATGATTTGTTAATCTTTCTGCAAAAGTTAAAGGTGTTGGTCTGCCATTATAATTTTTTTGTAAATCATTTAATTCATCAATAAATGATTCTTCAGATTTCAATTTATTATAAGTTTGCTCAAGTTCATCTAACGCAAATATCAAAGTTTCCGGAACATATTTTCCACCAAACTCGCCATATTTGCCGTCTTTATTGGGGTAAATGTAATTCATAATTTTATATATTTTGTGAATTTTTTAGTTTATTATATTTATCAAAAAAACTTATCATCTTATTTTTATCTTTTTTCCCGGGATATTTTTCTAAGTATGAAGAAACATCAATTGCATAAGGAGAAATTGTTGTAAATATTTCTTCAAGATTTTCTTCTTTAATTCCACCAGCTAAAATTATTTTACTTTTTATTTTACTTGGGATAAAACACCAATTAAATTTTTCTCCGGTTCCGCCAAATCCCTTTTCGTTATATGTATCAAGTAAAATATTATAATTAGAAAATTCATTCAAAATGTTATACTCAAAATTGTGTGAAACTCCAATTGCTTTTATTATTGGATAATGAATTTTCTGAATATATTCAAAATTTTCATCACCGTGCAGCTGAGCAATATTTAATTTACATTCCCGCATAATTTGATTGACCATACTGATTTCTTCATTTACAAAAACACCAACTTTTAAAATAAATGGCGGCAAGTTTGAAATAATATTTTTAACAATTTCGGTATTTACAAATCTTTTACTTTTGTTGTAGAAAATAAATCCAATTGCATCTGCACCCAAATCACAAGCAAGTTCTGCATCTTCAAAATTTGTAATACCACAAATTTTAATTTTCATAATAACAATTATCTTTAAATTTCTTTAATTCATTTTCAATATTCTGGGATTTCATAAAGTGCTCACCGACTAATACTGCTTTGGCTTTTGTCGATTTCACAAAATCAATACTTTCTTTTGTTGATATTCCACTTTCGGAAACTATTAAATTTTTTTGTGGAATTAATTCAGAAATATATTTTGTTGTTTCTAAATCAACTTTAAATGTTTTCAAATCTCTGTTATTTATTCCAATAATTTTATTATGAGAAAAATCTATTTTTTCTATTTCTTCTTCGGAATGTAATTCCAATAAAACTTCTAAATTGATTTCATAAGCTGCGCTTGTCAATTCGTTGATCTGATTCTTTGTCAAAGCTTCTGAAATGAGTAAAATCGCATCCGCTCCATTTGCTTTGGCTTCATAAATTTGATATTCATCAATAATAAAATCTTTTCGTAAAAGTGGAACATTTTTATATTTTGCAATATCATTTAGAAAAGAAATATTTCCTTTGAAAAAATTTATATCTGTTAAAATTGAAATTCCATCTACTTCACAATTCATATATGCTTCAGCAATTTTAAGATGATCAAAATCTTTTCTAATAATTCCTTTAGATGGACTTGCTTTTTTAACTTCTGCAATTATTGAAATTCTTTCATTTTTATTTAATGATGCAAATAAACTCAAATTTTTATTTTCGAAAAATTCATAATCTTTAAATCTGCTTAAAGTAAAGTTTTGTTTTAATAATTTTACTTCGTCCTTTTTTACAGAAATTATTTCATCTAAAATTGTCATTTATATTTATCACCAAATTCTTTTAGTTCAATTAATTTTTTTAATGTTGCTCCGGATTTTATTGATTCTTCCGCAATTGATTTACATTCCATTAAATTATCAGAAATTCCGGAGGTCTTTAAAGCCAATGCAGCATTGGCAATTACAACTTCATATGCCGGACCAATATTTTTATTAGAAAATATATTAAATATTATTTCTGCATTTTCCTTTGCATTTCCACCTTGAATGTGTTCTAATTCAATTTTGGGGAAATTAAAATTCTTATTAGTTAAAGAATAGAAATACATAGAATGATCTTGATTTACTTCAAATACTTTTGTTGTATCTGTTAAAGTAATTTCATCAAAAGAATTTTTTGTGCAGAGAAAAGCAACTTTTTCCATTTCTAATAGCTTAATAGCTTCGCACATAAGTTGTGCAGTTTTATCACTAAATGTTCCAATCATTTGTCGCTTAACTTTTGCTGGATTTGTCAATGGTCCAAGAATGTTAAATATTGATCTGAATTCTAATTCTTTTCTAATAGGGGCAACATGCTTCATTGCCGGATGATAGAGCGGCGCAAACAAAAATGCAATTCCTATTTCATTTAATGCTTTCTCAGATAATTCCGGACTAAGTTGAACATCAACGCCAAGTTCATGCAAAACATCTGAGCTTCCGCTTTTGCTCGAGATCGATCGATTTCCATGTTTCGCAACACTAACTCCGGCTCCCGCAACAACAAAAGAAACTGCTGTAGAAATATTAAAAGTTCCAGATCCATCTCCGCCAGTTCCGCAAACATCAATAACTTTTTTATTTTCACATTTTATTGGAATTACTTTTTCGCGCATTGCTTTTACAAACCCAGCAACTTCTTCAGCGGTTTCGCCCTTTATTTTTAATGCTGTAAGCAATGAAGCAATTTTAGAGTTGTTTTCACTTCCACTCATTATTGAATACATTACATTATAAGCTTCATCAAATGATAAACTTTCTCCGGCAATTACTTTTTCCAATTGTTCTTTCATAATTCCAACCAATTTTTAATTAAATTTTCTCCTTCGGGAGTTAATATTGATTCAGGATGAAATTGAATTCCTTCGATTGGGTATTGCTTATGACGCACACCCATAATTATTTCATCATCAGTTTCTGAAGTAATTTCCAAATCTTTAGATAAAGTAAATTTATCAATTACAAGCGAGTGATATCTTCCCGCATCAAAATTTTGCGGAATATTCTTATAAATTGTTTTTCCATCGTGAATAACTTTTGATGTTTTTCCGTGCATTAACTTTGGCGCATTTGTAATTTTAGATCCGAAACAATAACCAATTCCTTGATGACCCAAGCAAACACCCAATACTGGTATGGTTTTTCCCAACTCACGAATTATATCTAATGAAACATTTGAATCTTCTGGTCTGCCCGGTCCTGGAGAGATAATAATTTTATCCGGATTTAGATTTTTAATTTCATCAATATTTATTTCATCATTTCTTTTTACAACAATATCGCTTGTAAATTTTCCGACAAGCTGTACAAGATTATATGTAAATGAATCGTAATTATCTATTACTAATATTTTCATCAATTTCCTCTGCGAATTTTAACGCACTTACTAAAACTGCCGATTTGTTCTGAATTTCTTTTAATTCCAATTCGGGTTTACTGTCCGCAACAATTCCCGCTCCGGCTTGCCAATAAATTGTATTTTTATTTGCAAAAAAAGTCCTGATTGCAATACACATATCTAAATTTCCATTAAAATCTATATAACCAACAGAACCGGCATATGGTCCGCGTCTTACATTTTCATATTCATTTATTAATTGAATTGCTCTAATTTTTGGCGCTCCGGAAACTGTTCCCGCCGGAAAACTTGCTTTTAATGCATCAATACAATTTTTATCATTTTGCAATTTTCCTTCAACGCGAGAAACAATATGCATTACATGAGAAAATCTGTGAACCTTTTTCATTTCACTAACAAAAACTGAATTATGTTCGCAAACTCTTCCAAGATCATTTCTGGCTAAATCAACAAGCATTGTATGTTCGGCAATTTCTTTCTCGTCATTCAACAAATTTTCTTCAAGCAGTAAATCTTCTTCTTTTGTTTTTCCCCTTCTTCTGGTTCCGGCAATCGGCAATATTGTTGCGTTTCCATCTTTTACTTTTAATAAATCTTCAGGTGAAGTTCCAATAATAGTTAAGTCTTCATTTATTTCCATAAAATACATATACGGTGAAGGATTGATAATTCGTAAAGCCCTATAAACATTGATTAAATCGCCTTCATACTTTTGATTAAATCTTTCTGAAATTACAAGTTGGAATACATCGCCATCATAAATATTGTTTTTGATTTTTTCAATTTTTGATGAAAATTCTTCCAGATTAATTTTTCCTTCAAACTCAGAAATTGTGTTAAATTTATTTTGATAAGAAATTGGCTCTACAATTTTTTTCTTTATTTCTGAAATTCGTGAAATTGCTTCTTCGTATGCAAAATATGAATTTTGTATTTCTTCAACAAAAACATTTGCAATTAAAATTATTCTGTGTTTGTAATGATCGAAAGCAATTATTGTATCAAATAATCCTAAAATTGAATTTGGAAATTCTTGAGATAAATTTTGATTAAAGTGAATTGTCGATTCAATTTTTGAAATAATTTCAAATCCCAAATATCCAATAATTCCGCCGGTAAAATCTGGCAAGTTTTCAATTTGCGGATGATTATATTTTTCAACTAAATTGTGTAAATAATCTAAAAGTTCAATTTCTAATTTTTCCGCCTTACCATTTTTTGTAATGGTTATATGATTATTTTCCGATTGAATAATTTCTTTGGGAGAACTTCCGATAAATGAATAACGAGCTAATCTTCCAATTCCTTCAACCGATTCCAGTAAAAATGAGAAATTATTTTTTTCTCTAATTTTTAAATAAGCTAAAACCGGCGTAAGCAAATCTGCTGTTATAATTTCATAAACCGGAATAACATTATATTTTTTTGAAAGTTCTTCAAATTCTGCAAATTTCATTTAATGTCCATTTCATTTTCACTATTTTCAATTTTTTATTCTTAATCTATTTTTAGAGTATGTTTAAGAGTAAGATAAAGATTAAGAAAAAGATAAAATCATGATATAACAAAAAAACCCTTCTCAGTGATTTACCAAGAAGGGTTTTAAATTTCCTAATATATTTCACTGGTTACATAGTATTAGATATACTCCACCACCAAGCCCAGTTATTTGATTTATTGTATGTTAAATTCATTTTATTCATTATGGATTGTAAGATAAATTATTTTTATGGAAAATGTCAATAGGAAAATGTTTTTAATGAATTTCTTTTCTAATCCGAATTATAATTATACAATATTTTAATTATTACTTCATTCTTAAATTTTATCTTACTCTTATTCATAATCATAATCTTACTCTGCTTCTCTGTGTTAGTATTTTAAAAGCTTAAAAAGAAAATTTTAGAGTAACAATTGAGAATGTTTTATGAAGATTATGATTAAGACAAGAATTAATAGGCACAAAAAAAGCGGTTAAGTTTCCTTAACCGCTTATAAGAATTCGAATTATATTTTATCCAAGATAGACTTTAAGTTTTTTGCTTCTTGATGCATGACGCAATTTTCTTAAAGCTTGTTCTTTGATTTGTCTAACTCTTTCACGAGTTAGATTTAATATTTCACCAATTTCTTCCAAAGTTGCGGTGTATTCTGTATTAAATCCAAAATACAATTTAATAACTGTTGCTTCTTTTTCAGATAAAGTAGAAAGTACTCTTTCAATTTCGTTTCTTAAAGATTCGCTCATTAAACGATGATCCGGTTGCGGCTGATCTTCGTTTGGCATAATATCCAGAAGACTACTTTTACTATCTTCACTTTGTGAAAAAGGCGCATCAACAGAAACTTGTCTGCCCGAATGACGAAGTGTATATGCAACGTCATCAACATTCATTTCTAATTCTTGAGCAATTTCTTCAACGCTTGGTTTTCTTTCAAGCTCTTGTTCAAGCATGCTTGCAGCTTTAGAAATTTTGGACAATTCCCCAACTCTGTTTAGAGGTAAACGAACCATTCTTGATTGATCTGCAATTGCTTGCATAATTGATTGACGAATCCACCACACGGCGTAGGATATAAATTTAAATCCTCTCGTTTCATCAAATTTCTTTGCAGCTTTAATCAAACCAAGATTGCCTTCGTTAATTAAATCGCTTAGTGGTAATCCTTGATGTTGATATTGTTTAGCAACACTTACCACAAACCTTAAATTAGCTTTTGTAAGCTTATCTAAAGCAGCTTTATTTCCATCTCTAATTTTAATGGCAAGTTCTATTTCCTCTTCTGGAGTAATAAGATCAACTTTGCCAATTTCTTGGAAATATTTGTCCAACGATTGACTTTCTCTGTTGGTTATTTGTTTAGTGATTTTCAATTAAGGTACTCCGTTAATTTATAGATATTCTCAAATTAAGACACTGTCACTTATTTGCGAAAAAAATCTAAGGTATATAAGGTTTTTAGACTTTAAAGTCAATACTTTTTTATTACCTATAATTTTTTATGCATTTTGATGAAAAAGAAATTAAAATTTGGGGGGAAATTTTATTATTTATTCTTTTTTCGATTTTATCAACAACTTCATTTTCTTAATTTATCCCCCTATTATCGAAAAAAAAATAAAAAAGTTAAGTATATTTATAGCAAGAAGTTATTTTTACAAATTTTCCTTCTCTTTTTTGGGTACATAATAAGTTGATTTTTTTAATAAAGTCAATGACTAAAAAAATACTTTTATCTACCTTTTACAATCTATTTTTAACTTTTTAACAATAATATTAGAATTATTATGCAAATAATAGGAAAACCAAAGATCAAATTGCGATCTGAAGCACATGATTATATAAATCTTTTTACATCCTTAGGCGAGAGAGCCGAAAACTTTATGCCTAACGAAACATTAAATCTTCTCAAAACTTTTGTAAGAATTTGTTTCGAAGAACCAATCGATCCAGCAAAACAGATTGCGGAAATAGATAAATATTTTCTTGAATTAAAAGAATCAATTCCCGGTTATTCAGATGTCTCGTTAATGATTTTTCCTCATGAAGATTCAAAAGCATTTCAATATAGAGAGAAGAAGCAAAATTTTGAGAATAAATTAAAATATTTTATTGATACTGAAGCTGTTGATTCTAAAACAAAAGAACAAACAACAAATATTTTAAATTCGCACGATTTTTCAATTGGAACTCCACCAGTTACAGAAGCTCATTTGGACTTAATGTATAAAATGGTTTTAGGTGATGACGTTACCGAACTTAGAAAATTTAGAGATGTAATTGGAATTGTTGGCGATATTGAAGAAGCACAATGGAATTATTTTATGGATGTGCTTGAACAAATGATAATTCAAAGTTCACACTATACAACAAATGCCGAAAAACAAGATTTCCTAAGCAGAACTTTTCTAACTGTAAATTTTAAAGGCTTGGACGGATTCATCAAAACTGTTGTCGGCGGAAGTTCTGACACAGTTGTTGAATTGCTTTCCGAAGAAATTTTCAATAAAAATGATGTAAAAGTTATAGAATTTAAAAATGCTGATGATTTATATAAACAAATTGAATCAGATAGAACAAGCATTTTTATTGTAAAAATTGAAAATATGAGAAAAAATATTTTCAATAATATTAAATGGTTTCCTTATTTAACAAGAATTGTTTTGGTGGATGATTCGCCGGAATCTAAAAGTACAAACACATCTTTGGTTTTTGCATTTCACAATAAAATTATAAATACGTTAAACAAAGTTCATACAAAAAAATTGGGAGCTTTGGCGAATAGCCAGTTAAATCTCCGCTTAATTTTAGATAAAGTAAATGATGAAAATTTAGAAAAATTCAGAATTTGCGCTGAACAGAAAATTGCAGATTATGATAAAGAATTGCTTTTATTTAAATTAGAGCAATTGGGTGAAACTGAAAATCTTCTAAAAAATTTAAACTTATATAAATTCAATAATTTTGTTAAACAAATTATTAAGGATAAATATTCATTAACAAAATTAAAAGATTTTATCATTCTTGTTCAAAATTGTAAAAATCCGAAATCGCTCCAGAAAATTAATAAATCTTTAATTGCTGAGTTTGAATCAAGAACCAAAGCCTATTTCTATTCAAATATTGAACAAGTAAATATTGCAACAATAATTGAAGGCGGCGGTCGCGGACAAATTAGAACTTACGGAAGTTATTTACTTCAAAGAAAGTTAAAATCAATTGATCCGAAAATTATTCAAAAGTGCAAAACAATTATAGATATTACTCCGGATAACTATCAGCGAACTTTAAAAAATCATTTTCACAAAAATTTTGGATTGAATTTATTTTTAGAAAAGTATAAAGAATATATTACAAAAGTTCAAAATGAATCTGACAACACCGGAAGATTTTACAATTTATTAATTGATTTAGGAATTAAGGAAGCTTACGATAGCAAATCGGAATCGGAAAAAGAAATTATCAAAGAATTTATTAGCAACTTAAGCAATTTGGAAATTACTTCCGTTGCAGATGATGTTCAAATGATAATTAGAGATATTTTATCAGATCGAGTATTAATGCCCTATATTTTATTCAATCAAGAAGCTTCGTGGGAATATAAAGATTTATTTCCCGAAGATAGATTTGATATAAATCCCTTTGATTTGGAAATTGGTTTGGATGAATCTGGCAGAATTGATTTTGATAGACTTCACCAAAGATTAAATAGGATGAAAAATAACTTCCAACTTTTTGATGATACCGGAAGTTTATGGGATAGATTTTGCGAAAATTTAACTATTATAATTAATGATCCTTCAAACCCAAGCGGATATACGGATTTTAATAATGTTTCATTAATTAAGTTTTTGAAATTCTTAAACAACAGCAAAATTACATTATTGTTAGATGAAGCTTACAGTGATTCGGTGAAAATTGAAGATCCGAAAGAACCGAAGTGGAGAACAATTTCCAGATATATTATGAATAATATTTCCGCAATGGGAAATATTAGTGCAGTTTCGTCTTTATCAACCACAAAAAATTTAGGCGCAACCGGAAGTAGATTAGGTTCATTAATTGCAACGCCCGTAAGAAAAGATGTTATTGATTTTGCAAAAGAGCAAAATGGAATTGAAAAAGGAAATACAAATTCACTTTATATTCTTGTAAATACTTTGGAAACTGCTCAGCTTGCGAAAAAGATAAAAGATAGAATGGAACGAGAACTTCCGAAAGAAGCATCTAGATATAAAATTAAAGCAAGAATTGAAAAATATATTATTGATGAAATTGAAAGTTTTAACGATAAAAAAGAAACGGCAAATCAAAGTAAAACTGCGAAAAGATTTTCGCCGTTTGAAGGAAGTCCGCTACACCTATTTTTATTGGATGAACTCACATCGCTTGATAAATTAGATGTTTTAGATTTGCCGGATGACTTTAAATACAAAGGCGAACCGTTTTTCAGTTATTATCAAAAACATCTTGTTTCGGAAATAAATAAATTCAGAGTTAATAAAAATTTTGGCGCGGAATCTCTAAAAAGATTAAAACTTTCTAAGGAAGTAGCTAATTCAATACTTAACGAAACTGAAAATCAATTTGCAGAAATTCTTCCTTCCGATGGTTCTTATTTATTTAATTTAAAATTGAAAGAAAACTTTTTCTATCAAGATTTGGAAAAGTTTACAAAACGTTTGGCACAAGAAAGAGGAATTGCAGTAATTCCATATCAAACCGGATTCTTAAGATTTTCAATTGGTGATTATGTTCACGGCTCTGATAAAAGTTATGATGTATTTAAAAAAGAATTTGAAAATGCTTTAAGAATTGTATTAAAATATTTAGGAATATTTAAAAGTGAAAAAGCCAAATCAGAAAATTCAGAAAAAAGAACCGATGATATTTTAGATGAAATTTTCTCAACATCAACCGATAAAGATTTCATTAAAAATGTTCTCAATGATTTTGAAATAATTAAAAATATCAAAAAGCAAAAGAAGAACAGTTTAACGATCAGCAATATAATGACTCTATATCATGCATTTCCAAAAGATTGCGGCGTTACAATTAATTCATTGAACAAATCACAAAATTCCGTAATTGAATTTTATGATAACATTGGTGAGTGCAGAGATTTAAGTAGTTTTATAAAGAGTAAAGCATTCTCAAAAATTTATGAAAATCTTTTACCTCAGATTTATAAGTCAATTCCCCAAATAAAAAATTTAGATTTCAACACTGTGATAAATAAATTCGGAAAGCCAGCAATTCAAAAGTATATTGATAACAAAATGGATTACAAACCAAATTATCATGTACTTGATGATCCCGAAGAAATTATCATTATGAAAGAAATTCTTATTGAATTGGAAAGAATTTTATTCTCCGATTCAAAAGTAAAAATTATGGCTTTAAATGCTTCGGATGATTTTTCTGCCGATGTAGCAAAGCTTGAAGGAACAAATATTGTTTTACGAAAATTTATTCGTGAACTTCTTTTACATTTTAATTTACCTTTTGAACAAGAAGCAATAGAACCCAATTTTGAACAATTAATGAAAACTTCCATCGAAAAGTTTGAGGAAGTTGTTGGATTTTCTGTTAATGAATTTAATTTAAAACAATACGCAAATATATTTTTAGATAAAGTTTTAAAAAATCTAGATGTAAATTTATTTAATGGAAAATTGGAAGGGATAATTCACAAAACACTTTTGGATAAAGTACTTTCCGAAAATAATTCAATCACCGAAAAACTTTTATATTTTTATTTACTTAAAAAGGATGAAAACTTTTTTATTAAATTAAATTCCAAGGTAAAATTATTAACTTCAAAACTTTCCGAAAAAGGAAAAGGCGAAGTAAAATTATTTACAGAAGAATTTATATTTGAAATTATTACTTCTGAGATAATTTCTATAATTGATGAAATTTACAGATACAAAAATGAAAAAGTTACACAAGATAAACTTCACCAAGTCGCAAGAGACATTATTTTATTTTTTGTAAAAATTATAAACAAAACTCGCTCAACCGAGTATTATGATAAATATACTCATACATTAATTAAGTTTGTAGAAACCCAATACAGACAACAAAATTCCAGCATTAACGAAATGATTCAGCATGGAATTACACTTCATAAAAATTATGATTTCGGTAATAAGACTTTAAATTCATTTGATGATGGTTCGTTAAAATGGATTGAAGAAGTTATGAAGAAATGCGGAGTAATTGCATCAGAGCAGCCGGTTCAAACTCATACACGCATTGTAACCGATGCCAAAAAACGCGAATATGCAATGCACAAAGTCGATCGCGATAATGAAAATACCGAAGAAAGAAAATATGAAGATTTAAATGAATACATAAAAAAATTAGACACAAAACCTTCTGCTGTTTTCTTTAAAAATCGTATATCTAAATTTGTTGAAAATATGGATGCAGATGATTACAGATGCAAAATTATTAAACATGGTTTTGTAAAAGTTCTATATGTAATTCAAAAATCATATATAAAATATTTGACTGATAATCATCGTTTAATAACTGCTGATGAAGTTAGTTTAAGTGATTTAAAAGATTTTATTCCCGATGTAATTTTATTTTATGGCGCTCCCGAAAAGGTAATTTCATATCCGCAGATTGGTTATTTCAATATTAAGGGACCAAATGGAAATATTAAAACTTTAGTAACGCCGCTAAAAATGAAAACCGATTATTTCGGAAATATTAAAAAACCTTGGCTTACAATGATGAATGAAAAAGTTAAGGAAATGGGCGGAATGCCGGTTCATGGTTCATTATTTGCTGTTGAAGAAGAAGACGGAAGTTTGTTTGTAATTCAAGTTGATGGCGATAGCGGAGTTGGAAAATCAGAAATGCTTGCGGCAATGATGTTAAAATGGCTGAAAAAAGATTTGCCCGGAATTCGCTCAATTAAATTAATTGCCGGTGATATGTTTTACGTATTTCCGGATGTTGACGGAAATCTTTATGGAATTGGAACTGAAGAAGGAGATTTTTCACGTGTAACAGATTTTGATCCCGATTTTATTAAATATTACAATTCTCTTTTTGAAAGTGCTGCAGATAGTAACGTTGAAGATTTAAATTCGAGAAGTACAATTAGCGGACTATGTGATATTAAAATGCCGTACAAAATTGATATCATGTTAACCGCAAGTAATTTCGGTCGACAAGAAGCTGGTATTACGGTTTATAAAAATCCCGAAAACTTTTTATTGTACAGACATTCACACGGCGAAAGAAAAGAGAAAGCAACAAGTTCGGATAATCCTAATTTCCAACGTACTTTGCTACGATACACAAATGATAAAAATGTGGTTGAAGTAATGGATAAACATGGAAATTATCTTGATGATGTTCTTGATTGGGAATTTGATGAATTTACAGGAAAATATTATTTATGTTCATCATACAAATTGATTGAAAAAATTGATATTGAAGAAGCTGTAAATAAAATTTTCAATAAAAAAATATTCAAACATTCTGATAGTTTTAAATATAAAATTGATTCTGTAAAATTTGATATAATCAAAAACAGATTTATTGCAAATTGTATTGATATAAAATCTGAAGAATCTAATTCAAAAGAAATTCTTATAGATCGAGCAATATTTAGTAGCTTCTTCAATTCTCTTGCAAGCACACCAGCTGGTCAACCTTTCATTGCCGAAGAAGGTCAATACGAAATGAAGAAACATTT
The DNA here is from genome assembly GCA_016716225.1 of Ignavibacteriota bacterium. NCBI lineage: Bacteria > Pseudomonadati > Ignavibacteriota > Ignavibacteriota bacterium. Next base: position 1,364,339 of record JADJWT010000001.1, on the reverse strand, counting down.
AGTTAATATTTTGAAAGGCGGCGAAAAAGAAAAAGGTGCTGGAAGACATATTCGTTTCGGAATATTATCAACCGATCTTGGAAGAAAAGGAAAAGAAATTACCGGACCGCAAGCAGCTGCACAAGATATGGTTAAAATGATTCAAGAAGTTAGAATTTCTAAACCGGAAATTAATAAAAATAAAAATTACGTTAGAAATATTGTTAAAGAAAAATACTCTCATATATTCTCTGATGAAAAACAAAATGCTGAGGTTAATAGATATAACTTTTTCCTTTACCAACTTGAGCAAATGCGTAAAGCTCAATTTGTTAGAATTGATAATGAAAAAGTACCCGTTGATTTAACTTCGCTAAAGGGATTTTGTCCGGTTGAAAAACATAAAGAGTTTTCTCCACTTTTGGTAACACCAAATATTAATGTTGAACTTAACGGTTATACCGAAACCTATGAACAGCTTATGGATTTACCTAACAATCAAAATTTTGCTAATGAATTTTATAAAGATTGCGATAAACTTTATATTGCCGAAGGATATAATAAATCAACAATTGAAAATAATATGATTCTTCAATTATTGTTCATAAATGGTTATATAAATTTAGAAGATATTACGCGCGGTAGAATTACAGAAAAAGTTAATCGCGAAACTTTAGCCGCAGCAAAATTTGCAGTTGTTAGAAAGTTGAATGAAATAAAGAAATAGAATTTTATAAAGGTCTAATCTTATGAAAGATTAGATCTTTATTTCTTTGAATATGTTTAAAACCTCTGAATTTCTGTTTAATCTTAACAAATTATTTTTCCTTCAAAAAATTAAATTTCTCTTGTATCAATTCCCAAGCATTTAAGATATGTTTCTCTTCAGTTTTAATTCCGCCGATTGTTATTCTTATTGTAAATTTTCCGTTTAATTTTGTGTGACTTAAAAATAATTTTCCCGAATTATTAATTTCATCCATGAAAATTTTATTAAATTCATTTAGTTCATCTTCACTTAATTTTTTATTTGGAATAGCTCTAAAACATATTGTGCTTAATGGAGTTGGCGCCATTCTTTCAAAATTTGGATGTCGGTCAATAAAATCAGCAAATAATTCACCTAATCTTAAATGTTCACGCAAAATATTTTGTAATCCTTCAACACCAAAGTAACGAATTAAAAACCACAACTTAAGTGAACGAAATTTTCTTCCAAGCTGAATTCCATAATCCATATAATTTATAACTTTTGATTCTTCGTCAGTCTTCAAATATTCCGGAACAATTGAAAAAGCTTTTTTAATTATTTCCGGTTTTGAAGTAAACAAAACGCTTAAATCAATTGGAACAAAAAGCCATTTATGTGGATTTACAACCATCGAATCTGCATCTTCAACTCCGCTTAATATTGATCTAACTTCGGGAATTATAGCGGCGGATCCCGCGTGTGCTGCATCAACATGCAGCCACAAATTATATTTTTTTACAATTCGAGAAATTAAATCAACCGGATCAATACTTGTTGTTGAAGTTGTTCCAACTGTAGCAACAACGCAAAACGGGAATAAACCATTTTCTAAATCTTTATTAATTTCATCATCAAGTTCTGAAGTTAACATTCTAAATTGATCATCTGTTTTTATTTTTACAACTGCAGAAAGTGGTAATCCTAAAGTGATTACCCCTTTTTCAATTGATGAATGTGCATGCTCGGAACAATAAAGTCTAAGTTTATTTATATCATAATTTTTATAAATTGATTTTGCTTGTTCGCGTGCGGCGGCAATTGCATGCATTGAACTTACAGAAGCTAAATCATAAATAATTCCAAAAAACTTTTTAGGAAGTTGAAGCATTTGTCGAAACCAATCTAAAACTATTTCTTCCAATTCAGTAGAAGCTGGCGAAGTTTTCCAAATCATTCCATTGATATTAAATGCTGAACTTAAAAAATCGCCTAATATTGCCGGGGCAGAAGCTGTTGAGTTAAAATACGCCATAAAATTCGGATGATTCCAATGAGTCATCCCGGGCATAATAATTTCGTTTACGTCATTTAAAATACTTTTCATATTCTCCCCTTTTTGTGGAGGAGTTTGGGATAATTTTTCTTTAATATCGCCGGGTTTAACTTGAGCCAAAACTGGTTTTTCTTCAACATTTTCAAAATAGTCCGCAATAAAATCAATAAGTTCGTGTCCATATTTTCTAAAATCTTCAATCGGCATATCTTTAGTTTTTGAAATCATAAAAAACTCGTATATTTTTCTTAAATAAAATATTTGATTTACAAATTATGAATAAACGAGAAAGTTATGAAATTAAAATTATATCAAGTTGATGCTTTTACAAGCGAAGTTTTCAAAGGAAATCCGGCTGCGGTTGTTCCATTAGAAAATTGGTTGGATGATTCTGTTATGCAAAATATTGCTGCAGAAAATAATTTAGCGGAAACTGCATTTTTTGTAAATGAGGAAAGTGGTTTTAGAATTAGATGGTTTACTCCAACAAGTGAAGTTGATTTATGTGGGCATGCCACACTTGCTTCGTCTTTTGTTCTATTCAACATTTTAGGTTACGATAAAAATAAAATTGAATTTAATTCCAGAAGTGGAAAATTAATTGTTACAAAGGAAGATGATTTAATAAGTTTAAATTTTCCTTCCAGAGATCCACAATTAATTGAAATAGATAAAATACTCGTTGATGCGTTGGGAAAAACTCCCAATGAAGTTTATTTTGATAAATCAACAGTTTGCATTTTTAATGACGAAGAAACTGTTAGAAATTTAACTCCCAAAATCAAAGATTTTTTAAATATTAAAACTCATGGAGTAATCATTACAGCAAAAGGAAATATTGTAGATTTTGTTTCAAGATTTTTTGCACCCGATGTTGGAATAGATGAAGATCCGGTTACCGGTTATGCGCATACTTTATTAATTCCTTTGTGGGCAAGAAAGTTAGGTAAAAATAAAATTAATGCACTACAAGTTTCAAAAAGAGGTGGAGAATTATTTTGTGAATATATGAATGAAAGAGTAAAAATTTCCGGTAGAGCTGTACTTTATTTAGAAGGTGAAATTACAATTTAAAACCGCCAAGAAAAGTTTGTATAAATATTAGAATAACTAGTTTTGCCTTCGTATGTTCCTTCAAAACTAAGCGAAAGAGTTAAACTTTTATTTAATCGTAAGGATAAATCTGCAGAAAAAATATCTTGAATTAATTTACTCTCAGTATTAATAAATTTATAGTTTATATTTCTATAACTCAAAGTTCCGTACAATGCTCCATCAACTAAATCTTTTGATAATCTCAATCCAATTATATCTCCATTTAAATACATTGTGTTTAGTCCGAGATAATTAATATTAGTGGAAAGATTTAAATATGGAATTCTAGAATGAGTAACAGAAATACCATAATTGTTTGATGGCTTCGCATCGTCTTCGCTAAATCTGTAACCCGAATTTAAACTGACAAAAATATTATTGAGTGGTCTAATGTTTAATCTCAATCTAAAACCTTGTCTAAGTGCTGATTCTATTAGCTGATCGGCATAATTTTTAAATGTCTCATAATAAATTACATTTTTTCGTGCATCGTAACTTGCAGTTGCGGAAAGCCATCTAACTGGAGAAAATCTTGCAGACACATAAAAACTTGTTAATCTAAAATCATTGCTTGCTTTATTGTTTTCATATTTAAATAAATCAACTTCAGTAGAAAAAAATAAACCGAGATTATTAATTATATTATTTGAATGCTGCAAATAGAATAATCTTCTATCAGTACTATTATTATTCATTAGCTGAAAAGCAGAAATTGTGTTTTGCATTTCACCATTTCCCAAAGAATCTTTTCTGCTAATAAATCCGCCTAATTGTAAAAGATTTACGTTATATCCATAATCACTAAAATTTGGTCTTGAACCAATTACTCCGCCTATTGAAAAAGACTTATAATTAGTCTCGATTTGCAATCCATCAATTGCACCAACATTTGCAATATTTGTATTTATTTTTCTTCCTAATGTAAACTTAGTTTTTTTCAATTCGTAAGAAACTGCAAGATCATAAATTTTCACCGCATCATTCAAATGATTTGTTGTATAGCTCCATTCATCGGCTCTATATCTGAATGTAATATAATTCGAAAATGAAAATCCGGAATTATTAATATCATTTGCATTTAGATTAAATGAATATCTCCACTTTTGATAATCTTCACCATTTGAGTTATTAGATAAATTGGAATAACTCGATAAATTAAATCTGCCGTAAAAATTATCTTTTTCAGATTTATACTTACTTGAGTTTTTAACTTCGATTGGCTTTACTTCTTCTGAATCAACGTTAACTAAATTATTTTTTTCATCATTTTTAGTTATCAAAAGTTTTTCATTTTCAATTTTATTATATGCAAAAATTTCAATCCCTTTTTGAAGTTTTCCCTTTATTTCTTTTGCCGCACATGATCTTGATGATTTTGAATGCACGATTAGTTTTGGAATAAATCCGGTATTGATTTTTGTAAATAATGTATCACCAATATTTATTCCGTCGGTATTTATAAAACTTACATAAGTAAATTGAGAAGATACATATTCAACTTTTCCGGAAATTATTAATTTATCTTTTTGCTGTGCAGATAAAAAAGTAAACGACAACAGTATTAATATTTTTATATTTCTAATCATATAATTTTATTCAAATCTAAAAAGTTCTTTTTTATTTAAATTGCCTTCACTTCCGTTCGGATGACAATCATAACAAGCATTGCTATTATATGAATATCCGCTTTCACCTCTGTGTTCATTATTCATATCTGTCTGATTATGCTCATGACAATCAATGCAAGAAAAAACCGAATAATCGTTCTGATTAGTGTGACAATCGGAACATGAATTCCATTCGTTTCTATGTTCACCAGAATAAATTGGGAAGTACTGATCATCATGATCAAAAGTAGCCGGCTTCCAAGCATTTTGTGAATGACAATCTTCACATGCAAAACCAAATCCAGAACTTGAGTGAACCGGATTTGTAGTTGAATTATAATCAGAAGAATGACAACCATAACAATCATCTGGAGTTGTATTATAATTTCCATTATGACATGTTGCACAATCATTTGTAATTGAAGAATGCGCACCTTGTAAAACATAAAAATTATTGTGAACCGAAAATGATGCCGGCTGCCAACCCGGATTAGTAGTATGGCATTCATTACAATTTGTTGAAAGACCTAAATTTGTATGACTTGGATTTGTAGAATTATTAAAATTATCAATGTGACAATCTGAACAAATTGTTGATGTACCCGAATATCCCGATGAGTGACAATCACTACAATTTGTACTTACGTGTGCCCCTGTTAAAGCAAAATTAGTATTGTTGTGATCAAAAGTTGTTTCGTTCCAATTTGTTGTATTGTGGCAGTCTTGACAAGTTTTGGGATAATTTTGCGAAACATGTTCTTGTGCTGAAGCGTATTGATCAGCATGACAAGAATAACATTCCGATGAAGCATTTGCCGTATTAACGTAATGACAACTTGAACAATTTGGCAAATTGTGTCCGCCTACTAATTCAAATCCGGTTGATGAATGATTAAAAGTAGAAGGGTTCCAAACTGAAGTGTTGTGACAATCTTCGCATTTATTTGAAATTCCAACTTGAATATGATTTGGATTTACGGAATTATTAAAATTTGATTCATGACATGCAAAACATTCTGTTGAAGTTCCAGCATATCCGTTTGAGTGACAAGATGAACAATCTGTACTTGTGTGTGCCGCGGTTAATGCAAAATTAGTATTGTTGTGATCAAAAGTTGTTTCATTCCAATTTGTTGTATTGTGGCAGTCTTGACAAACTTTGGGATAATTCTGCGAAACATGTTCTTGTGCTGAAGCGTAGTTATCAGCATGACAAGAATAACATTCAGATATTGCATTTGCCGTACTTACTGAATGACAACTTGAGCAGTTTGCAATATTGTGTCCGCCAACTAATTCAAAGCCGGTTGATGAATGATTAAAGGTAGAAGGATTCCAAACTGATGTATTATGGCAATCTTCACATTTATTTGATATTCCAACTTGGACATGATTTGGATCTGATGAATTATTAAAATTATTTTGATGACAACTAATACATTCCGTAGAAGTATTTAAATATCCACTTTGATGGCAATCCGAACACTCTTGAGTTATGTGTGCACCGGTCAGAGGAAATTCTGAAAGTGAATGATTAAAAGCTCCATCTTCACTTCCTGTTGGATGACATGCAAAGCATTCAGAGCTTATATATTGATATCCTTGAATGCCACTATGTTCATCAACCATTTTTGTTTTTTCATGTTCATGGCAATTTATACATTCAAAAATTTGGAAGTTAGAAGAATTAGTGTGGCAGTCGGAACATTCATTCCATTCATTATTGTGTTTGCCCGAATATATTGGAAAGAATTGATTATCGTGATCAAATGTCGCAGGCTGCCAAGCATTTTGTGAATGACATGTTTCACAATCTGTACCAAATCCAGCTGTTTGATGATTTGGGTTACTGGTATTATTGTAATTATCAGTATGACAATCATAACACAGATTTTTTGTGGTAGTGTAATTGCCGGAATGACAAGAATTACAATCATTTGCAATACTTGCATGCGCACCTTCCAATAGATAGAATTCATTGTGAACTGAAAATGTTGCTGGCTGCCAATCCGGATTTGATGTATGGCATTGCTCGCAATTTTGATCTAACCCAATTTGCTGATGATTAGGATTTACAGAATTTTGAAAATCTGTTAAATGGCAAGAGTTGCATTCCATCGATGTTCCTTGATAACCGGAAGAGTGGCAATCTATGCATTGGGTTGAAATGTGCGCACCGGTTAATGGAAAATTTGTTGCCGAATGATTAAATCCGCCTTCTTCACTTCCGGTTGGATGACAAGCAAAACATGCATTGCTTTCATAAACATATCCATTTATTCCGCTGTGTTCTTCATTCATTGAATTTTGATTGTGTTCATGACAAGTAATACATTCGAAAACTTGGAAGTTAGAAGAATTCGTGTGACAATCTGAACACTCATTCCACTCACCTTTATGTTCACCAGAATAAATTGGGAAAAATTGATTATCATGATCGAACGTTGCCGGTTCCCACGCCTTTGTTGTATGACAAGATTCGCAATCAGTTCCAAAGCCAGCTGATTGATGAACCGGATCAGTTGCGGAATTATAATCAGTTTGATGACAATCATAACATTGATTTGGAGTATTTGTGAAACCGGTAGTATGACATTTTGCACAATCGTTTTCAATTGCTTTATGTGCACCGTCTAATACAAAAAATTGATCATGATCTTTAAACAACGCTGGCTGCCAGCCCGGATTAGTTGTATGGCATTCCAAACAATTAGTTGAAAATCCAGATGCAGTATGTTTTGGATTTGAAGTTGAATTATAATCATTCTGATGACAAATTAAACATTCTTGAGATAATCCTTCAAAAGTAGTTTGCGAATGGCAATCAAAACAATTACTGATTTTATGTCCGCCGACTAATGGAAAAAAATCATGAGATACGTTTGCCTTACTCCATTCAATATCACTAACTCTATGACAATCTTCACAATCTTTAGAAAATCCAGCTTCAATATGATTTGGAACTTGTGCTGATTGATAATCACTTAAATGGCAATCAATACACTGCGATCCAATAACTTGAAATAATAATTTATCTACAGCGGTGTGGCAATCTTTACAATCCGCAATTTTGTGCGCACCAAGTAAAGGAAATCTGCTCACATCATGCATTTCCGTTATGTTTGTTACAACCCATGAGTTTGAATTATGACATTGTTCACAATTTGGTTCAACCGTATTTTGATGAATATTTATATGGCAATCAAAACAATTAGCTTTTGTTTCAGAAAATTTTAAAGTTGCGTGACACGATTGACAATCTAAAACTTTATGTTGACCAACAAGTTCAAAATTTGTTTGAGAATGATTAAAATCTAGTTTCTTTAAATCAACTTTCCAATTATTTGTTGAATGACAAACTTCACAATCAAAATTAAAATTTTCTCCATGCGGAGATTGAGAATAAATATTTGAGGATATTAATATCAAAAATATTAAGAATGACAGCTTATGCATCTAATATCCTCTATTTTAAAATTTTTAAATGAAATTTCGTTTCTTACAATTTGCTTATGACATTTATCGCAGCTTACATTTCTATGTGCACCATCAATTGCAAATCTTGTTTTATTATGATCAAATAAAGTTGGCTGCCAATTATTAAATGTGTGACAATTTTCGCAAAGTTCTTTTTCATCTTTAACAAACTGACCTTGATGAATATCATTATGACACTGAGTGCAATTTGTTTTTAATTGTATAAATTTTTGTGCAATAATTTTAGAATCTTCAATTGTGAAATGACAATCTCTGCAAGTTGCGGTTTTGTGTTTCCCAATCAATTCAAATTCTGTTTTGCTATGATCAAACTCAATTGTTTTCCAAGAAATTGTTGAGTGACAAGTTTCGCATTTATTTTCATTAAAATATTTTTCTCCAATTTCATTTCCGTGAATATTTGAATGACATGAAATACATTTTTCTCCGGAAATTTTAAATGTCCAACTTTCATTTTTATAATGACATGCAAAACACGGAGTTGCCGAATGTGAATTTGTTAATTTAAATTCTGTTTTTTCATGCATTTCCAAAGTGAAATTGGAAGGTGAAAATCCATACTCAGTATGGCAAACTTTGCAATCCGTTTGAATATTATTTTTAATAAATTCACCTTTATGAAAATCATTATGACAATCATAACATTTAGAAAATTTTGGTTTACTTGTTAAACTTTCCTTATGGCAATTTTCACATTTTACTTTTTGATGTTTACCAATTAAAGGGAAATTCGTTTTTGAATGATTAAATTTATCGGAAATATTTACTTCATTAAATGAATTTGTATTGTGGCAAGTTTTGCAATCATTACCAAATTTTCCTTTATGAAAATCATTATGGCAAGATTCGCAACTGTTGAATTTTACTTCTGCAAATTTCTGAAATGATTTATTATTTCTTTTTTCTTTTGCATGACATTTTTCACAATCTACATTTTGATGTTTTCCGGTTAATTTAAAATTTGTATTATCATGCAAAAACTTTTGCGCCGGTTTAAATTTTTCTTCGGTATGACATTTTGCACAATCATCATCTAATGTTTTTTGATGAACATCTTCATGGCAATTTTTACATTTTGTACCTAATCCTAAAAAAGTATTTTTTCTTGATTTAAGTTTTTTATCATGTATAAATTCCGATTTGTGACATTTATCGCAATCTAATTTTTTATGACTTCCCTTTAGCTCAAATCCGGTTTCATTGTGTTCAAATTTATTTTCATCAAACTTTATGATTTTAAAATTTCTTCCAAAATGTTCTCCGTGGCAGCTCCAGCAATCTTTAACAGCTACATTTTTATTTGAATGAAATCCTCTATTTTGATTTATTAAATCCGAAATTTCTGTGTGGCAATCAAGACATTTGGCTTTGGAAACTTGCTTTCCCAAATCGTGACATTTTGTGCAGTTGCTCATTCCTTCTAATTCCGCATGAGCTTTGGTTAAATCTCCGGGAGAAATTTGCGCTAAATTTATTTTAGCAAAAATGAAAAAAAATAAAAATATTTTTAGAACTAATGTTTTAATATTACCTCACCAAATTTTTTGGTTATTTTAATTCCAATTTTTTCAAGAAATTTATTTGGTAATTCTCCGCCCGCAAATATGTAAACTAAATCATTTTGAATTGGAATTATGCTTCCATTATTCAATTTTATTTTTACTTCTTTTTCTAAAATTTCCGTCAAGTTAGAACTGTAAATAGCGCTGATTTTGTTTGTCTTAATTGCGCTATCAATTTTTTCCAAATTTTTTGGTTTAAGTCGATTAAAAGATTCTGATCGATAAGAAATTGTAACTTGATTTGTTCCATCTTCGGCAAGTAAAAGTGCTGATTCTATTGCGGAATCTCCTCCTCCAATTACAATTACTTTTTGATTCTGTATTAATTCCGGTTCAAGCAAACGATATGCAACTTTTTCAAGATTTTCTCCCGGAACATTTAATTTTCTTGGCGAACCTCTTCTTCCGATTGAAAGCAAAACTTTTGAGCAAGTATATTTATCGTGATTTGTAATTACTTCAAAAGAATTTTGGTAAGCAATAATTTCTAAAACTTTTTCATTTTCATTTATTGAAATATTATTTTTTTCTAAAACTTCTTTCCAGAGACCAATTAATTCAGATTTTGAAGTTTCACTTAATTTAACTTTTCCATGAAGTGGTAAATCCATCGGTTTTGTCATTACAATTTTTGCTCGAGGAAATGAAAAAACTGTTCCGCCCAAACTATCTTGTTCAAGAGTTAAAAATCTAATATTATTTTTTGCAGCTGTTAAAGAAGCTGCAATTCCAGCGGGACCGGCTCCGACAATTATTACATCAAATTTTACATTTTTTTCTTTGGGCAAAGTTCTAATAATATTTTCCATTGCTTTAGAACCTTGATCAACTGCATTTTTTATTAAACCCATTCCGCCTAATTCGCCGGCAATGTAAATTCCTTTAATATTCGTTTCATAATTTTGACTTACATGAGGAAGTTCTACTCCGCGTTTTTCAGTTCCCATTACCAATGAAATTGCTTCAACGGGACATGCATGAAAACAAGCTCCGTGTCCAACGCATTGAGATGCATTTATTAATTTTCCTTTTCCGCTTACAATTCCCAAAATATCTTTTTCCGGACAAGCGGCAACGCAAGCACCGCTTCCAATACAAATATCTTCGTTAATTTTAGGGTGAAGCGAAATTGGTTCGTGAAATCCAAATTCTTTTGCTTTATCAATTTTAAGTTTATTTATTTTGGTTTGTGTTTTATGAGTTTTATAGTAGGCAAATAAAACTGCTGAAATTAATACAATTACAACAACGGCTGATAAAAAATATTCTATTAATACTTCCAAATCCCTTTCCGAAATTATATTATTAAATAAGACAATTAGTCAACAAATATGCCAGTTTAACTCCTTTAAAAATCAATTAAAACAGAAATATTATTGAATTAGTTTCAAAATATTACATGTAAATAATACATTATGTATTAAAAATCGAACAAAAATATTTTTATTTTAGTTAAAAAATCCATCTATAACCAAAAGCTACTGTTACAATTATATGAATGAACATAATTATTAGCATAATTAATGCAAACGGAAGATGTGCAACATGCCAATATTTAAATAAACTTTGCATTAAACGTAAATAATGAATTTTACTTGAAATTGAGATTTTTTCTTTAATTGTTTTAATTATCTCTTTTCTTTGATACTTTGAAATATTGTTTTGTTTCAGTTCATTTGAAATATTTACTATTTTTTTTCTATTTTCTAAATAATTAGGAACTACTGATAAGAGAAGATTTCCGAAAGAAGCTTTACCTTGCTGCTGAATTTGAGATAAATTTGCAATATTTTCTAAAGTTGTATTAAGTAAATTGTACTCAGTTGCTAATTTGAGAGTTAAATTTTCATTTAAATTGCTTATTTGCTGAATATTCATTTCATTGCCTTCGATCGTTCTTGGAATTCTAACATAAATAAATCTTCCAATAATTCCGCTCACAAAAACTGCAACCATACTCCAAAAACTTACTGAAACAATTCCGCCAAATTTGAATGCCGTATGAAACAAAATTAAAATTGGTCCAACTGTGCAAAGAAAAATGTGTAATTCCAGCCAATGTTTTAAAATTCCTAAATGAACAAATAATTTTACTCTTTTTCTAATCATATAAATTAATACGCCAAAAACCATTAAAATTGAACCAATAATTCCAAAACCGTGACCTAAAATTCCACTTGGTTTTAATAAATCATGTTTTGATGAAAAAAATTTTTCTTCAAGTGGAGTTATGTAATAGGAATATCCATTTATTACAAGAATGGCTAAAACTGAAATTGTGACTAAGATAAAAAAACCGATATACAAATTATGCTGTAATTTTGTCAAATCCTTTCCTAAACTAATTTAGACTATAAATCTTTTTTTAAATTATAAAAAAACTCTTTTATTTCCTATAATCATACGTAAATTAATTTTGGCTAAAATTAGCCAAGGTAGTAAAATTATATTTTTAAAGTGTGACACAAATCAAGTGTTGTATCATATTAAAACACAATTTTTAAATTATGTTCGATTTTATTATAGATGCAATTACATCTAAATAATTTTACAAATTTTAAATTGTTCAAATTTTGAGAAATTTTCAATTTTTTTCAAAATAAAAGTTTAGATATTTTAAATGAAAAGTAAACAAGTAAATTTTACCACTTTTCTATTTTTACGGCATAGTATTTGATTTTATTCCTCTCACTACAAGACTATTATATTTAATTATTATTACTGATTACCGATAATTGTGTAATCTCTAAAGTGTGAGGATGAGAAATGCAAAACAATATTACATCTGCATTAAAAAGTAATGAGCTGTTTAAAGACACAAACATTTCCAACATTACTCTAGAGGATTTGCAGCTAAAAATCATTTCCCTTGAAGAAGGAGAAATTCTTTTTAAAAATGGTGATGTTTCAAATTCTATATTTTTAATTCTTGAAGGCGAAATAAATCTTCTTAAGAAACATAGCTTTTCTAAAACCACAACTTTAGTTTTATCTGCCAATGAATTTTTTGGTCAAGATGAATTTTTCTCAAATACTAAAAGAAAATCAACTGCTTTAGCAATAAAAGATACAAAAATTGCTGAAATTTCTAAGGATAATCTTGATATTTTACTAATTCAGTATAATTCAATTTTAACCAATCTTAAAGCTTCAATGGAAGAAATTGATGAAACCATGATGGAAAATCTTGAAAAACTGCTTAAAGAAGCAAATGAAAAATATTTATCCGGACAGAAAAAAGTATCAATTTTTGATCTTTCTACAAAAAATAGTGAGGAACTTGTTTCGTTTAACGAAATTAAGCAAAAAGAGAAAATAATTGATGAACTAAATAATAGAATTTTGCGTTATAATGAGTTAATTAGAAAAAAGGAAGAGCAGATTACAGATCTTTTCGATCGAGTTGAAGAATATCAAACTTCCAATAAACAATTAAAGACTGTTATTGATAACCAAAATGAACAACTAACAAGATTATTAGAATCTGAAAAATCTTATAAAAATCAGCTTGAAATACACACAAATAAACTTAGGAAACTGGAAGATGAAATTAATTCCTTAAATTATTCTAAAATAGATGCAGAGTTTGACTTACAAAAAGAAAAGGAATTGGAATTTCTCAAGCAAGAATTGGAGCTCTTAAATAAAAAAGAAGCAAACTTGGTAAATCAATTAAATCAATCAACGCGTGAAGTTGAAGATTTAAAAAGGCAATTGAATAGTTTAGAAAATGCTTCAAAATCTACAAAAGACAATGATGATTTGCTTAAACTTGAAATCCAAAAACTTACAAACGAAGTAAATTCTTTACGCGAAAAAGAAATTGAATTCAATAAATTAAAAGCAGACTATGAAAACAATAGAATTGAAATAATTACATTAAAGGATACGTTATCTAAAACTAAAAATGAAATTGAATTATATGAAAACAAAATAAATCAAAGTAGACAATTAGAAAGCGACTTATTATCAAACAATAAAAAACTTGAGAACGAACTTCAAAATCTTCAAAATAAACTTTCAAACACAGAAAACAGTTTGGAAGAACTTAAATATTTAAAAAAGAATTATACAAGTTTAGAAGAGGAAAAGAATAAGACCATAAATCTTTTAAATAAGAAAATATCTGAAAATGAAGAAAAATATTCAGATTTCGATCGATTACTAAAAATTAAGCAAAGTAAAATTGAAGAGCAATCTTCTGAATTATTAAAAATTAAATCCGAATTTGAGAATATAAATTCAGCCGATAAATTTAAAAGTGAATTAATTGGTGAACAATCATATAAAATTGCTAAACTTGAAGAGTCAAATCGAATTTCCTCAATCGAATTACAAAAATACAAGGATACTATATCTAATTATTCTGGTGAAATTAAAAAAATCAAAGATGATTTTGAAAATGCATTGATTTCTCAGAAAAAGCTGGAAAGTTCAAATTATGAAATTCGCGCAAAATTGGAATTAAAAAATGATGAAATCTCAAAATTATATACTGAAAATGAATCCCTCAAAATTTCCGAAGTTAACAAAAATGAAATAATTAACAAACAATCAAATCAAATTGAAGAATTAAAAGCAAAGGAAAGTTACTTTAAGGAAGCTGATTTCAAAAAACAAGCAACAATAGAACGTCAATTAAATCAATTAAAGGAAACAGAAAATTTCTTAGCTGATGCAAAAATACTTGTTGATAAGCTCTCAAAAGATAATGAAGAAAATAAAACAAAAATTTCTGACTTATCATATCAAATTCAAGAATTAACCAATGAAATTGCAGCGAAAAATTCTAAAATCTTCAATTTAGAAGGTGAACTTGTAAACAATTCAACTAATCTTAAAAAGATACAAGATCAAAATAATGATTTAAATATTCAAGTCTCTCAACTAAGCAATTCAATTGTAAAGAAAAATGGAATCATTGACGATCAGTCAAATCTAATTAGTGAAATTGAGACAGCTAAAAATAGTTTGGAAATTATTGCAAAAGAAAAAGATGAAATTATAATTAAGCAAAGTCACAAATTGACAGAAAATGAACATTTGGTAGAAAAATTAAATTTTGAATTAACTTCTGAAAAATCTATTAAGAATGAGCTTGAAAAAAATCTTATTTCCGTAAACGATAAAATTAAGAACTTCGAAAACTCAATAAATGCCCTTTCAATTCAAATTTCTGAAAAAGATGAGTTTATTGCCGAAAAAGTACAAATTATTGAAGATCAAAAAGCAAAATTAAATGAAGAAAATATAAAAATTTCACAAAAAGTCAATGAAATATCTCAATTGGAAGGCAAGCTTCAAATATTTGAAAGTGAAATTGTTGAATTAAAAACAAAGGAAAATGAATTTCGAAATGCTGTTAGTCAAAATCTTGATACAATTACACAGCAAAATATTGAAATAGCAAAATTAAGTGATGAAAGAAAAGAAAAAGAAACAACAATTTCGTTTTTAAATAAACAATTAATAAATAATCAAGAAGTTGTCTCTGATATTAAAAATTTATTAACATCAGCAGAAAATGAATTAACAGAAAGTAAACAAAATGCTGAAAATCTTCAAATTTTAATAAATGATAAAAATATTGAGATATCAGAACTTATTAATCGAAATAGAAATTTAAAATCTGAACTTGAATCAAGTGAATTGAAAATTGCTAATTTACGTGCGTCAGAAACCGAATTAAATTCAATAATTAATTCTAAAAATGAAGAAATTACAAAACTTGAAAACGATTTAGAGAATGCAAAAATTAATATTTCTGAAATTTCTGAAAATCTTCAAAAATCTAATTTAAATGTAACAAAGTTAGAAAATGAAATTATTGAAAGATCAAAATCTGAGCAGATTTTATTATCGAAAATTGAAAATAAAGATTCTGAAATAAACAATTTAAATTCAACAATTTCTGAAAATGCGAAACAAATAGAAAATTTAAGTTTTGAGATTGCAAATTTTGATAATACTTTAGATTCGTTCCGCAATAAAATTACTGAACGAGATAATTTAATAAATGAATTGAATGAAAAAGTAAATTCTCTATCTCAAAATAACTTACGAATGGAAAGTGAAATTGCAAACTTAAATTCTTCAGTTAAATTGCGAGATAATACAATTTCTGAAATCAGTCAAGATTTGGAAAATAAACTGGATACAATTGAAATTCTTAATAAAACAATTTCAGAAAAAGATGTAAATATAAATATTTTGCAAAAAAACGTTGAAAAGTTAAATTTGCAAATTGATGATAAAACTGCGAAAATTGAAAAATTGGAAATTGATAATAATAGTAATTTTATTACGATTGATAATTTAAATAAAGTAATTGTTGAGCAGACAAACGAAATTAAACAATCAAATGAATTAATTAGTAATATTAATCAGCAAAACAAAAATTTAAGTATTGAAATTGAGTCAAAAAATGAAATTTTAGAAACAAATAAAAATGAAATTTCAACATTAAACAATACAATATCTGATTTAAAAAATAATGTTGAAAATGCAAATTCAGAAATTTCTGAACTTAAAACCTCTCTTTTAGATCTAAATGATAGAAATTCCTCATTAGCAAATTCATTGAATGAAAAATCGTCACATTTAGAGCTTAACCTAGAAAAACTAAATTCATTGGAAAATGAAATTTTTGAGTTAAATTCATCAAATCAAAGTCTAACCAATTCCGTAATTGAGAAAAATATTGAAATCGAAAATTCAATTACAAAAATAAATTCACTAGAAAGTGAAATTGCATCTAAATCTTACGAAATCTCCGATTTGAAATTACAGAAAAAGGATTTAGATCTAATAAATTCGCAGCAAAAAGAAGCTTTTGAACTACTTTCAAATTCTTATCATTCACTTCAAATTAGTGAGGAAATTGAGAAAGATAAAGTTTCTGATTTGACAAATAAATTAAATGCACTTAATGAAGAAAAAAATAATATTTTAGCTTTATTAAAAGATTCAGAGTCTGAAATTGCACATTTGAAAAAACATATTTCTGCATTAAATGAAAATATTGAAGAAAGAAACCGAACAATTGAAGAATTAAATTCTAACTTAAAAATTGAACGAACTGAAATTGAACGAAGATTGGTTGATAAATCCAGATTGGCTGAAGAATTACACAAATCTGTAATTTTCCTTGAAGAGCAGCTTGAAATTCTACAAAAAGGTCATAATGAAGTTACACAAATTCAAGAAAATGAAATTCAAAATAATCTTAAAGAAATAGCAAAATTAACACAAATTGAAATAGAACTAAAAGAAAGTTTATTTGAGAAGGAAAATGAATTTAACAAACTGCACAAAGAAATTGATGTTTTGAAAATTGACTTGAGCAATTACAAAATAAGTTTTGAAGAAAAATCTAGTGAACTAAACATAATTGCAAGTGAACTTTTTGAAAGTGAAAATAAACTTAAATCTAAAATTTCTTTAGAAAATGAATTATTAGGCAAAATTGAAAAGTTAGATGTTGAAATAGAAAATCTTAAAAAATCCAATGAAAATACACTATCAGCGATTTCTGAAAAAGATATTTTAATTAAGGAGTTTGAACAAAATCTTTTCGAAAGTAATAATTTAGAAAATGAATTAAAATTACAAATAGAAAATTTAAATAAAGATATAGAATCTGCTAAAACTGAAATTGCTGTAAAAGATAATCAAATTTCTGAAATTACTTTAAGCAAAAATTCTCTTGAAGACTTAATTTCTGAAAAAGAAAATATTATTCGTGAGTTTGAGCAAAATATTTCTGCCAAAGATAATTTGGAAAATGAATTAAAATTACAAATAGAAAATTTAAATAAAGATATAGAATCTGCTAAAACTGAAATTGCTGAAAAAGATAATCAAATTTCCGAAATTACTTCAAGTAAGAATTCTCTTGAAAACTTAATTTCTGAAAAAGAAAATATTATTCAAGAATTTGAGCAGAATATTTCTAACAAAGATATTTATGAAAATGAATTGAAATTAAAAATTGGTGAACTTCAACAAAATATTGAAAATACGAAAAATGAATTAAATCTTAAAGAAATTCACCTTAGTGAAAAAGAAAATGAATATAAGTTAAATTTGAATGAAAAAGTAAAAGAAATACAATATCTTAATTCTGAAATAGAAACTTTAAATATTGATCTAAAAGCTTATCAAAATCAAATTTCATCAAAATATTATGAATCGAAGAATTTAATTGAAGAAATTGAAAAATATAAAAATCAGCTCAAAGAAGTAGGTTTTTCTGAAAATCAATACAGAAATCAAATTCACGATTTAAGTACAAAACTTTCTGAATTAGAATTAACAGTAAAAACAGATCAAGAAAATTTAATTACATTAAATTCAACTATTGAAACTTTAAAAAATTCAATAAAAGAACGCGATGAAATTATTTCTTCAAATCAGAAATTTATTGAAGAACAAAATCAGCAAATTTCATTTATCGAAAGTGAATTGTTAAATAAAGATTCATTGAGCGAAAAATATGAATCGTTAAATGAGAAACTGGAAAATTTGACTTTAGAACTTTCCGTAAAAACTGAAGAAAATAAAACAATTTCTTTTGAAAATGAACAACTTAAAAATCAATTAAATGAATTAAAGTATAATTTCGAAAATATCTTGAATGAGAAAAATCAAGATAGTTCGGAATTATCAAAAATTTCCACTGAAATTGAGAATTTAAAATCTCAATTGGAATTCACTCAAAATATTATTAGCGAAAAAGATTCGGAGCTTGAAAGACTGAATTGCGAAATAACCAATTTAATCTCGGCAAAAGATTTTAGTACTGAAATTAGCAAATCGTTTGAAGAAAAAATTCATGAATTGGAAAATAAAATTTCTGAGTTAACCGAAATTAAATCATCTTACGAAATTGAACTTGAAAATAAAACTGAAATTATTGCTGAACTTCAATTAAAAAATAGTTTTGGTGAAAATGAAATTCAGAATGAATCAGTTGAAGAATACAATAAAAAGATTGAAGAATTAACCAACGAGCTTCAACAATATTCACAAATCAAAAATAATTTTGATTCTTTGATGGAAGAAAAAAATTCAATTATCGAAGAGCAAGGAAAACGATTAACACAAGTTAAACTGGAACGAACTGATAGAGAAATTGAATTTATTAAACTAAAAGAGCAATTGGAAGATTTCAAAAATGAAGTTGAAAGACTGAATGATGCTAAAAATCACTTCAAGAGTGAAGCAAGTAAGAAATCTGATGAACTCGAATTGCTTTCAAAAAGAATGGAAATGTTCAATAATAGTTCATTAGAAAAAGAATCTTCCGAAGAAAGATTGAATTCAATTATTGAAAATCAAATTGAAAAAATTGCCGAACTTCACGAAAGAATAAATGAGCTTGAATCCGGAAGAAACCAATTAATTGCTCAACAGCAGAATAAACCCGTAATTGAAAAAGTAATTCCACCAAATGCATTTGAAAAACAAATTATTGAACAAAAGAAAGCATCGGAAGAAAAGTTTGAGAAATTTGCTGTGAATGAAGATATTAAGCCGGCATTTTCTTTCGGAAATGTAAATGATGAAAAAGATGAAATTATTGATTTTGATTTGGAAGAAAATATTGAAAATAGTTTAACCGAAAATGATGATTTTTCATCTCTGGAAGTAGAAGAACCGGTGATTTCTAAAGCACATAAGTTTTCGGCAGATTTAACAAAATCAGAAAATGATTTGCCAAATTATTCACAGTTTTCACATTTGCTTTATGGAGATGTAAGTGTTGTTACATTAAATATTCCAAGAGCAACAATGGAAATTGCAGCAAAATTCAAAGAATATTTAACATCATTATTTAATAGTCACAATTCAAAAATTGTAATTGATTTATCTCATTGCGAATTTGTAGATTCAACGGTACTTGGCGTAATGGTAAGTTCGCTTAAAAAAGCAATGAGTTTAGGCGGTGATTTAAGAATTGTTTGGGGGGATCATACAGAATCTTCAATGTTTTATATTACAAGAATGGATAAAGTTTTCAAACTTTACGATAATCTAGAAGATGCAATACAAAGTTATTTAGATTAGTCTCTCACTCACACATATAATAGTCTAAGTGCCGGAAGAAATTCCGGCATTTATATTTTAAAGTCATAAAAGTTGTTTTCTCTTATTTAAGATTATGTAAAAATCTAAAAATATTACGAATAATTATAATTGGATTCTGGGTCTTGTAAAAAATGATATACAATCTTATTATAAAAATTTACATTCTAAATTAAAATTAACATATTATTACTGTGGACAATTAAATGAGATAACTTCACAAAATAGCCAACTGTACTAAAATTTTACATTTCTCATTTTTATATTGACAGAGTGCAACAAATCCTAATAATTGCATTAAATTTTTCAAAACTTTTTCCGATTGTATAATTATAATACAAAATGATGTATTATTTTGATAAATTAAAAACTCAATTTTCGAAAATTTACTAAATTCACAATTATTATGAATCACAAAAGTTTCATTTTGAAAACTATTGAAAGTAATGAATGAATTAATTTCTAATATAATTTCTGAAAATGATACAATTTCACTTGCTTACGGTAAATATTTTCATCTTTTTACTAACTCGACAAATGATATAGTTTTCATATTAAACGATTCCGGAATTGTTGAATTTGCAAATAATGCATTGTTAAAGCAATCTCATTTTAAGCTGGATGATATAATTGGAAAACACTTTTTTGAATTACTTAACGAGAAAAATAAATCGAAAGTTGCTGAGGCTTTTCAAAATCTTATTGCAAATAAAACATCAGTAAAGTTTGAAACAGAAATTATTCCCAAAGTTGGAATTGAACAATTATATGAAATCACTCTAACGCCAATATTTCAAAATGAAAAATTAACTTCCCTTTTTGGCGTTGGAACAAATTTAAGTAAAGCTAAAGCAGAAAGAGGAAAAGTTGAAGATCTTTTATCAAAATTAACGGAAGCAAATAGATTAAATGCAATTGAAAGAGACCGTGCACAGCAGCAAATTAGTGTTTTAAATGAATTAAATAATTTGAAGAATGAATTTATTTCGAATGTTTCACATGAATTAAGAACACCGCTTGCATCAATAATTGGTTTTGCAGAAACAATTGCAGAGGATAAAAATTTAACTTTGGAAAAAGCTGAAGAATTTAATCAAGTAATTTTAACGGAAAGTAAACGTCTTGCAAAATTAATAAATGATGTTTTAGATTTTTCCGAACTCGAAAGTGAAAAACAAAAATTACAGAAAACTTCGCTTAACATTATTGATATAATTAACGAATGTAATAATAATATTAAGATTGAAAGTGAGATTAAGAATATTACATTAACAGAAAATATTCCTCAATCGGAGATAATGATTTACGCCGATGAAGAACGTATAAAAAAAGTAATAACTTATATACTTTCAAACGCTGTAAAATTCACAAAAGAAAATGGAAGGATTACAGTAATTGTTCAAGAATTTTTAAAAGAAGTGGAAATTGTTATAAGTGATACCGGTGTTGGAATTCCCGAAAATAATATTCCCTTCTTATTTGATAAATTCAGCAAAATAAAAAGAACCGGATTAAACTTAACCGGAGCCGGATTTGGATTAGTTACAGTTAAACAAATAATTGATTTACATAAAGGTCTTATTAGAGTTAAAAGCGAAGTTAACAAAGGAACAAGCTTTATTATAAGACTTCCTAAATATAGTTTTAATTAAAACTAACGGGGTAAAAATTGGAAAAAACAATATTTATCGTTGATGACGAACCAGCAATTCTAAAATTAATTACTCACTGGGTTAAAAATGAGTGGGAATATAATGTTCGCACTTTTACAAATGGCTCTGAACTTTTAGAAAATATTTATGAAAATCCGGAATTAATTCTTCTCGATATCATGCTTCCAGATTTA
Source organism: Ignavibacteriota bacterium (assembly GCA_016716225.1). Lineage (NCBI taxonomy): Bacteria > Pseudomonadati > Ignavibacteriota > Ignavibacteriota bacterium. The sequence goes on along the minus strand of JADJWT010000001.1, from coordinate 1,342,642 downwards.
AGCGGAACCGAACTTCTTAAACGAATAAAACGTATGAATAAACATTTGCCGGTAATTATGCTTTCCGCACAAGGAAATATTGATGTTGCGCTTGAATGCATTCGAGAAGGCGCATTTGATTATTTCCCAAAACCGGTAGATAAAAATAGATTAAAACCAGCAATTCAAAATGCAATTAAGAATTTTGATCTGCAAAGAAGAGTGGATGAACTTAATACAAATCTTCAGCATGAATATAGTTTTGATAATATTGTTTCAGCAGATAAAAAAATGCAAGAAGTTTTTAAAATGGTTACAAAAGTTTTAAATAATGATATTACTGTTTTAATAAATGGCGAAAGCGGAACCGGTAAAGAATTAATTGCGCGTGCAATTCATTATAACGGAATTAGAAAAAATGAACCGTTTGTTGTTGTAAACTCTGCTTCAATTCCACGTGAATTATTGGAAAGTGAATTATTTGGTCATGAACGCGGTGCATTTACTGGAGCGCATCAAAGAAAAATTGGAAAGTTTGAATTGGCAAACGGCGGAACAATTTTCTTGGATGAAATCGGCGATATGGAAATGTCTCTTCAAGCAAAAATTCTTAGAGTAATTCAGCAGAAAGAATTTGAGAGAGTAGGAGGAAATGAAACAATTAAAACAGATGTTAGAATTATTTCAGCAACCAATGTTAACTTAAAAGAAGCAGTTGCAAATCGTGATTTTAGAGAAGATCTTTATTATCGTTTAAGTTCCTTCCCAATTCATATTCCGTCACTTAGAGAAAGGCGCGGCGATATTGTAATTCTTATAAATCATTTTCTAGCCGAATTCAATAAAAAAATGAGTCGACAAATAAATTTAGTTACAAAACCCGCATTAAAATTATTATATGATTATGATTGGCCCGGGAATGTTAGAGAATTAGAAAATACAATTGAACGATGTATGATTCTTTCAGAGACAAATAATATTGATTTAGAAGTTCTTCCTCCACAAATTTTGGCTGCAGATAGCGATGGTTACTCAGATTCAACGGGACCATTATTTACAGAAGATGCACCTATTATTCCTTTTGAAAGACTTAAAGCCGAAGCAATTAAACATGCGCTACGAATTACAAATGGAAATATTGTTGATGCTTCAAAAAAATTAAATGTGGGAAGAGCAACATTATATAGATTGATGGAAAAATACGATATTAAATCTCGTCGAAATTAATTCGATAATCTTCAAAAAGGGATTTAATTTGAATAATACTCCGGAAAATAAAGGTCACAAAATTCTTCTTGTTGAAGACGAAGAATCTGTTGCAAAACTCTTCCTTTATAACTTTAGAAAATCCGGTTACGAATGTGATTGGGCTGAAAATGGTTTGGATGGATATCTTAAAACAAAAGAATTCAAACCAGATATAATTGTAAGTGATATTATGATGCCCGAAGTTGACGGACATCAGTTTAGAAAAAGAGTTTTGGAAGATCCTTCAACAAAATTGATTCCTTTCATATTTCTTACCGCAAAAGGAGATGAATCAGATATTCTCGAAGGTTTTGATCTACATGTAGAAGATTATATCGTAAAAACATCCGGACCAAAAATAGTTCTCGCAAAAATTAATGCAATCTTAAAAACATCAGAAAAGGAAAAAGAAAAGGCGGTCGGCGAAGTTCAAAAAGCCGCAACCGCAATGAGTGCTAAGGTTGTTCCCGATGAATTTCCGCAATTAGATGGATTGTTAGTTAAACATTGGCACAAACCTTTTCAAAATGTTCCCGGTGGCGATTTTATTGATTACTTCAAAGTTGATGAAGAAAATTTAGTTGTTGTTCTTGGCGATATTATGGGGAAAAAATGGGGAGCTTGGTATTTTGCCGTAGCTTACGCCGGTTATGTTAGAAGTGCAATTAGAATGATTTTAGATTCAGATCACAATTTATCTCCAGCAACAATTTTGGATAAAATAAATAAAGCAATTTTTAAGGATGAACGAATTTCCGATGTGTTTATAACTTTATCAGTTGTTTGTATAAATAGCAAAACCAAAATCTTAAAATATTCCGGAGCTGGTGATTTGCCGATTATTTATAAAACTTCGGATTCAGTAAAAAGTGTTAAATCAAATGGAATTCTTTTAGGATTTAAAGAAATTGGGAATTATCAAAATATTGAACTTCCGTTAAATCCCGGTGAAGCTATTTATTTAATAACAGATGGAATTCCTGAAACGCGAATGACAAACGGAGATTTTTTTGGTGAAGGAAATCTTAAACAAACAATTGCGCAAATTACTCAGGACGAAGATCCGATTGACAAAATAAAAAGTGTTTTTTCAAACGCAACAGCAGAAAATTTTGAAGATGATATTAGTATTATTGCTATAAAAGTTTATTAAAATTATTTTAATATTTTTTATTTACAGATTTCACTCAAAATTTTTTCCAGTATTTCTTTACTTAAATGAACTTGTTTAAAAATATTTTCAATATCTGATCTTGTAATTTTATTAAAATCTTCTTCTCGCGGAACAATTATCAATCCGCCCAAATCCACAGAAGCGGGACTTACTAACAACTTTTTTTCACCTTCTTCAAAATATTGAGTTGGTCTGTGTTTTTCTCTAAAGAAAATAATTACTTTATAAATATCATTTTCATAAAAAGATAAAATATTAATTAACGGTTCTTCGTTACTATTTAGAATTCTTTTTGCAGAATTTAGAATCTCGTAAAAATTTTCTTCCAATTTAATTCTATTATTTGATTTAATAATTAAGAAATTTTGAATTTCATTATTTACTAAAAATATTTTTACATTATTTTTTTCAACAAATAATTTTTCATCAGTTTCATTTGAGTTTATAAAACTATAAATAGGAATTTCATTTTTTAATCCCGCTTGAAAATGAAAATGATCCGGCGCGGAAGCTCCACATTTGGGTCCGTTATAAAAAACAAAAAATTTTTCGTGTAATTCTTCACTCAATTCTAAAAGATCGCGAAAATTATTTTCAATATTTTGAGGAATGTGTTTTAGTTTTGGAATTGTTAAATGCTGTTTAAAAATTGGAAATGGATTACAAAGTATTAAATAATCATTATTAAATAAAATTCCTTTTTGAGAGGAAGGTAAATTTTCCAAGCACAAAAAACATTTTCTTTCTTCAATTGATTTTTTATCAACCTTTGCAGATGTTGATGTAATTCGTGCCGGATTAAATTGAATATTAATTTCAGAATTTTTGAATTGAAATTTTTTAATTTTTGTTTGAGATAAAGATTCAAAATTAGTTTTAACCAATTCCCAATTGGCTTTCTGCTGATTTAATAAAGCTTCAACTTTCTGAGAAAGATTTTCAACTTTACCAAATTTGTTTAATTCATTTTCTGCAAGAAATAAATTTTCCATATTTGTGTTCGCGACTAAAGCACTTATATTTTATTCGTGAATTAGTGGCTGATATTTTTGTTTTTAATTTGTCTTGCTAAAACTTCAAAAGTTCTAATTCTATCTTTATACAAATTATTTGCATTAGTTTTTTCAATATCCAAATCCGCATCGGAATTTCCTTCCCATCTTCTGCACAAATAAACCGGCTCATAAATTCTTCCAATTTGGTAATCTCTTGAAATTGCTAAACCAACTGCATAATCTTCTCCGTAACTTACATTTGGAATTTTAATTTCGCGCAAAACCGGTGTATAAAAAGCGCGGGGAGCACCTAATCCATTTATTCGCAAAGCATTATTTTTTCCATTATCCGGCGTCCATTCTTTATGATCAATAATTCCCGGGGGAATTTCTTCCAATTTAAAATTTGTTAATTTGTATGAACCAATTACCATCGCACATTTTTCATCATAAAATTTATCAACTATTTTTTGAACTGTATTTTCATTGAAATATAAATCATCGCTATCCAATTGAATTGAAAATCTTCCACAATTTTCATTCAAAATTCCTTCATTCCAGCATCCGCCGATTTGCAAATCTTTTCTTTGGGGAATTATATGAATTACTCTTTTGTCATTTTCCGCAAAACTTTTAATTATTTCCGAAGTTCCGTCATCAGAATGATTATCAACAATTATTAAATTGAAAGTTAATTTGGTTTTCTGATTTAGCACTGATTTTATTGCATCGCTAATTGTTTTATTGCGATTTTTAACCGGAATAATAACCGATACTTCATTTGTAAAATTTACTTCTTCAAAATTTAATTTTTGAAATTCCGGAGTTAAAAAAGCGCCAATATTTTTAAGATGATTTGTTACAACTTTTTCCATTTCAATTTGATTTTGCCGATTTTTCGGATCAACATAATCAAACATTTTTTCGCCGCTTTTTATATTGTCATCTTCGTTTGTTGTGTAAAGAAATTCCGGAATTCTAATGATGGAATATTTTTCCGAAATTGCTAAACGCAGATTATACAATCCTGCAGAATTATAATTTTCAGAAAAATTTTTTACTGCTACTTTTAAAGCATTTGTGTTGATTAATAAAACCGGACCAAAATCAAAATCATCGCGCAGACTTCCTAACTGATAATCAATTGTTGGATGTTTAATTATTTGATTTTCCTTTGTTTCATAAAAATTTGAATAAACAATTCCTGCTCCGGTATTTTTTGCAACATTTAAAAATCTTTCCAAACTGAATTTTCCGAAATCAATTCTTATACTTTTTGTGATAAAAAGGATAAAATCGGTATGGGAATTTTCCGCAATCAATTTAATTGTTTCTGATGAAAAAATATTTTTAGATTGCAAGATTTTACAATTTTCGGGATAGAAATTCTCATCATTTGTAAAAACATTTATGTAATTAATAATCTCAAAATTTTTAAGAGAATTTGTTGTCCTTTCTAATATTTCATTTCCAAAAGCCGGTAAAAAAACATCAATTTTGTTTTTCATAATTTTTTCAATTTTTGTTTAATGTTTTGTAAAATTTGATTTTAGAAAATGCAAATTAGCAAAATTGTTTTGGAAATTTTAATTTTTAATAATGCAATATGATATGATTTTTAACGAATTTAAAAATCAATTAATCCCAGAAAAAATATTTTCTAAAAATGTAATGATAAAAATCACAAATAATATTTTATTAAATGATATGTTTGTATCAGTTAATTACTTAAGAATTACGTGTAATTATTTTGCAGTTATTAAATTTCTTATTATTTTGTCTGCTAAATTACCAATTAAATCATAAATTTATAATTCAATTAAGGGGAATTACTTATGAAAAAAACTGTTCTTATTTTAACTCTTTTAACTTTTTTTGTAGTATCAATTAATGCCCAAGAAGGCAAAATGCATGTTGGTGGTCAAGTTGGGATTTCTCTTCCGATGGGTGACTTTGGTGATGCAGCAAATATGGGATTTGGATTTTTAGGTAATTTTTACTATGGAATTAACCAAAATATTGATTTAACCGGTTCCGTTGGTTATACATCTTGGGGAACCGAAGCTGACGACGCATCTTTTAGTAATGTTCCAATCGTTTTTGGCGGAAGATATTATTTTCAAAGATCAAGCTTTACTCCTTATGCAACTGCAGAATTAGGAATAAATAATTTGAGTTTCACTTATGATAGTGAATTTTTTGGTGAATTCTCTTCATCAAGTACAGAATTTGGTTTAGGCTTAGGCGGTGGATTTTTATATGCTTTGGGAAATATGGATCTTGATGTTAATGCAAAAATAAATATTATTAGTGATTCAAATAATTTGACAGTATTTGCCGGTTTAAGATTTCCAATTAACTAATTACATAAAATTATTTTGATAGTTTTTAAGGAGAAAAAATGAAAAAAATATTGGTTCTTTTGTTAAGTTTAACATTAATATCAACTGTAAGTTTTGCACAATTTGAAGTTGGTAAACACCATGCAGGTCCAACTTTAAGTGTTGGATTTGGCGGATGGGGATTAGGTTTTGGTGCAGATTATGAATACGGAATGAGTTTAAAAGATATCGGTGTTGATGCACCTGGGGCATTGGGTGTTGGCGGTATTTTCAGATATTATAATTGGAGCGAAGATTATTTTTATGGAGAATGGAGTTATACAGATATCATTATTGGTGCTCAGGCTAATTATCATTTCAAACTTGAAAACAGCAAAATAGATCCTTGGTTAGGCGTTGTTTTAGGATTTGATATTGATTCTTGGAGTTATGACAGCAAACTTGGATACGATGATTATGATTATGGCACATCTTCTGGTGGTGGATTATTCTTTAATGGTAATGCTGGTGTTAGATATTGGTTTTCTCCAAATATGGCTGCAAGAGCATCTTTTGGGTTTGGAAATTTAGTTAGTTCCTTGGTTTTAGGTGTTGATTTCAAATTCTAAAATCATTAAATAAAATTTTTATATAATGCGGTTAGTTTTTAAAATTAACCGCTTTTTTTTGCCTCTTTTAAACAACAATTTATTAAATTCTTACCATCTAATTATAAAAACTTACATAAATCTAAATACAATTCTTTATAATCAATAAACCCTTTGTTCTTTAAATTTTGGAGGAAATTTTATGAAAAAAATATTCACAATTTTTACAGTATTAATTATAATTTCAAATTTATCTTTTGCACAAATGAGCAATATGGCAATTGGCTTAAATGGAACTTTGTCAATTCCAATTGGAGATTTTAACGATGTAGCCAAAATGGGTTACGGCGTTGCAGGATCATTCTTTTATGATCTATCAGATTATTTTCAATTTACCGGAACAATTGGATATCTTGCTTGGGGTGGAGATAAAATTGAAATTGGAAATACATCAATTGAAGCTACAGAACCGGCAACATCAATTCCAATTTTAGTTGGTGCAAGGTATTATTTAGATGATAAAGAATTAAATCCATATATAAGTGGAGAATTGGGTTTACATGTATTTACATCTTCATCAACGCAAACAACTCAAAACGGGGTTGAACTCCCGAAAATAAAAGGTGATTCTAATCCGTATTTTGGTTTTGGGCTTGGCGGAGGTTTTGTTTATGAATTAAGCAATGATATTAAAGTGGATGGAAATTTACAATACAATATTATAAATGCAGAAGAATCAATCGGACATTTTACATTAGAAGTTGGATTTATTGTTGGAATATAAATTATATTAGTTGTCATCGACCATTCGATGACAAAATTTACGCTTTCACTTATTGGTCAGTGACATCAAATTAAAAATGTAGAGACGCATTGCTATGCGTCTCTACCAAACAATTTATTTAATTAATAACATTTTTTTTGTTTCTGAAAACTGATCCGTTTCCAATCTATAAAAATAAATACCGCTAGATAAATTTATTGCATTAAAACTAACTTGATATTTTCCGGCAGATTTTGTTTCATTAATTAAATTTGCAATTTCTTTTCCCAATGCATCAAATATTTTTAATGAAACATTTGATTTTTGTGGCAAAGAAAATTCAATTTGTGTTGAAGGATTAAATGGATTAGGATAATTCTGTCCCAAATTAAATTCAGTTGGAATTTGAGCTACTTGTTTTACATCAACCAAATAATCTATAGGAATTGTAAAATTTCCACCATTTGTAGAAATGTTAACTTGTCCCGTATAACTTCCTTCATTTAAATTTTGAGCATTAAGAGTTAGTGTAATCGTTTCTGAAGAATTTGGTTGAATGGAACCACTTTCCGGATTTACAGTAACCAAATCCGTATTGGAATTTTCGCCAAGTGTCCCAAAAGGTCTAATAAGAAATGCACCATTTTCAAATCCCGAAATTGTATTAATATTTACCCATGTGCTGTTACCTTCATTATAATAAAAACCGCTTCCGGGTTCAACGCCATCATAATCAGCACCAGCGGGATAAAATATATCATTATCGCTTGAAATTAATATGTAAAATGATTCTCCATCACTAAATGAAATTGCCGGATCTAAACTTACTGTGTACCAACCACCGCTTGAAGAAAGAGTTAAATCAAGTTCTCCAAAATCTAAAATATTAAAATCATCGTCTCTAATTTCAAGATATACATTATTTGAACTTACACCTTCGGTTCTCATATAAAATTCAAACGAATCCATTTCAAAATTATAACCGGAAAGTGTAAATAAATTGAGCCATGTAAATTTTGCACTTCCGCCAAATCCATCATCGCCAAAGCCAATAAATGAATCTGAATTTTCGTTTCCGTCATCAAGATATAAATAATCATTTCCTAAAATTGTGTTTGATTTTTCAAGACTTGAATTCGGATTTTTTATTGATTTAACATTGCTGTTAGTTGGTTTGCTATTCTTAAAATTCCTATCAAATCTATCAGTTAATTTATTTTTCAGATTTCCTTTTTCCAAATGAAAAACATTTTTATTATGCTTGCCAAAATTTCCATTAAAACTTCCGGAAACCGAAATACTATAATTTAAAACTGCTTCGCCGGTATTGCTTAAAATAAAACTTGAACTTCCAGTTTCTCCGGGTCTTGATTGCAGTGTTAAGTTTCCAACATTAACTGATGCAACAGCAGCTCCGCCAACTTCTGCATTTGCAATAAATGCTCCTCTTCCGTGCGTACCGGCAACAATTCTTCCATCAGATCTTCTTGCTGAGAGATAATTTACAATTACATTTCCGATTGTATTTGCTCCCTCAATAATCCAATTAGTGCTGTTTCCATTTAGTGAATTTGTAGAATAAATTCCGGTACTTGTTGCAACCAAAAACAAATTCCCATTTGATGTAGGAAGGATACTTCCCGATCTTATTGATGGACCCGGATTATTTGGATCTCCGGTTAAATTTCCTTCAACAGCAGTAAAATTTTGTCCGCCATCGGTTGAGTGAAAAATTCCCACAATATTATAATTGGACATTGTAATTAAAATTTCGTTAGCATTATCTGGATTTATCGCAATATTATGAATGTAAGAATTTTCTGAAGCTCCGCTAATTGATAATTCAACTGCACCTGATGTTGAATTGTTGGCATTATCTAATCTATAAATTTTTGGTGCTTGGGGAGTTTGTGAAATATTTGATGCGGCATAATATAATCTGTGAAGTGGATTGCTTTCTGAAACCGCCATTGCAGAAATAATATATCCTTCATCAACAGATAAATTTGTTAATTCATTCCATCCTTCCGTTATTCCTTCACTAAAAGTTTGATTTACCGGAAGCGTACTTAATTGATTATTTCTCCACAATGAACTTCCGGCGGGATAAAACATTGTGTTTTCGTCATTTGGGTCAACTGAATAAGGATTTATAAATGATTGATTTTGTGCATTTTGCGGTGTAATATTGCTCCATCCATTACTGCGTGAAGGTTTTTCATTCCCATCATAATTTACTCTTAACACAGCACCGTTTTGTGCCGAAGTATAGCAAAAATCATTAGCAAAATATCCATAACTTCCATCACCGCTACTTACATCATTAGATTCGGAAGTTGAAGTTCCGTTAAAAGTAAAAAATGGACTTCCATTATCTTGAGTTCCGCCCATAATTCTATTATCGCCAGCTTCATTTGGCTGGGTAATCATATAAAATTGAGTTACGTTATAACCGTTATTTTTATTTTCCCACGGAAATACATCTGCATAATTTGTTTGCGTAATATCTGAGGTATAAGAAAGACCGCCATCGTGTCCCCACCACATTACTTTTGGGTTGGTTGGATTAAAAGCAAAAGCGTGAATATCGGAATGAAAATTTGGATATTGAAAATGAAATAAATGGTATCCCCCGATCCAATCTAATTTTACATCATCCGGCTTTGTTGCAAATCCATCTGTTGATCTAAACAAACTTGTTCCGCCAATTAACACAAAATTTTCGTTATCGGGTTTTACAGCAACAACCATATTGTAATTATTTTGGGTGTGAATAAAATCTTCAAAATCATTTTCGAAATTTGGCATATTTGCAGATCTATCTTCAGAAACTCCGGTTGAAACATTTATTTTGTGAAATCTTACATCGTCTACTTTTTCGTTAATTAAATTTCCCGTAAATGTCATCACATAACAAGTATTTGCATTTGAAGGAGCTAAAGCAAGTACACTTCTTAAATGCGTTTCGGGAAATGTTGTTGGAGTAATGTTTGTCCATGTATCGCCATCGTCAGTTGATTTATAAACTCCGGGAGCATTATCTGGTGTAATTCCTTGAAATGGTGAAGAAATTACTGCTACAAGAGTTCCATTAGCCGCTACATCAACATCTGTATAAATATGATTGTTTGTACCACCGAGTGAAATTGCAAAAGAACTTCCACCATCTTTAGATCTTAATAATCCAAATGCATGAGATGCAATAAATACAGAACCGGTTATAGGGCTTACAATTATTTTCGAAACGTAATCATACGGAGTATTCCATTGTAAAGGATTTGTATCTTTCGCATTTGGAAGTAAATTCCAAGTTTCTCCATTATCGGTAGATTTATAAATTCCGCCGCCGGTGAAAAATGATTTGTAACCTAAATCTTGTCCGGAGCCGTTAAATTCTCCACTTGAATAATACCAAGTATTTGTTTTTCCGGATCTTGTATCTTGTGCAATAGAAGTGACACTAAGAATATCTGAACTAGAACTTTTTAGAGACCAAGAAGAACCATTATTCGTAGATTTCCAAATTCCACCGGAAACTCCACCAGCAATTATTGTATTTGAATTTGCAACATCAATTGCTAATGCGCGGGTTCTTCCGCCAACATCATTTGGTCCGGCTTCTTTCCAGCTAAGTTCATTAAAATTATTATTTTTGCTCAAACTTCTGTTTTTAATTTCTAATTCTTTAGCAAATTTCAATTCGCGCTGTCTGATATTATACGGAATTTTATTTGATGCCGGATCTCTTAAAATCAAACTAAAATATTCTTCTCTACCTTTTTTAGCTTTAATTCCAGATTTAGGAGAAGATGTTGATCTTAATCTTTGAACGGAATTTTTTTCTGTATTTATTTTCTCGCCGGTAAATATTGAAAATGCTACGAAAAATAAAATTGCTAAGAAAATGTATTGTAAAATTTTTAACATATTTTCCCCTTAATAATTTTTCATTTCTATTTATTCGTCAAACTTAATTATCCTCCAACTTACATTATTTTCTTGCCCCATCGCTTCTGGAGTTGATGCAATGGTTATTAAAATCTCTTCATTATTTAATCGTGCGGAATCAATTTTTTCCTTGAAAGAATCTTTAAGCTCAATGTGGATTTCTGAATTTGCAGAAATTGGTTTTGTTGCCGGACCGTATTTTTTAACAGAATTTACTTTTACGGAACAAAATGACTTATTTTCCTTTTCATAAATGTTTGTTACAGTACATAAAACTTCTGCAGTTCCCGGTGCAATTGCCATAATATTATTTTTTTTTACCATTGAAATTTCTTCTTCTTTTAGTTCATTTTTTGTTGTACAGCAATTTGTAAAAGTGAAAAGAATGCTAAGAATAGCGAGACTTTTAAAGATTTTTTGTGGAAACATTTTTTCTCCAATTTATCAGTAATTAAAAGAATTATATTTGACTTGATTAATAAAGGATTGAATGTCTAAATATAATTATCGATTTTAATTTATAAAAATAAAATCTTTAATATTGTGATAAAACTCTTATAAATGTTTGCAAAATCATATTTTTTACTTTAAAATCAATGAGCCCTCTTAAATTGAGGACTCATTAACTACGGTGGAGGGAAACTTAAATTTTTAGTTTACCCTATTTATCTAACAGTATAATTTGATGTTACATTAAAAGTTTGATTATTACCAGCTAAGCTTCCTTCAAACTGGAAAGTCCATTGCTGACCATTTTCAACTCCGACATATTCTTGCAATAAAACAGCTTCGTTTGCATTATAAACTGTTGTTCCATCCCCTTGTAGAACATCAGAAAATTGTTGCGCCGGTAGACTAACAGTTACTTTTGTAATTTTTACTGCAACGCTTGGAGCTGCGGTAAAATAAATTCCACCTTGTTCACCTTGAGAAGTGCCAATTGTAAAGGTTACACTTCCGGTTCCGGTTCCACCTCCGCCGCCAATTCCTCCAATTCCACCTCCGGTTGGATTTGTAACTCCGGCGCTGTCATCACAAGAAGTGATAGATAAAAATAATATTGGTAACAGTAATAATATTAACTTTTTCATTTTATTTTCCTTTCTTAAATATTATAAACTAAATTTAACTGATATTCCTAATTTCAAACTAAGAGTGCTGTTGCTAATTCCCGGAAAATTATATGTATCCGTTAAAGGTACGTAAACCATAAAATCTGTTCCCAAAGTAACAGTTGATGAGGCTTTAAAGTTATATCCGGTTCCTAATGCAATATCAAATTTTACAGATTTTGTCTCAATATTTAATGGTTGAACCACCGGTGTTTGACCAGTTACAACTTGATTTACTTCACCACTTGAATTTAATTTTACGCCAAATGATGGACCCCCAACAAGATAAAATCCGCTAAATTCTGCCTTAAATAATGGATCAATTGTTAAATATGAAAGTGAAAGTGAGCGCTCTGTAGTTGTTGTTTGAACTGTTTGTGAATTTGAAAAATTCTTCATGTCAAACAATGTTAAATTTGTTAAAATTCCGATATTGCTTGTAAATGAAATATCTATTGCTGCGCCAACACCAATTCCAATTCCATTGTAAGAACCGGTTAACCCGTTTTGGTTATAAATATTTAGATTTCCTGTAATTCTTGGTCCAATTTTTACATTTTGTGCAAATGAAATTGTTGAAGCAATAAAAAAGATTAAAAGAATTTGTTTGGTTAATAATTTTTGCATTTTTTCCTCCGTTTGTAGTTTTGTTTATGAGAGTTTTTAACAATGAATTTTTTCTCTCATATCTACATGCGTAAAAAGTGGATAAAAAGGCTCACTAAATTTTCAAAAGTAAAAATTAAATACGAGTGACGAAAGGCGTGGAAATGTTAAGAAGTAAAAATGTTAAAACGTGACAAAAAATAAATTTAGTCATTTCAATTTCGATGATTTTTATCGGAAGAGAAATCTCAAAATAAAAAAATTTATATCACTATTTTGTAAATGATTTAGAGAGGTTTTTATAATAATTTAATTTTTCACATTTTTTGTTTCTTGATTGAATTTAATAACATATTCTAGCATTCTTTTTGTGTTGAAATTTTCCGAACCCTTTATCTCTTTTATTTTTTCGTATCCATTTAAAAGAAGTTTTTCGGATTCCTTATATCTTTTTTGAAGTAAATAAATAACTCCTAGTTCAGCATTTGCAGAAATTATATTAACATGATCAGAATGATAATTTTTTAAATAAATTTTTAATGCTTTTTGAATATAATTTTCAGCTTCATTCAGTTTATTAAATTCTATTAAATTTTTTCCGTACCAAAAGTATGCTAATCCCATCCAAATGTGATTTTCATTAATCGAAGTTTTGTAATTTTTAAGTGAATTGAGCAAATTTTTATTAGCTGATTCATACATTTTCATTGTGTATTCTAATGCACCCAAATTCATATATGCAAATCCAACCATTGAATGTTTTTCTCCCCATGTAATTTTCTTTAACTCAAGCGATTTTGAAAAATGTTCATGCGCAGATTGAAAATCTTCTTTTGCAATAAAAATAAACGCAAGATTATTATGAATTGTAGAAATTTCCGGTCGATTATTTCCGTAAAGTTCCATATATAAATCGAGTGATTTTTGGTAATATATTGTAGCCGAATCGAGTTCTTTAATTCCTTCAAAAGTTACACCTAAATTATTTGCAATATTTGCAACATCTCTATCTTTTTTTCCAAAACTTATGTATGCAATATTATATGCCTCTTTAAGCAAACCTAATGATTCTTGATATTTATCTTGTTCCTGTTTAACAATTGCAAAATCATTAATTGCACTTGATAAAGCACGTGGCGGTGTTTCAGAATCTTTTCTTAAAATATTAATTGAAAATTTATATAGAGAATCTGCACTATTTAAATCACCAAGCCAATCATAAAGCAAAGCTAACTCGTGCAAACTTTCTCCGGTTTGATAACTTTCATTTCCGTAAAATTTTCTATTTAATTCCAATGATTTTTCTAAATGTGGTTTTGCTTTTTCAAACTCTCCAAGATTTGTTAAAGTTTTTCCCAAAGTTTTACGAACTGCCGCTTCAACTCCCGGATGATTTTTAAATCCTGTTTCAACTTCTTTTGATGCTTTTTGTAAAACATCATAAACTTTTACATCTTTACTAATTTCAGTTGGATCTGCTGAAGACAACATTTCTTGCAAAAAATTATTTACACTTTCCAACTTTTGAGCTTCAAGCTTCGCATTATCTCTTTCTTTTGTGGCAATATTAGCTTGGTAAATTATTGCTGCAATACTTAATAAAATTATTATGTTAAAAAAAACAAATAACGCAAATCCAATTTTATGTCGCTTCACAAATTTTGAAAATCTATATACTGGAGTATCTTTTCTGGCATTTACCGGAAGTCCTTTTAAATATCTTTCTATATCATTTATTAATCCTTGAACTGTTAAATATCTTTGAGAAGAATCTTTGTGCATTGCCTTTAAAATTATGTTGTCTAAATCTCCTTTAATTAATCTTGATTTTTTTAACACATCTTGATTTGCAATTGTTTTCTGATTTTTTGTAATAAAAGTTTTTTTTACAATTTCGCTCGGTTTTAAAATACTTGTTTCATCAATTGATTTATTTATTGAAACCGGTGAAAAATTTTCAAATTTATATGGCTGACTCCCCGAAATCAATTCATACAACAAAACACCCAAAGAATAAACATCACTTGCAGTTGTAATGTTTTCTCCCTTTATTTGTTCGGGGCTAGCATACTCCGGAGTTAAATGCCACATTTTTGTTTGAGTTAGTTTTAGGTTTTCTATCTCTAAAGATTCATCAAGAAGTTTTGCAATTCCAAAATCTAAAAGCTTTGGAATTCCTTGTTCAGCAACTAAAATGTTTCCAGGTTTTAAATCTCTGTGAACAACTAAATTTTGATGTGCATAATGAACTGCCGCACAAACTGTTTTGAATATTTCTAAAATTTGTTTGATTGAAAAATTATTTTTTTTACAAAAATCTGTAATGGGAATTCCTTCAATAAATTCCATAATTAAATACGGAAGTCCGTCAGAAGTTTTTCCTCCATCAAAAAGCTTTGCAATGTTTGGATGCTGAAGATTTGCAAGAATTTGTCTTTCGTTTTCAAATCGTTTTACTAAATATTTTGTTGATAATCCTTGCTTTAAAATTTTGATAGCAACTTTTTGATCAAATTCTTTATCATCTCTCCGACCAATAAAAACAATTCCCATTCCGCCATAACCAATTTCACTTTCAATTAAATATGGACCAATATGTTTTCCAATTAAAGGATGTATTTCATTTTCATTTGAAGTAAAAATTTGATTATAGTTTGTTGCAATTTCTAAAAAATCGTCAGTTTTTTCATACGAGGAAAGAAGTGATTTTACTTCATCTATATATTCTTTTTGATCATCGGAAAGATTATTGAAATAATTTTCTCTTTCGGATTTATCAAGCTCAAGAGCTTTTTGAAAAATTGTTTTTAATATTTCGTTAAAAGTATTATTCAAATAAATCCAATTAGAATTTAATTAATTTATTTCACGATAAAGCCAAGCTTTTGCAAATTGCCAATCGCGTTTAGCAGTTGCAATGGAAATGTTTAACATTTCGGCTGTTTCTTCTAAAGATAATCCGGAGAAAAATCTGAGTTCAACAATTTTGCAAGATCGTTCTTCAAACTTTTCTAATTTATTTAGAGCTTCATTTAGATTTAATATTTGTTCTTCATTTTCACTCAAAACAAAATCTGCGTTATCTAAAGAAAGCTGTGTTTTCCCAAAATTTCTTTTTTCTGATTTTTTCTTTCGGGCATAATCCACTAAAATTTGTCGCATTGATTTTGCTGCAATTCCATAAAAATGCGCTCTGCTTTCCCAAGATAAATTTTGATCGCCAATTAATCTCAAATATGCTTCGTGCACTAATTCAGTAGTTTGAAGAGTATGTTTTTTAAATTCATCCCGCAAATATTTAGATGAGATTTTTCTGAGTTCATTATAAACAATTGGTAAAATATTATTGAGCGCAAAACTATCTCCAGTCGATGCGGAATTTAATAACTGCGTAATATTTTGATATTTACCATTCATTTTAATAAGTCTTGTTATCTTATTAAAAGATAAATAATTATCTATCACTTTTACAAGTGTTCACATCACAAATAAACTTTTTATTTGGAAAATAAATTTGTGGAATGTTTAATTTTAACGGCTATAAAAAATTATAGCCGTTTATGTTGATCTGTATTTTATGGCACAGTATAATTTGAAGTTACATTAAATGCTTGATTATTGCTTGCAAGCGTTCCTTCAAACTTGAATGTCCATTGCTGACCAGAAGTAACGCCGGTATATTCTTCAATACCAACAGATTCATTTGCATTAAAAATTGTTGTACCGTCTCCTTCAACAACATCATTAAAATTCTGAGCTGGTAGACTGCAAGTTACTTTTGTAATTTTAACGGCAACACTTGGAGTTGCAAAAAATAAAATTCCTCCATTTTCTCCTTGTTGAGCGCCGATTGTAAATGTTACATTTCCAGTTCCACCTCCAATTCCTCCAGTACCAAATGGATCTGTAACTCCACCGGTTGTATCATCATCGCAAGAAATTATAAAAATTGATGAAAGAATTAAAAATATTGTAATAATCTTTTTCATTTTTTTCACCTTTAGTTAATATTAAATTTAACCGAAAAACCTAACTTTAATGATAGCGTGCTGTTGCTTCTTCCAGGAGTATTATATGTGTTTGACAATGGAATATATGCCATAAAATCTGAACCAAGTGTTACATCCTCTGATGCTTTAAAGTTATAACCGGTTCCAACGGCAATATCAAATTTCACTGATTTTGTTTCAATATTTATGGGTTGCACATTTGGTGCTTGACCTGTAACTATGGTATTTGATTCACCGCTTGAGCTTAGTTTAATTGCTAAAGATGGACCTCCGACTAAATAAAAGCCGCTGAATTCTGCTTTGAATAATGGATCGATCGATAAATATGAAAGAGACAAGGATGTTTCTTGTGTTGTTGTTCCAACAGTTTGTGAATTTGAAAAATTTTTCATATCAAATACTGTTAAGTTTAATAAAATTCCTATTGTTCTAGAAAATGAAATATCAATAGCACCGCCAATTCCAATACCTATTCCACTCCATGTTCCAGTTAATCCATCTTGATTATAAATATTCATATTTCCGGTAAGTCTTGGTCCAATTTTTATTCCTTGAGCAAAAGAAATATTGGTTAATATAATCACGAATAGAAATGATAAAATTTTTGTTACTTTTTTCATTTTGTTCTCCTTAAAATGGGTTATGTGAATTTATTAATTTGGAAATCGCTGTCTAATCTTGCTTCTCTTGAAATCTGATCTGTTAATATTTATATCAATATTGGGATCATAATCTTCATGATTTGAATAAATTACATCTCCACTTTGATTAACCCATCTGTGTTTCCATTGGTTTGTGGCAATTTCAATTTCATTTGTATAGGGATTTACATATTCTTCTTGTTCGGTAAGTGTTAAATACATATCATTATTTATTTCGGCATTAGTTCTTTGTCTGTGTTCTGTGATTTCTTTTCCTATCCGTTGAATTTCATTTTGAGTATCTATTAAAATTTGTCCGCGAGCAGCTTGACCTTTTAATTCTCCAACTAACCAATTAATGTTTATTTTTGTTGAATTGTGAATAATGTTGAAAACAGCTTCCCAATTTTTTAATTCATTCTGCGGAGTTCTAACAAGAAAAGTTTCTTTATTTCCCCACATGCCGGCACCGAGTTGTCCCCAATTTTCAATTAAAGTAAACATAAATTCATCATAATATTTTCCGCTTTCAGAATATCTTATTTTTAGATAAGCGGCATTGTAACTCATTGTTAAGTAGGGCATTGTTTGCTTTACTCTTGCTTCATAATTTGAAGCAAATTTTTGTAGATTTTTTTTTTCAAGAATTTGAATGTTTTGAACATTAGAATGTGCATATGGAAACGCAACTCTATTAATAAAATCTTCAGCATTCATAATGTTGTAAACTGTCATTCCTTGATAATTACTTCCTTCTGGAAACAAACCCATTTGTCCCGCCGGACTAAATCTTGCATCAAAAAAAAGTACATCCGGAAGCCAACGAATCATCACGCTACCTTCTCTATCTTTTTTAATTGAAAAATCTAATTTTGCTGCAATTGTATTTGAGGGACCGTTTTGAATTGCATTTACTCTATAAATTCCACCTTCTATAATCCAATCTTTTGGAACGAGAATATTGAAAGCATTTTCGTTTGGCTCAGATTTTCTCTCAAATATAATTGCTGCTGCAGAATTAATACTTGAGGGGTTTTCTTTATTATTATAATAAGATTGTGATGTTTTAATTGCATCTGTATTTTCTGAACAAGCAATTATAAAAAGAGTGATTATTAGTATTAGAATTTTTTTCATAAAGAAACCTTATTTTACAAACCAAAATTCATTGATAAACCAAACGTGTATTTACATTTTCTCATATCGACTGAAAAATCAATTCCACAATTTTTAATATTAATCACAGATAAATTTTTATGTGAAATTGCATTGTTATTTTCATTAATTGAATTTGCAGAAATTGGTGCATCGATTATTGAATAAATCCATGCTAGAGAAATTATGCTTACTCCCGCAATACCAAGCGGAGCAACATATGATGGTTCCGGATTTGAAGTTCCATAATTTGAATTTACCATTGCAGCAATTGCCATTCCGGCACCAATTCCAGCAACACCATACATAATTCCTAATTTGCCATATTCACCATTGTAGATTTGTCCCATTCCGGGAAACATTAATGCAAGACTAAACGCCAGCCATGGTGATTTGTAATTTTCATTAACAATTTTTTCATTGTTAAATAAATTTTGAGTATGAAGATTTGAAAATTGGATAAATGTTTTCAGTTCACAAATACTTGCGGGAACAATTTTGTTTTCTTTATCCTTTTCACTTGCAACTAAATATTGAGGAATTAGCAAATAAAACGCTAAGGCAAATTCAACAAATAGTTGTTTAATTAAGTTTTTCATTTCTATTATTTTATATTTTGTAATCAATAACCGAGTTAAATTTCTTGTTGCTTCCGTTTAATTTTCCGGTAAATGTAAATTTCCAATTTTGGTTAACTTTAACATTTTCATATCCAACTAAAAAAGTCCACTCGTTTTTTTTTATTGAAATTGCACCTATTCCGGAAATTATATCTACAAACTCAGCTACATTAATCATTACTTTTAAATCACTAATTCTTCTATTTGCTTTAAACCAAAACTCCGTTACCTCTTTAAATTCGCTGCTTTCACAATGAATGAGATCTATTTCTATTTTATTTTCTTTCTTCAAAAAAATCATTTGGTTTCCAGATTTCATCGAAGATTTCTTGCATTAAATTTTCAATGGAAATTTTTTCAAATTGACTTTTATAAAAGTAAGGTGTGAAATTGGGGTAGGTCAACACTCACAAGCCTACAATACCACTCAATTGCGGTTTCAAAAACACTCAATTATTTTTTAAATAATTAATTGACCAAAAATTTACAAATTATGAATTGCTTGAGTTAAACCTTCTGAGTGATCAATTCCAAGTTTTTTTCTTATGCGGGTTCTTGCAACTTCTACGCTTTTTGTGGTTTGATTTGTAATTTGCGCAATTTCTTTTGTGTTCAAATTCATTTTAAGAAAAGCACAAATTTTCTGTTCGTTTGATGAAAGTGAAGAAAATTTCTCGGTAAGTTTTTTATAAAATTCTGGATGAACTTCTTCAAAATGCTGCAAAAAATCATTCCAGCTTTCTTCTTCGGAAATATTAGTTAATTTATTTTTTAATTGTCGTATTTTCTTTTTATCACCGGTCTCATCAACTAAAAAATCATCTATTTCTGCAACAATTTCATGTAAAATTTTATTATTGCTCGAAATCATTAAAGCTTTGGAAGTGAGCTCTCTGTTTTTTGTGTTAAGCTGAGAACTTAATAAATCAATTTTTTTTGTTAATCTATTTGCGTTTTCTTTTTCTGCAATTCTTTCTTTTCTTTTTTTGTAGAAAAATGTACCGAAAACAAATAAAGAAATTATGATTAATATTATTAGGATAAGAATTAATAAATTTCTGTTTTTAACTTCGTTTTCAGAAATTAGCGCTTGGTTTTGAATTCTTAGTTTTTCCGTTTCAAGTTGTTCCAGTTTGTATTTTGCTTGAATATCTTCTAATGCTTTTATTTTTTCAATTGTAAGGAGAGAATCTTCAATTGATTTATGAATTTTTAAAAAATTATAAGCCGTATTAAAATCGTTTAGTTTTTGTGAAATCTGAGATAAATTTTTTGCAGCATCAGAAATGTGTTTAGGAAGTTCTTTTTTTTTCGCAAGATTATATGCGTCTTGTGCAAAATGTTTTGCTGAAATAAAATTATTCTTTATGAAATTTAACTCAGCTAAATCATTATAAGCAGAAATTATGCTAACCGTATCTCCAATTTCTTTAGAAGTTAAAATTGATTTATTCAAAAAATTTTCAGCATTTATTAAATCATTATTTTTAGAATAAAAATCTGCTAACATAATTTGAATTTCGCTTAGTCGAGCTTTATCACCAACAGCTTGAGCAAGTTCAATAGTTTTGCTAAAATACATTAATGCACTTTCGTTATCATGAATTGCAGCAAATGAAGATGCCAAATTTGCAAACCGTGTAAGAAGTCTGTAATTATCATTTAAGTTCTGTGCAATAACTGTGGAAAGTTTAAAATATTCAATAGCACGCGGATATTCTTTTAATTCTTTGTAAACATTTCCAATGCTTTCGTAACAATCGGAAACAAATTTTTCATCACCATATTCTGTAAAACTTTTCAGCGATTTCATCAAATATGAAAGTGCCGTTTGGTAATCGCCAATTTGATTAAATAAATTCCCGATATTATTGTTGCTTACTGCAATATAATATTTGTTATTTTCTTTCTCGCCTATTTCTCTTGATTTTTCGTGATGCCGAATTGATAAATCTTTGTTGCCAAGTTCTCTAAAAACAATTCCCAAACCTACATTCGTCCAAAATAATCCTTCCGAGTTTGAAGTTTTTTCATAAAGTTTCATTGCTTCGTAATATGAACTAACAGCGTTTGCATACTTTCCATTTTCCAATCCTAATTCGCCAATGTTGAAAAAACATTCAGCTAAAAGTGAATCATTGTTTAAAGTTTTTGCAGTTTCGAGAGCTGAATTGTAATAATTTGTTGCAAAAGAATATTTACTCTGCTGAAAAAAAATGTGTCCGATTTTTGTAAATAAATCCGTCTTTAATATTTGATTTTTCTCACTAGAATTTGATTTGAAATTTTCATCCAAAATATTTAGTGCTTTTTGATAATAATAAATTGCAGAATCCGGAAATATTTTTTTCTGGGCATCTCCTTTTTTAAAATATGAATTTATTGTTTGAATTAAATTTTGATTATTGGGATTTTGCGAATTTAATATTGCCGTGAAAAATTGAAGGAAAATTAAAACAATTATAATCTTACTAATCTTCATGAAATAATAACCCCTTAATATCCTTTTAAATTGCAATAAAAAAATTACAATTAGAATATTTTAAAATTATTTATGCAGATTTTTTATGTTCCAAATCATATGTATTGCTCATAACTTCATTAAGGAATTGGAGATTATCCGATTGTGAATTTGATAAAATTATTTTAACAACTGCAGTAAGCGGAACGGATAAAAACATTCCGGCAATTCCCCAAATGTATCCCCAAATTAATAAAGATAATAAAATTACAAGCGGATTTAAACCGAGCTTATTTCCTAAAAATTTTGGTTCCATAATATTGCCGATCAAATTTTCAGCAAAGGAAATTATTCCCCCAACAAAAAGAGTATAACCAATAGATTCATATTGAATTAAAGTCATAACAGCTGGTAAAACAGCAGAAATAATTGCACCAATATTTGGAATAAAATTTAGAAAGAATGAAAGCACAGCCCATACAATTAAAAAATCGATATCAAAAATCCAAAGTATAATTCCAATTACAACACTTTTTAATAAACTTAATAAGAACTTTGCCGCAATATATCTTTGAATTTGTTCTGTAATATCTTTAAACGCTTTTTCAATTGTTTTTTCACGATGCAATTTAACTTCATCTATTTTCTTTTGATTTTCAAATTTCTCTAATTCCTTATTATTAATAACAATGTTATTTTCAAAATTCTCTTCCGAAACATTTGCCTGAACTTTTAAATATCTATTTTTAATTGCGTTGATTAAATGCAAATGACTGCTATTTACAAAAATGAAAAAGAATAACACAAAAAACACTGCGGAAAAAATTGAAATTGTGGATGAAAAAAATCCGCTTGCCATATCGCTATAATCCAAATCACTAAGAATTTTGGAAATATCAAATTCTAAAAAAAACTTATCGACAATTCCAAAATTTGCGGCAGAAGTTTTTACAATATTATTTAATCTTTCTTCATACTGCGGAAGTTCTTCGCCCAAACGGCTGAATGAATCAATAATAAAAGTAGAAAGCGCCCAGAAAAATCCAATTATAATTAGTAAGTCTAAAAAAGTTGTTAAAGATTTAGGAATTTTGCGTTTTATTAAAAAATCATTCATCGGTTCAAAAACAAAAACTAAAAGGTATGCAATTGTTAGCGGTATAAATATATCTTGAAGTTCTTTAAGAACGCCTAATAAAACAACTAACCCAATAAATACAATAAAAAATTTTGCTGAGGGATCTACTAATTGCTTTTTCATTTATATAATTTATTTATAATTTAGATTAAAATTAACTATAAAATAATTCATTTTTTTAAACTTAGATAGGAAATTGGTGAGTAAAATGAAAAAATATTTGTACGTAATTATAATTTATTTGGTGCTGATTTTAGGTTGTAAAGAAAAAGAGAATTTAATAATTTCTGAAAATTCAGTTCATCCAGAGTGGAGTTACAATGCTTCAATTTACGAAGTTAATATTCGTCAATTTACAAATGAAGGAACTTTTAAATCTTTTATGAATCATCTTCCCGAATTAAAAAAACTTGGTGTTGATATTTTGTGGCTTATGCCAATTCATCCAATTGGTGAAAAAAACAGAAAAGGAACTTTGGGAAGTTATTATTCCGTAAAAGATTATAAAAGCATAAATCCAAACTTTGGAAACGAAAAAGATTTTAAAGTTTTGGTTGATAGCATTCACGCTTTAGGAATGTATGTAATAATTGATTGGGTTGCAAACCATACTGCGTGGGATCACAATTGGACAAAGACAAATCCCGAATTTTACAATAAAGATTCACTCGGAAATTTCATTCCGCCGGTTGCAGATTGGAGCGATGTTATTGATCTAAATTTTGATAACAAAAATCTTAGAACTGAAATGCTTAATTCTTTAAAATATTGGATAACTGAATTTAATATTGATGGTTACAGATGTGATGTTGCAGAAATGGTTCCGCTAGATTTTTGGAAAAATGCGCGACAAGAATTAGATAAAATTAAACCAGTTTTTATGCTTGCAGAAGGCGAAAATCCTGAACTTCATAAAAACGGTTTTGATATGACATACAATTGGAAATTAAAAGATGTGATGAACAATTTTGCAAAAGGTAAAATTTCTACTGATAGTATTAAAAATTTACTTATTAAAGATTCAAAAACAATTAATGAAAATGATTTTAGAATGAATTTTACATCAAACCATGATGAAAATACTTGGGCGGGAACTGAATTTGAAAGACTTGGAAATCTGTATGAACCTTTTGCTATTCTTACATTAACATTAAAAGGAATGCCTTTAATTTATAATGGTCAAGAAGCCGGTATGAATAAAAGATTAGAATTTTTTGAAAAGGATTTAATTCCTTGGCAAGAATTTAAAATGAGAAATATTTATACAAATATTTTAGCTGAGAAAAAAAATAATAAATCAATGTGGAATGGTGAAAAAGGCGGAAATATAAATTTCGTAAACCTTAATAATGAAAATGTTCTTTCATACTTTAGAGAAAAAGATGATGATAAAATTTTAGTGATATTAAATTTATCAAACTCTGATCAAGAAATTTTGGCAAATGATAAAAATTGTGTGGGAAGTTTTAAAAATGTGGTTTCGGAGAATTCTATGAATATTGAATTGAGCGATAAAATTAATCTTAAACCTTATGAATATTTTGTTTTGGTGAATTAAAGTTAAATGTGGAACGAAGAAAATTCAGTAAGGAATGAAAATTTTCATTCCTTACTGATTAAAATATAATTCGTATGGTCTTTGTAATTCTTCACTAAATTCTGCAATGCTAATATTTCTTGATTTACGAATAAATTCTTTTCCATCTAAAAAAACTAAAATTGTTGGAACTGCAAAAATTCTGTTTTGCGCAGAAACTTCTTTCAACAATTCACAATCAACATAAGCCATTTTAATTTTGGGAAATTTATCATTTAGTAATTCTTGAACTTTCGGTTTCAAAACTTTGCAAACATTACATTGCGGTGTGCTGAAATAAATTAGTACCGCTTCATTAACTTTAATAAATTCTTCAAACTCTACTTGTGATTTTATATCAATCATAATTTTCATTTAATTAAATAAAAAAACCGCAACTTAAGGGTTGCGGTTACAAAATTAAATATTTTTGAAACAAAAAATTAATCCACAAAAGGAATTTTTAATTCTTGTCCCACTTTAATTAAATCCGGATTTGTTAATTGATCTTTATTTGCCTCAAAAATTTTCATGTATTTATTAGCTTCATCAAAATAAACTTTTGCAATTTTACTTAAAGAATCACCGCTTGCAACTTTATGAATATGGTAATAATCTTTAGCTTCAACTTTTATATCAGCTTTCAAATCAGTTGGAGTTTGTCCGCCGATTTCTTTTATCTTATCCCAAATTGAATTTTTTTCATATTGTGTGTGAACAGTTCCGGATATTTTTAAACTACCTGCAGCTTCTTCAACTTTTGCTTCTTTCATATTAAATTTATTGCAGATTTCAAGAACCGGACCATATTTCATGGTTAGTGCCATAACTTCTCCTTTTC
This sequence comes from Ignavibacteriota bacterium, assembly GCA_016716225.1. Taxonomy (NCBI): domain Bacteria; kingdom Pseudomonadati; phylum Ignavibacteriota; species Ignavibacteriota bacterium. The sequence goes on along the minus strand of JADJWT010000001.1, from coordinate 1,317,446 downwards.
ATTTAAGTTTATTGATATTCAAATTTAATAAAATTTTACTTCCAAATATTTAAATAATCTTTAATAAATTGTTGAAATGTAATTGGTTCTCGTTCTAAAACTTTTTGTACATCATTTGTTGTAAAATCAATTTTACCGTCTTTTATGTGTTTACATAATTGTAAAGTTCCAATAATTGTTCCTTTAGCCCAATTTGCATTTTGAAGTAATTTTTCAAAAACTTCTTCCGAAATATTTTTGTAATTAATTTCTTTATTTAATGCTTCTGAAAAAAGATGTGCAATTACATGCAAATTTATTGCTTGTTTTCCGGTTAAATTAAAAGTACTATTTTTTAAATTTTCGTTTAATAAGGCTTGAACGGCAACATCTGCAACATCTCTTACATCAACAAAACTTACTTTTGAATTTTCTGCGGGAATTGTAATTTCTTCTTCCGATATGATAAAATCTTTAAATAATTCCGTAAAGTTTTGCATGTAAACATTTGGGTGAATGAACACAAAAGGAATTTTACTTTTCTTTATGTGATCTTCAATTAATTTCATCGGTTTGTCTAATTCGCTTTCAATACTAATTGCAGAAATATTTACAATTAATTCAACTCCATTATTTATTGCCGAATCAACTACATTTATTACTTTTTCTTGAATTCCAAAATATGAAGGTGGAGAAACCAAAAGTAATTTTTGCACATTTTCAAAAATTGTCTCAAAAGTATCACTGTTGAAGTAATCAAACTTTACAAATTCAGAATTTTTCAAATTCATTTTTGATGCTTTTTCCGGATCACGAACTGCAATTTTAACTGATAAATTTTTTTCAATTATCTTTTGAGCAATTTCTAATCCAATTGATCCGCTTGCACCGATTATTAAAATTTTGTCTTTCATTTTTTCCTCCGAAATTTGACTTTACAAAAATTTGAAAATTATTTTTACTAAGACTCAAACAGAGGATGCGAATTGTAAAAATGCAGAAAAGTCTTTTATAATTTTAAATATAACTAAGTTTAATTTAAAATCAAGTCTGTTAACAAATTAATAATTTTACTTTTTCCAAAATTTAAGGTTTCAATTTTCATATCTTACAATACAAAATTTTTGAAAGAAATTTTTTAATGGAATCTTTTTTTTTCCTTGCTGCAATAATTGGTTTTGGACTAATTCTATTGGGTTTTGCTGGATGTATAATTCCCGGTTTACCGGGGCCGCCTTTAGCTTTTGCAGCTTTAATAGTTTTAAAATTAGCAGATGCTTCTATTTTTAGCGTTTCGTTTCTTGTGATAATGGCGTTGTTAAATATTGCTGTTTATTTTTTAGATTATTTACTTCCTTTTGTGGGCGCAAAGAGTTTTAAAGCTTCACGAAAAGGAATAATTTTTTCTGTAATTGGAATGTTAATTGGAATGTTTTTCTTTCCTCCGTTTGGAATGATGCTTGGACTTTTATTTGGGGCAATTATTGGTGAACTGCTTGCCGGAAAAGCTAAATCCGAAGCAATAAAAATAGGTTTGGTTTCATTTGCGTTTAGTTTATTTGCTATTTTTATAAAAATAATTTTAACCGCAGTTATGGCATTTTATTTTACAAAAGCCGTAATTGAAAATCTTGCTTGAGAATATTTTATGATAAAAAAAATAATAATTTTCTTAGTTTTTCTTGCTTTGGTAAGTTGTAACAATTCCCGCGAATCTGAAGAGAATAAAAATCTGATTTTAGATGATTTGGGAAGATCTTTTGAACCAAATTTAAAAATTCAAAAAATTGTGTCACTTGCACCAAATTTAACAGAACTTCTTTTTTCTTTAAAAGTTGGGAATAAAATTGTTGGAAATACAAAATATTGCAACTATCCGGATTCGTCAAAAATCATTGAAAAGGTTGGAGATTTATTAACTGTCGATGCGGAAAAAATTATTTCACTCAAGCCGGATATTGTTTTTATTACTGTTGAAGGAAATTCCAAATTCGATTATGATAAACTAAAACGACTTGGAGTAAAAGTTTTTGTTTCAAATCCAAAAAGTTACAATGGAATAAAAAAAACACTTTTGGCAATAAGCAAAATTCTTGGAAAAGAAAAAATTGCAGATTCACTAATAAATAATTGGGATTTAAGAATTGAAAAAGTGAAAAAAACTCACGATGTAATTGTTGCGCAAACTGTACTTTTTTTGGTTTCAACAAATCCAATTTTCACAGTAGGCAAAAATTCATTTATTAATGAAATATTAACTTTTTCCGGATTGCAAAATATTGCCGCCGATAAAGAAATTAATTATCCATTATTAAATCGTGAAGAAATTATTAAAAGAGATCCGGATTACATTTTACTTTACGAAACAAATACAAATAAAATTGAAGAACTTTTAACGGTTTATCCGGAATGGAACACATTGAAAGCTGTTATTAATAATAGAGTTTTTTATGTGAATGCCGATTTATATTCCCGCCCGGGCCCGCGTTTTGTAGATGCAGTAGAAAATTTAAATAAATTGGTTTTAGAAAATTAAGTTAATTAAATATGCTTTCATTTAAAAAGTAGCCACAATCTTCAGCTTGTGAAATTATTAAGAATGCAAGAGTTTAATAAAATATAATAATGCTTATTGGAATAATAATTTACTTCGGTTCCCAAGCAGAACCTTCACAAGGAATTTTTTCTTCGGTAGGATGTTCATCTAACTTTAAACATAAAATTGCGGTTTCATCAAAATGTTTACAGCTTGAGCAAAGTGTGTTTGTAATTATTTTTTCATTTTTTTCTTTAAAAATGTTGTATTGAATTACAGCCGGATGAATTATAACTCCATAAATTGAAATTGATACAATCGCCCACCAAAATTTGTATTCAATAAAATCCAAAACTAGCCAAAGAAATGGAAGTAAAATTGCTGTTCTTATAATTCCCCAATAAATAATTGCGCCCATTTTACTCTTTTATAATAATTTAGATAAATTGATTTTAGAATTATATTAAGTTAATTTTATTATTCTATTTTAGCAATTGAAACTACAAATAGTTAGAGATTTATAATTTTGAGGTCTTTTTGAGCAACGAAACAAATAATACAAATTCAGAAAGTTATGCAGAAAAACAGGCAAATTTGCCTCAAACTTCAGCAGTTAATTCCGAAAAAATTTCTGAAAACGATAAAAAACAAAATTTCAAAGACAGAAAACCTCGAAGAAATTTTCAGCCAAGAAGACATTATTACAACAAAAATAAACAAGCTGAAAAAACTTCAACTTCCGCTGTTATAACAAAATTTCAAAAAATTTCAATTCTAATTCCCTTATTTAACGAAGAAGAATCTTTAGGCAAATTAACTAAAGAAATTGTTGATCAATGTGATAAAATTTCTGCAAATTATGAAATCTTTTTCATTGATGACGGAAGTACTGATAATTCACTAAACGTAATTAAAAATTTAACAAAGACAAATAACAGAATAAAATATATTAGTTTCAGAAAAAATTACGGAAAATCTGCAGCATTAAATGTTGGATTTCAAAATGTAACCGGTGATGCAATAATTACAATGGACGCTGATTTACAAGATGATCCGGCAGAAATTCCAAATCTTATTGCGGAATTGGAAAAAGGAAATGATCTTGTTTCCGGTTGGAAGAAAAAACGCCATGATCCATTCATAAAAAAATATTCGTCAAGATTTTTTAATTATGTTACCAAAGTGATGACCGGAATCAAAATTCATGATTTTAATTGCGGATTGAAAGCTTACAGAAAGGATGTTGTTAAAGATGTTGATGTTCACGGTGAATTGCATAGATATATTCCGGTTTTAGCAGATTGGAAAGGTTATAAAGTAACAGAAATTCCGGTTAAGCATCATCCTAGAAAATATGGAAAAACAAAATTCGGCGTTTCAAGATTTTTTAAAGGCTTTATTGATTTAGTTACAGTAATTTTTACAACAAGATATATCCGCCGCCCGCTTCACTTTTTTGGTGTTTTAGGATTAATTTCGTTTTTAATCGGATTTATAATCGATGGCTATTTATCCATTTTATGGTTTACTAACAAAGCAAATTTAAGCAACCGACCAATTTTATATTTAGGCACACTTTTAATTATTGTGGGTGTTCAATTTTTCTCACTTGGTTTAATTGGTGAAATGCTTGTTCACAATAACAACAAAGAAAATGATTACGGTATTAAAGAAAAAAAATAATTTTCAAATCTTTTAAAATTAGGTAACGATGAAATATCATTTAATTTCCGGTGCATGCGGATTTGTAGGAAAAAACTTTGTGAAACATTTTTTGAAAAATACAAACGATACAATTATTGCCGTTGATGATTTATCGATCGGCACTCATCCATCAACTTGGCTTGAATACAATTCATCAAAAAAAATAAATGATGCAGAAGTTTTTGGAAAAGATGAAAGATTAATTTTTTTCAAAATGGATTTTAGAAATTTTATAAAAAATTTATTAGAGAATCCAAATTATTTTATTGAAAATTATAATTTGAATTTCACAAAATTTAATGATGTTTTCCACTTTGCCGCAATTGTTGGCGGGAGAGCAAAAATTGACGGTGATCCGCTTGCCGTTGCATTGGATTTAGCAATTGATGCTGAATTTTTTCATTGGGTAACTAAAGCAAAACCGGAAAGAGTTCTTTATCCAAGTTCAAGTGCAGCTTATCCAAACTCATTACAAAAAGAAGAAACCGCGGTTGCTCTAAAAGAAACAGACGTAAATATAAATGGTGATATTTTAGGAAAACCAGATATGACTTACGGCTGGACGAAAATGACCGGAGAATATTTAGCTCATTTGGCAGCAAAACATTACGGAATTTCTGTTGTTTGTATTCGTCCTTTTTCCGGTTACGGAGAAGATCAAGATTTGTCTTATCCCGTTCCGGCAATTGCAGCACGCGCAGCAAAAAAAGAAAATCCATTTGAAGTTTGGGGAACAGGAAAACAAGGTAGGGATTTTGTTCATATTGATGATGTTGTTGAATGCACGCTTTTAGCAATGGATAAAATTCATGATGGCTCTGCAATTAATATTGGTTCCGGAAAACTTACAACATTCATCGATTTGATAAATTTATTTGCAAAATTTGCAGATTACAATCCAACAATAAAACCATTGATTGAAAAACCGGTTGGAGTTCATTCGCGTTTTTGCAATATGGATTATGTTAAAGAAAAACTTGGTTGGGAACCAAAAATTTCTTTGGAAGAAGGAATGAAAAGAGTTTACAATAAGGCTCTTGAGCAAATTGTATAAAAAGTTAATTTGGAAATTTTCCCAATGAGAAAAATTGTTGTGTTTGGTCCGGGTCCAAAATTTAAAGGCGGAATTGCAAATTATACATTATCACTTGCCAAAGCATTTGCAGAATTTGAAAATATAGAAGTAACAATTTTTTCTTGGACGCAGCAATATCCTTTTTTTATTCCACGCGATTTTATTGATAAAAGTTCGAAAAAAAATCCGCTTGCCGATACAAACATTTCTGAAATTTATCTTACAAATTATAATGATCCTTTTTCGTGGAATAAAACCGTTGAAGAATTACTTAAAATAAATCCCGATATAATTATTATTCAATGGGCAATTGCAATTCAAGGTTTGCCGCTTGGTTATATTGTAAAAAAGTTAAAGAAAAAATTTTCCGGCGAAATTATTTTTGATCTTCATGTTGTAGCACAAAAAGAACCAAGTGCAATTGATAAATTTTTAATCAAATACGGATTGAAAAATTCCGATGCATATATTGTTCATTCATACAAAACTTTTGATGAATTAAAATCTGTATTCTTTCAAACAAAATTTCACATTGATGAAACCGGAAAACGTTCCGGTGATGAAAGAAAAAGTGTGATTAAACTTTATCATCCTATTTATGATATGTTTCAGCCAAATTCGAATTTTGATATTGAGAAAACAAAAACTGAATTGAAATTGAAAAAATATGTGTTTTTATTTTTTGGATTTATCAGAGAATATAAAGGTTTGCACAATGTAATTAAAGCTTTTGCAAAATTGCAGAATGAAAGAAATGATGTTTCACTTTTGATAGTCGGCGAATCGTTTTGGAATACATTGGCTTCAAATAAAATTTCAACAAAAATAAAAAATGCAATTTTCGATTCGGCAAAAAAAATTGTTTTGCGCAAATCAAAGAATGAAAGAGATTATCAGCCGTTAAATTTAATTAAAGAATTAGGAATTGAAAGAAATGTTACGGTTGTTAATGAATATGTGCCGAATGATGAAGTGCACAAATATTTTCAGGTGAGTGATTGCAATTTATTGTTTTACTTAAATGCAACGCCATCCGGAGTCGAATCAATTTCATATAATTTTAAATTACCATCATTGGCAACAAAAGTCGGACATTTTCCCGAAACAATTAAAGATGGATTTAACGGATATTTAGCTGAACCAGAAAATATTGAATCAATGTTTGAAGTGATGAAAAAATTTATAAGCAATCCTATTCCGAGAGAAAATGTTGCAATTTCAGCAAAAGATTTTAGCTGGCAAAATTACGCAAAAGCAATTTTGAACAGATGAAAAAAGTCTTAATCATAACATATTATTGGCCGCCGGCTGGTGGAGCCGGAGTTCAAAGAGTTTTAAAATTTGCAAAATACTTACCTCAATTTGGATGGACACCGATAATTTTAACTGTTGAAAATCCCGATTGTCCAGTTATTGATGAAACTTTATTAAACGATATTCCAACCGAATGTAAAGTTTATAAAACCAAATCGATTGAACCATTTGAACTTTATAAAACTCTTACCGGAAAAAGTAAAAATTATAAAATTCCAAGTGATGTAATTACTAAAAGTACAAATCTTAGTTTAACTGAAAAAATTTCTAAATGGTTAAGAATTAATCTTTTCATTCCCGATGCAAAAATTGGTTGGAAATATTTTGCAGTTAAGGAAGGATTAAAAATTATTCGGAAAGAAAAAGTTGATTTAATTTTTTCCACATCTCCGCCGCATACAGTTCAGCTTATTGCAAATAAATTGGCAAAGTTCACAAAACTCAAATGGGTAGCTGATTTTAGAGATCCTTGGATGGAAATTGTTCATTATCAAAATTTACAGAGAAATTTCTTTACCAAGTTAATAGATCAAAATTTAGAAAAAAAAGTTCTGAAAAATGCAGATTCAATAATTACAATAAGTGATGATATTGTTGATTTGTTCAAATCTAAAATCGGAGAAAAAAAATATTTTGTAATTCCCAACGGTTTTGATGAAACTGATTTTCACAAAACAGAAAAAGTAAAAAATAATATTTTCACAATTGCTTATACCGGAGTAATTACAAAAACAAGAGTTCCGTTTGTGTTTTTATCAGCATTGAAAAAATTTATAAATGAAGATGATATTACAAACATTAAATTTATCATTGCTGGAAAAACTTGCAGCGAATTTTCTAACGAAGTGAGAAAATTAAATCTTGAAAATTATGTTAAAGAAAAAGGATTTCTGCCGCATCATGAATCGACAAATATTTTACAAAATGCTGATGTTCTGCTTTTAATAATTGATGATGTTCCAAATAATAAAGGATTTTTAACCGGAAAAATTTTTGAATATTTGGGTTCGAAAAAACCAATTTATGCTGTTGGTCCAATTGATGGAAACGCAAATGAAATAATAGTTAAATCCGATTGCGGGAAAATGGTTGATTACAAAGATGAAAAAAATACTTATAATTTATTGAAAGAAATGTATGATAATTGGCAAAATAATTCTTTTAACTACAAATATAATGTTGAAGAATATTCACGAAAAAATCTTACAAAAAAATTATCTCAAATTTTTGATGAAGAGATTAAATGAAAATTATTGAAATAATTGGCGCAAGACCACAATTTGTTAAAGCAGCAGTTGTTAGCAAACAATTGAGAAAATTTCCGGAAGTAAAAGATTTAATACTTCATACCGGGCAGCATTATGATGAAAATATGTCAAAAGTATTTTTTGATGAATTGCAAATTCCAAAGCCGGATTTTAATTTAAATGTAGGCTCGGGACATCACGGAAAGCAAACTGCGCTTATGCTTGAAGGAATTGAGAGAATTTTAATTGATGAAAATCCCGATTGGGTTTTAGTTTATGGTGATACAAATTCAACAATTGCCGGATCTTTAGCCGCAAGCAAACTTCATATAAAAGTTGCACATGTTGAAGCCGGATTAAGAAGTTTTAACAGACTAATGCCGGAAGAAATTAATAGAATTACAACAGATCACATTTCCGATATTTTATTTGCACCGACGCAAAACGCAATGAATCTTTTGGGGAAAGAAGGATTAAAAAATAGATCATATTTTTCCGGCGATGTGATGTTTGATTCGGTTTTGTTCTATCGAAATTTAGCTGAAGAGAAATTATCCTTATATCAAATTACTCATTTAAACGAATTTTATTTGGCAACAATTCATCGACAGGAAAACACAGATGATATAAATCGTTTACAAAATATTTTTACAGCTTTTTCTAATTTGGATTTCCCAGTTTTACTTCCGCTTCATCCACGAACACAAAAATATTTACAACAAATTAAATTTTCCGAAAATGTAAAAATTATAAATCCCGTTAGTTATTTGGAAATGATAATACTTTTAAAGAATTGCAAAAAAGTTTTAACCGATAGCGGCGGTTTGCAAAAAGAAGCTTATTTCCTTCAGAAGCAATGTATAACTTTACGTGAAGAAACAGAATGGATTGAAACTTTAGAAAACAACTGGAATTTTATAGTAGGAACAGATGTTACGAAAATTCTTAATTCTGCAAAACTTTCGCCGACTTCTAAACAAAAAAATTATTTTGGTGATGGAAATGCTGGGGAACTAATTGCAAATTATTTACAAAAAAATTAATTGAACAGAAATTTAAATTTTATCAACAAAAATTTTAGATAATTATGACAAAAAAAATAAAAAAACTTGATACCGAAAAACCGGCCGTTAATTATTTAGAAAATGTTCCAAAAAAATTTAGAGATTTAATTGCAATAGTTTTAATCCTTATTCCACTTTTATATTTCTTTTTACCATTTGCATTAAATAGTGTTGCTCCAACCGGAACTGATGTTTTGGCAAATCTTGGTCAAACACACAATTGGGTTGAGTGGAATAAAAAAACTGGTGAAACTGCTTTATGGAATCCGGCAATATTTGGCGGTGAACCAATCTACAATAGGCTAACCCCAACTTTAATTCATGTTGATTCTTTTTTGGCTTTTTTAGGAAAATTGCTCTTTTGGGCTTTTTGGTATTTGTTGGCAGGTGGTTTAGGAATATATTATTTACTTAAGTATAAAAATATTCCTTGGTATTTGGCAGTAATTGCTGCGGTTGCTTTTGTACTATTGCCCGATTGGCAAGCCCAGATTGGCGAAGGTCACAATTCTAAATTAAGAGCTTTGATGATTCTTCCTTGGTTTATTCTTTCTTTTTCTTACTTTTTTGAAAATAAAACATGGCTCAGCACGGGATTATTTGCTTTAGTATTTTCATGGCTTGTACGAACTCATCATTTTCAAATTATATTTTATGCAATTTTGGTTTTGTTCTTCTTGTATGTTTATCCAACAATTTTATTATTCATTAAAAAAGAATTTAAGCAAGCTGGAAATTTAATTTTAAAATTTAGTATTGCATTAACATTAACTTTTCTAACAACAGCACAGCCTTTATTTACAACAAATGAATATGCAAAATATACTATACGTGGTGGAAATCCAGTACAGATTGGAGAAGATGCAAAATCTGCAAAAGAAGCAAAAGGTGTTGATTTAGATTACGCAACCGGCTGGTCATTTTCCCCAAATGAAGTTTTCGATTTTTTCCTTCCTCATTTTTCCGGTGGAATTTCTGCAGAATTATATAACGGTGATAAATATCCTCAGTTAAAAGGGAGACAAATTCCTGCTTATTGGGGACAGAAACCTTTTTCCGGAAATTATGCAACAATGGGAATGATACTTTTCTTGTTTGCCGTTCTCGGTGTTATTTACTATCGAAAAGATAAATTCGTAATTGGTTTGGCTGTCTTTGCAATATTTTCAATTCTGCTTTCTTTCGGAAAACATTTTGAAACTTTATACAGTTTGTTTTTTTACTACGTTCCTTACTTTTCAAAATTCCGCGCCCCGGCAATGATTTTAAATGTTACTTTTCCGGTAATTTTAATTCTTTCCGGTTATGGTTTAAAAGCAATCATTGAAAATAATTCCGCAAAAGATAAACAAATATTTTTTTCAACATTTTTAATTGGATTAGCTTCAATACTTGTAATTCTTTTTACATATTCTTCTTACGGATTTACAACTGCAAATGAAGCTGCGCAATATGATGCAAACACAATTAACTTGTTGAAAGAAATACGCAAAGAACTTTTAACAAATGATATCTGGAATTTAATAATCATTTTGGGATTAACAATCGTAATTATTTCTGCATTCATTTATAGAAAAATTAACACAACAATTTTTGTCGTTTTAGTTTTAATAATTTCAGCATTCGAACTATTTATAATTTCTAAAAAAGCTCATTCAATAATTCCGCTTAATAATTTAGAACAATTAGAAAAATCTGAGTTTAAGCAAACTTCAATTACTCAAGAATTGAATAATACAGATAAATCAATGCGCGCAATTGTTTTGGGACAAGGTTTTACGAGTAATCATTACGCATATTTTTATAATTTAATCAGCGGATACAGCGCAATAAAATTGCAGATTATTCAAGATATAATTGCACACAATCTATATGCTGCACAATCGCAAGATAGAATAAACTGGAACATTATAAATATGATGAGCGGAAAATATATAATTGTTCCGGCGCAATTAAATTATCCGTTTTTAACTTTGGCTGCTCAAGATAATGAAAGTAAAGAAGTTATGTACTTGAACCGAAATGCTTTACCAAAGGCTTGGTTTGTTAAGGAAGTTAGAAAAATGCAAACCCCGGAAGAAATTGTTTTATTTATGAATTCTCCAAACTTTAAACCGGATTCATCTGCATTAGTTTTAAATTCATCTTATGTCAGTAAAGTTAGTTTTGATGGAAATGGTGATATAAAATTAGTTGAACACAATCCAAATTATGTGGAACTTGAAACAAATACTAACTCAGAACAATTTATGGTATTATCGGAAATATTTTATCCGGAAGGCTGGAAAGCCAATATTGATAATACCGAAACAACAATTTATCAAACAAATCATATTTTAAGAGGAATTCAAGTTCCGGCTGGAAAACATAAAATTACTTTTGAGTTTAAACCTCAAACATATTATACAAGTCTCACATTTTTGTGGATCGGAAATATTATTATTTTGGGATTGATATTAATTCCGGGAATTTTCAACTTCAAGAAAAAAAATATCTAAAATATTCACTTTTCTTTTAAACTTTTTTCAATATATTTCGAGTAATAATCTTACTCGAAATATGTTAAATTCAATTATAACATCTGAAACCAAAATTAAGTTATTACTAAAGTTTTTTCTTAATCCAAAAACTAAGGGATACTTAAGGCAGTTAAGTTCTGAGTTTAATGAATCGACAAACGGTATTAGGGTTGAGCTTAATAAATTGGAAGAAGCAAAAATTCTTTCTGCACAATTTGAAGGAAGGAATAAAATTTATAAGGCAAATTCTTCGCATCCTTTATTTGATGAATTAAGAAATATTGTTTTAAAATCTACCGGAATTGATAAAGTAATTTCCGATATAATTCAAAAAGTGGGAGATATAAAATCAGCTTTTATTCGTGGAGATTATGCAATCGGAAAAGACAGCGGCTTAATCGATTTGGTAATTGTCGGCAATGAATTAAACAAAACCGAAATCGAAAGAGTGAGAAAAAAAACCGAAAAATTAATTGATAGAAAAATTTCCATATTGATTTTAAATTCAGATGAATACAAAAATTTGAAATCCAATTTTGAAAAAGAAGCTTGCTTTATTCTGCTTGAAGGAAAATCAAAATGAATATTGGAATGCTTTTAGATAAGGAATTTTACGGCGATTTACGAGTTGAAAATGAAGTGCAAGCCTTATCTCAAGCTGGTTTTAATGTGTTTGTCTTTTGTTTTTCCTTTGGTGGAATTTCTAAAGCAGATGAATATTTTGGAGCCAAAATTATTCACATTCCGGTTTCTAAAAAGTTAGTTTATAAATTGCGCGGATTGATAAATACTCTATTTAATTTTTATCCATACTATGTTGTGAATTTAATTAAGAAATATTTGGTTCAGTACAAAATTGATGTTCTTCATATTCACGATTTATATTTATTTCAAATTGGATTAATACTCAAAAAGAAAAATCCTAAACTTATTTTGGTTGGTGATTTGCACGAAAATTATGTTGAGGGATTAAAGCATTATAAATTTGCAAATACATTTCCGGGAAATTGGTTAATATCTATTAAGAAATGGGAAAATAAAGAAATAGAATGGTGCAAAAATTTTGATTGTTTAATTACAGTAATAGAAGAAGCCGTAGATAGATATACATCTCTTGGAATTCTAAAAGAAAAAATTTTCGTTGTTTCCAATTATGTAAATCTTGATTCATTTCAAGTTAATGAATTTGAAAATACAATTTTGGAAAAGTTTAAAAATTTTAGAACACTAACTTACGTCGGCGGATTTGATATACACAGAGGTTTGGAGAGTGCGATAAAAGCTGTACCGATTATAATTAAACATATTTCCAATTTTAAATTGGTGTTTGTTGGTGAAGGAGCAAATTTAATTGCACTTAAATCGCTTTCCAAAAAATTAGAAATTGAAAATTATATTTCATTTGAAGGTTGGCAGCATCATTCAAAACTTCCTTCATATATTAAAGCTGCTGATATTTGTTTAATTCCGCATTTAAAAACTCAACATACGGATAATACAATTCCGCATAAATTATTTCAGTATATGTTAATGGGTAAACCGGTTATTGCATCAAATTGTAATCCAATTAAAAGAATTTTGAATGAAGTAAATGCCGGACTTATTTACGAAGCAAACAATGAAAAATACTTAGCAGAAAAAGTGATTGAAATTTTTAATGATCAAAATAAAATAAATGCGTTTGGTGAAAACGGCAAAAATGCTGTCTTGGAAAAGTATAACTGGAATGCAACAAGTAAAAATTTAATTAAGTTATTTAAAAATATTGAAACGAAAAATGGATAATAAAGATTTTTATGAAAAATTTGATTGGGTAAAAGCTAATCTTGCACATAAATTACAAGGAAAAATTGAAAGGCTAATTAACGAAATTCCTTCTGATGTAAAATCAATAATTGATATTGGCTGCGGCGATGGAGCAATTTCAAATAAATTACATTCAAAATTTAATGTTGTTGCTGTTGATAGAGGTTTTCAACCCCTTAAATTCGTTAATTCAAATGCTGTTCAAGCTTCAGCTGATTTATTATCATTCAGAGATAATTCATTCGATATGGTTTTCAGTAGTGAAACAATTGAACATTTACCGGATGATATTTTTATCAAATCAATTAGTGAATTCAAACGAATAAGTAAAAAATATATTTTTTTAACTTTTCCGAATAATGAAAATATTGAGAAACAGTTAACTCAATGTCCAAAATGTAATTTCATTTTTAATAAATCTTATCATTTACGAAGTTTAAATTCTGAAATTATTAAAAATCATTTTCCGGAATATAAAATTATTTCTGAGTTTGAAATTGGAACTATGATAAGACAATACAATAAATTACTAAGTAAAATAAAACATAAATATTCTCCGTCAATTTCTTGGATTCCTTATTACTGGACAAAAAATGATAATGCATTAAGAACAACCTTGTGTGCAAATTGCAGTCATTCGTTTCGCATTGAATATAAATTTCATCCAATTGCATCAGCTTGTGATATGTTAAATATTTTTGTTTCAAAAAAAAATCCATATCAACTTTGTATTTTACTTGAGAAAAAATAATGTTTGCCGAATTAAAAAAAACACTTCGACAATCGACAATTTATAGTTTAGGAAATTTAACTTCTAAAGTAATTGGTTTTATTCTTCTTCCGCTTTATACTGATTATTTAACGGTTTCGGAATATGGAATTTTTGCAATACTAGAAGCTACTTCACAGATTTTAATTGGAATTTTCGGATTCAATTTTACAACTTCAATGATGCGTTGGTGTGCTTCGGAAAAATCATCAAGCGAACAAAAAAAAATAATTTCTTCTACATTTTTTTCAACAATAATTATTGCAATGATTTTCAGCTTAATTACAATTCCGTTCAATAAAGATATTTCTGAAATTATTCTCTCAACTTCAAAATTCAGCAATTATATAACAATTTTACTTTTATCGGTTTCATTTGGAATTTTAAGCAATGTTCCGCTTGAAGTAATTAGGTTTAGAGAAAAACCATCTTTTTATGTTTTTCTAAATATTTCTAAATTTGTTTTAATAGTTCTGCTTAACGTTTATTTCATCGTCTATGCAAAGATGGGTGTTGTAGGAATTATTTTAAGTCAGTTAATTGGATTTGCATACATAATTTTGGCTTCATTTCCGTTTATGTTAAAAAATATGAACTTTTCATTCAGCACAAAAATTATCGGCGAAATGTTCAGATTCGGTTTCCCGCTTGTGTTTTCAACATCGGCATTATTAGCTTTATCTTTAGGCGATAGATACATTATAAAATATTTTATGGATGAAGCAAGTGTTGGAATTTATTCACTTGGGAATAAAATAGCTAGCGTAATTAATGTATTTATTCTGCAGTCATTTCAAGTTGGTTTTTTACCAATCGCTTATAAAAAAATTCATGATGAAAATTCAAAGAGATATTTTTCAAAAGTTGCAACGTATTTAATTTTTATTTTAATGATTTCCGCACTTTCGTTATCAATCTTTGGAAAAGAAATTGTAAAAACTTTCAGCTTAAAAACAGAATATTGGGATGCATATTTTGTGATTCCGTTTATAAGTCTGGCGTTTGTTTTCAAAGGAATGCAATATGTATTTTCCTTGCCGTTCCACTTTGTAAAAAAAACAAGCTACATTGCATATATTGTGGGCGTTTCGGCAGCACTAAATATTTTGCTTAATATTTATTTTGTTTCAAAATTTGGATATGTCGCTGCTGGAATTGTTATGCTTGGTTCTTATTTTTTAATGACTTTCTTTTACTTTATTTCAGCAAAAAAATATTATTACATTCCGTTTGAAATTTCAAAAATTATTAAAATGATTTTGGTCGGAATTTTACTTTATTCAGTTTCACTTTTTGTAGATGATGCAAATTTATTTGTAAGATTTCCGGTTAAAATAATTCTACTTTGTCTTTTCCCATTTATTTTATTTTTATTAAAATTTTACGAACCGATTGAAATTACCACCGTAAAAAAATATTGGGGGAAAATATTTTAAGATGAATCAGTTGTTTTACAAAATTATCTACAATAGTAATATTAATTTTATTTTAAGAAGCATAAACAAATTCTTATTAAGTATAATTGACGTCAAAATTAAAATTCCACCATCAGGAACCATTTTCCTTGAAGTTGATTCTAAGAAATTAAAAATAAAAACCAACCAAACAAATTTTGTAACTCATCTGCTTTATTGGAAAGGTTATCTAAATTTTGAATACACGAATATTTTTCTTTCACTAATTAATAAAATTGATTCATTCTATGATGTTGGTGCAAATATAGGTTATTATTCACTATTGGCAGCAATTAAAAATCCTAATTTAAAAGTTGTAAGTTTTGAACCGGCTCGCGGGCCTTTATTCTATTTGCAAAAAAATGTTGACTTGAATAATCTAAAAAATATTCAAATACAACCAATTGCTTTATCGGATCACGAAGGTGAAATAATTTTTTACGAATCGAAAAATTCTAAATACAAATATCTTGAATATAATTTAGGCGGCGAAGGAAATGCCGGAAGTAAAACTGACGAAAAGAATTTTATCAAAACTAAAGTTCCTACAATTACGTTTAATAAGTATATTGTAAAAAATAAAGTTGATAAAATTGATTTGATTAAAATTGATACCGAAGGAACTGAAAATTTAATTTTAGAAAATGCCGATTTGGTTCTTGATAAATTTAAACCAATTATAATTTGTGAAACTCTTTTTAATGTAATTGAAGAAGAACTTGAAAATTTAATGAAAAAATTTGGCTATGAATTTTATAATCATGAAGAAAAAGGATTAAAAAAAGTCGCAACAATAAAAAGAGAATTTGATAACAAAGTTAGAAACTGTTTTTTTGTTCATCCAATAAAATATTCTCTTATAGAAGAATATTTACTTTAATAATATCATTTTCTTTGTTTCTGAAAATTCACCAACTTGCAAACGGTAAAAGTATGTTCCACTTGCTAATTTTGATGCATTAAAATTAACTTCATATTCTCCAGCAATTTGATTTTCGTTCACCAATGTTGCAACTTCTTTTCCAAGAACGTCAAAAACGTTGAGACGTACAGACGTTAAAACAGAAGAATTGTAATTTCGGACTAGTGACGGGATCTGATACTCGATTATAGTACTCTGTTTAAAAATGTCGCAGTAGTTTTGAATACAGTTTCGCATTTTTCAATGATTTGTAGCTACTATTGTTTATCTTTTTCAAATTCTAATTTTGATTACTGATAATGTTCCAAATTTAATTTAGATTTTAAGAGACAATTGAAATTGAAAGAATAAAACAAATTTGGTTCAAAGGGAACCACCTTAAAAGTTTGAAAAAATATTTTAAAATTATATAACATGAAATTAAAATTGTTCAAATTGATATAAATCAATTTATTATCTATTTTAAAGCTATATATTTGACACTGAATTATCTTTTAAATGGAGGATATAATGCTAAAACGATTTTTATATTTAGTTTCATTAACTATATTAATTAGTTGTTCTGATCAAAATATTACTGAAATTGACAATTCAAATTTAGGAAGTGTTCAATTTTCTCTAAATAAACAATCAACCCCGCAAGAAGTTGTAAAATTAGTATTACGGTTGACGCGCGAAGGTTTTAGTACAATTGAAAAATCAATGATCATAGAATCTGTAAATAGCACTAACTTAATTATTAGTAATCTTTATTCTGGTAATTGGAATTTAGTTGTTAATGCTTATGATGAGCACGAAATGATAATATATACTGGTGAAATGAATATTAATGTAGAGCCAAATTCAATAATACCTGTTAATTTACAATTAAATTCAACAACTGGAAGTATTTTATTATCTGTTTCTTGGGGAAAAAATTTAGAGGATGAAATTATTGCTTTTTATCCATTTACTGGAAATGTTAATGATTATAGTGGCAAAGGATTAAATGGCACTTTATATGGTGCAGAATTTGTTAATGATAGATTTGGAAACCCGAACAATGCATTATATTTTGATGGAAATAATGATTTTATACAAATTTATGATAATGATAAATTAACACCCTTAAACCAACAACTTACAATTGCTGCATGGGTAAAAGTATTTGGATCAAAAGATAAATATATTTTATACAAGGGCAGTACATTATATAATCGTGAATATGCATTTGGTATAAGAACAGATTCTCGAGCATCATTACATATTAACAATCAAGGATCTTGGAATGAAGGTCAAATAGGAGTTCCTAGCTCTACTAGTCTATTAGATGATAGATGGTATTTTATTGTTGGTACCTGGAATGGGAAAGAACTTAATATGTATATAAACGGAGTTTTAGAGAATACCATCATTACAAATCATGTGATTGGTAATTATACTTCTGATTTATTCATTGGATCTTATGGTGGAGATATTAGTAAATACGCATTTAATGGTATTATTGATGATTTATTATTGCTTAATAGAACATTAACTTCATCTGAAATAGAAAAATTATATAATATTACAAAAAATTAAGATGTTGGATTAGAAAGATAATTTGCATTACTTTATCAAAATCATCTTTTTAGTTTGTGAAAATTCACCAACTTGCAAACGATAAATGTACGTTCCGCTTGATAGATTAGATGCACTAAAATTAACTTCATATTCTCCGGCAGATTGATTTTCATTCACCAAGGTTGCAACTTCTTTTCCAAGAATATCATAAATAATTATTTTCACGTTTGACGTTTCACTTTTCACTTTTGACGGTATTGAATATTTAATAGTAGTAGTTGGATTAAAAGGATTTGGATAATTTTGATACAAAGTAAAATTTGTTGGAATTTTAGTTTCTTTAATACTTGTAATTGTTTCTGTATAAATTAATCTAAAAGCATCAGCAATTACTAATCCGGTTGAATTTCCATGTACTTTAATTGAAATTTTTCCTTCATTATTTAAATCAACTGTTGTTAAATAATTCCACTGTCCGCCATTTAATTTCTGAGTTTTAGTAATTTCATAATTATTTGAGCCGGCAGTAATTTCAAATTTTGTTTCGTAGGAATTAGCTTCGCTGGTTGCCCACCATGCAGAAACATCATATTTTCCGCTTGGTAAATTTTCTGATTCATAATTTGCATATGAATTTGAATTTTCATCTAGAGCAAAAAAATCATTTCCGTAAAATTCATTTGTAATATCATAAGTCTGAAAAGTTCCGTTTACTTCTGCAATTTTATTATCCATTATCAAATGTTTGGGATGAGACATTTCTAAATATTCTGCAATTGCATAAACTGTTCTTCTTCCTAATTCGAATAAATTATCATTTGTAACTTCAATTAAAGTATCAGAAAAAGTTTTAAAATAATTATCATACGGTGTTTCATAAGTGAGTGCCATAACTTCTTCGCCGTAATTATTCCACAACCAGCCTTCGGGGAAAACAGATCTCAAATTTGATTCGCTATAATCAGATTTTACAAAATATTGATTATCAGAAATATTTAAATTGCAGAATTGATATTCTCTTCTGTAAAAAAATGGTGAAGTTGAACTAGCCGTGTGAATCCAAAATGTGCAATAAGATGCAGCTTGAGAATGTAAATTTAAAAATACAGAAAATGGTTTTTCATCATTTAATTCTTTCATTCTTTCACGGAGAATTTTTACTTCATCACAAGTTGCAATTTCAGAATCATCCCAATTTTCTTCCAAATTAATTCCTTCAAAATTTACACGAGATCTTCCATAAAAAACTCCGTCCGGATTTGTAAACGGAATTAAATGAAATTCTAATTTCTGCAAATAAAAATTTATAACTTCATCATCATTTAAAAGTTCTTGAACAATTCCGTCAAAGTGCCAAGAGCTTGGCGTTTCGCTCGGATGCGTTCTTGAGTGAATCCAAATTATTTGTTTTTCTTCGCGAGGAATTGAATTATCCGTAATTATCATTTCTTGAATCGGTAACCCTTGTGGAGAAAAGCCCAATGTGTCTAATTTAACAAACTGATTTTTTTTCCACTCACTTATTCTTTTCTGCAAATATGAAAAATTGTATGGTGTGTAGTAAGCAAGGTAAACTGTATCTTCTTCAAAAGTTTTAATAAAAATTCCATCGCTAAAAGTTTCTTGATCATTAAATCTTTCAAAAGTAATATTATCATAAGAATACATTGCTTTTGTTACATCTGTATTTGTAAAACGCAGACTAATTTTTTTATCCTTTACATTTTTCATTCTGAAATAAAACCAGCGTGTGCTTCCGCCGTCAATTCCTTCATCTGCTCTTGTTGTAATGTAAAAATTCAGATTATCTGAAGTTTGAATTGATGCCAAATTTCCACTTTCAAAATCTGCATCATAAGTTATTTGAGAAAAAGTTTTTATAGAAAAAAGTAGAAGAATTGCAAAAATTAGTTTTGCCAAAATTTGATCCAATGATTATTAAAAATTGTGATGTAATTTAAGTAATTCATAATTACAATTATATTTTTTTATATGAATTTTCTCAATTTGAAATAAATATTCGTAATCATGATGTAAATGTTTGAGTCACATCACATTTTCCACTTTCGATTTTTCACTTATTTGCATTAAAACTTTGGGGGAAATAATGGATAGATTAACAGAAAATCAAGCAAACGAAATTTACACAGAATCAATTGGAGAAAATAATTTGGTGAGAAATTTAAAAATATATTTGATAAATCCACTTTCTATTGGTTTAGCGGGATTTGCAGCATTTTTTGGTTTAATAATTTTTACAAACTTTTTCAGTTATTTATTTGGAATGAACGAAACTTTTTCCTTAGAAATTAATGACGTAATTTTATCTTTAACCGGATTTGTATTTGCAGCCGGAGCAAAATTTTTAGAATTCTTTTCGAAAGAAGAAAATTAAGCTTTTAGTTTTTCAGTTCTATCTGCAATTTTCATCTTTTCTATTAATTCAAAAAGTTCACCTTCCATAATTGAAGAAAGATCATAGAGTGTTAAACCAATTCTGTGATCTGTTACTCTATTTTGAGGATAATTATAAGTTCTGATTTTATCACTTCTATCACCTCGTTTTACAACAGATTTTCTCTGTGCAGAAATTTCATCTGTCTGTTCTTGAAGTTTCAAATCATATAATCTGGTTTTCAAAACTTTTAAAGCTTTTTGTCGGTTTTTTAATTGAGACCTTTCATCTTGACATTGCACAACAATTCCGGTTGGCAAATGAGTCATTCTAATTGCAGTTTCAACTTTATTAACATTTTGTCCCCCAGCGCCGCCAGATCTGTAAACATCAATTTTAACATCATTCATATCAATTTCTACTTCAACATCTTCTGCTTCAGGCATAACAACTACAGATGCTGCAGAAGTATGAACTCTTCCACTACCTTCAGTTAATGGAACTCTTTGAACTCTGTGAACACCGCTTTCAAATTTTAAATCGCCATAAATTTCATTTCCCGCCAAACTAAAAACTACTTCTTTAATTCCGTTCATAGTTGATTCATTCAAATCAATAATTTCGATTTTCCAACCTTTTAATTCCGCAAAACGCGCATACATTCTAAATAAATCATTTGCAAAAATTCCGGCTTCATCTCCGCCGGTTCCAGCTCTAATTTCAACAATTACGTTTTTAGTATCATTTGGATCTTTTGGAATTAGTAAAAATTTAATTTCTTCTTCTAATTCTTCTTTTTTTATTAACAATTCTTCAAGTTCACTTTCTGCTATTTCAATAATTTCACTTTCATCAGATGATTCAATTAATTCCTTATTTCCGTCAATATCATTCAACAATTTTGAATATTTATTGTATGCTTCAACAATTTCCATAAGTTCACTTCTTTTTTTACTTAATTCTATAACCTTTTGCTGATTTGATAGAACTTCCGGATTCATTAAATCTTTTTCAATTTCATCGAATTTTTCTTTAATTTGCTTTAATTTTTCTAAATAATCCATCTAAAATGCCTTAAAATTGAGCGGTAAATATACCAAAGAAAGATGTTAAAAACTAAGAAACTTTGCTAAGTTAGTTTGCGTAATTTATTTAAGAATTTTATTTGCGTTTGGAAATCTGAGTTAATGTTTGAGGAAATTTCAATTATCTTAACATCAAGAATTTGTAGAAATTTATTTACTGATTCAAACATATTTTCATTGGGAAATACAAAATCACGTAAATGATGAATAAGTTTTAAAGTTCTAAATCCGTCCATCCAATTTTTAATATTTTGATTTAATTGCTTTTTAGATTTCGAATTTTGTAGAATATTCTTCCAGTCACTATCAAAATTTTGGGAAATTAAAAAATTATGCAATTCTTGATGTATGAATTTAGACTTTTCAAGTATAAAAGATATGATATTCTTTAAATATTTATCGTTTGAAAAATCCATTTCATCTATTTCACTAAGAATTATCAACCAATTTTTTAAAATTTTAAATGAATTTGGTGAATAAACTAAATATTCATCATGTTTATTTTCTAAAAATCGCTTAATTCTTGGTCCGGTTCCAAATGGAACGCGCCAAGAAATTCTTGAAGATGGATAAACTGTTGCATTGGCAACTTTATTTATTTCGGTCAATTTTGCAACTTTTTGAAGAAAATAAAAATCTTCACCGGCTTTTTTTTTATTCATCCCCCCAACTTTTAAATAAATTTCCGGATCAACTGCAAACGTAGAACCAATTGTATGAAATGCAAATAGGGATTTTGCATATTTTAATCCAAGAATATAATATCTTAAAAAGATTTCATAATTTACAATTGCTAAATTTTGTTCAATATTTTCAGAAAGTTGATGCTGAAAATTAATAACAGCAGCTTTACAATTATTTTGTGCAAATGTTCTTTCAATTTCTTCAATATAATTTTCTGAAATAAGACAATCTGCATCTAACGAAATTAAAATTTTCTTAGCATTATTTGAATTATCAAAACATTTTAAAGCTAAATCCATTCCAATTTTTCTTGCAAGTCCGGCACCAGCATCTTTTTCCGGTAATTCATTTCCTGCTGTTGAACAATCTATATAGCCAAATTTTAATTTTTCATTAAATTCGTAAATTATTTTTTTAAGAAATTCAATTGAATGCAAATTATTACTTTTTATTTCGAGAGAATCATCAAATTTGTTATTTACTACAAATAGAGCTAAGGTCTTATTAGAATTTTTTAAATCATTTAATAGAAGTGAATCAGAAAGTTTTAATATATTTTCATATTCAGAAATTGCCGGAATTACAATGATATTGGAAAATTTTTCATTTTCATTTTTTTGAATAATTTTCCACTTTGAAAGATTTTGTTTGGTGTGATAATTCTCAATATTATTTATAATAGACATTGTAACTTATTTTATGAAATTTATTATTAAATTTTCTGCTTTTTCAATTTCATTATTTTTCAACCAATTAATTATAATTCCTTCTTTTTCCATTTTCCTAAACCAAGTCATTTGTCGTTTAGAAAATTGGATAATTGAACTTGCAAGTTTTTGTTGCATATCATTATAATTCAATTCTCCAGTTAAATATTGACTAACAAATTTATATTCCAGTCCAAAAAATCTAAGTTTTTCGTGTGAAATTCTACTTTGTACTAAATTCTCCACTTCTTCAATCATTCCAGATTTCAATCGAATTTTTAATCTTTCTCTAATTTTTTGCTTATGAATTTCTCTATTTTCATAAATTCCCAATACTAAAAATTCCAAATTTTCATCCGAAAGATCATTATCTTCATTTGTTTCTGCAATCAAAATTGCGTTAATAATTCTAGTTTTATCTTTTAAATCTGTTGTGTTATGCAATTTGGGATTTAAGTCTAATAAAATTTCAATTAGTTTTTCATTTGAAAAATTATTTAAGACCTTGTGTCTGTCAGAATTAATATCAATTTGGGGAAGTTTGTATTTCTGAATTATTGAGCTTAAATAAAGACCGGTTCCGCCAACTAAAAATGGTAATTTCTGATTTAAATAAACTTCATTGAGCGAATTGTAAAAAAGTTTTTGAAAAATATATAAATTAAATTCGCAATTTGGTTTTACAACATCAATAAGGTGAGTTTTTATGGTTCTATTTTGAAATGTGTAATCGCTTAAATCTTTTCCGGTTCCAATATCCATTCCAATATAAACTTGTCTGGAATCTGCGGAAATAATTTCTCCGTTAAATTTATTTGCTAAATTAACAGCAAACTTAGTTTTACCAACAGCTGTTGGTCCAAGTATAACAATTACTTTTTTTGATTTGTTCACATAACAAAATTAGTGAATCGGCAGACTAATTATAACATTAGTTCCAACATTTTTTTCACTTTTTATTGTTATGCTTCCATTGTGATCTTCAATAATTTTTTGACTAATTGATAATCCCAAACCGGAATTATTAATTTTATTTTTTGACCAAAGTGGTTCAAAAACATGTTTTAAATCAGCATTGCTGATTCCAATTCCGCGATCTTCAAAATTAATTTCAATTCTATCGCCTTTTCTTTCAGTTGTAACAAAAACATTTCCGCCTTCCGGCAAAGCTTCGCAAGAATTTTTAATTATATTGAAATAGCATTGGTAAAATTCTTTTTTATCGGCATAAATTACAACATCTTCTCCTAAACCATATTCAATTTTACAATTTTTTAATCTTGCAAAATTGTGTATTTCTATTGCAAATTCATGCAATGTATCATTTAAACTTATTGGCTGACGTCTTAAAATTGTTGTGCCTTCTGTAAAATCAGAAGCCGCTACAACTTGACTTGCTACTTGGTTTAATTGTTCCAACATTAAATTTACAACTTGCTTAACATCCATTGGTAAATCTTTTTTCTGCAAATGTTCTGCATAACGTTTACTTACAAGAATTGGTTTTTTCAAATCATATGAAATGAAATTTCCCATTTTTCCTAGTGATTTGCTACGTTCTGTTTTTACAAGTTGATCAACCAAAGTTGCATTTTCAAGCGCAAAAGCAACATTTAAAGATATTGCATTTAAAAACATTTTTTCCAAATCTGAAAATTGACCTTTTATGCTATTTAGTAATTGTAACACACCAACTATTTTTTCTTGTTTATTTTTTATTGGGAAGACAAGCATATTTTTTGTGTTATATCCGGTAATTTCATCAAATGAACGTTCAAATCTTTCATCAATTTTAACATCCGGAATATTTAAAATTTCGCCGGTTTTTGCGCAATATCCGGCAAGACCTTCTCCAATTTTTAATCTAATTTCTTCAATTTCATTTGCAACTAAAACTTTAGACCAAATTTCACTTTTTTCATCATCAACAAGATATAAAGTTCCTCTATCTGCATTTGTTAAATTTATTGCTACATCAACAATATTTTTTAATACATCATCTTGTTTAACATTTGCATTTACCAATTGAAGTGATTTTACAATCATTTCAAATTGCTCTGAAGTCATATATTCTTTTTCAGTTTTGATGTCAATTGTTTCCATTGGCTTCTCTTTTCTTTTATGAATCTGATTTAACTTAAAACTTTTATTATTATTATCGGAAGTTTCTTTGTGATTTACAACACTTTCTTCTTTTTTTTCATCAAATTGAGAATAATTATCCATGATAACTTTTTCTTGTTCATCAATAGAATTTAAAATATCATCAATGTTATATTCATTTATAAAATCTTCAAGAATTTCCGATTCTTCATCTAATTCTTCTTCATAATTATTTTGCGAAAATTGCGTAAACTCTGGCTTGTATTCTATCTCAAACTCATGTTCCTCAATGTTGGTAATAATTTTTTCATCTTGTTTAATTAAATAATCAATTTCTTCTTTTGTCAATTCAATTAAATAAGAATCTGTTAAAGAAATTGAAGTTGAACATCTGTTAATATTTTTAAGTAATTCTTTTCCGCCGAAAAATTCATTATCAGCATAAATTATTGATTTTGATTTGGACTTGTTATTTTTTTTTAGAAGATTTATTTCACCATTTACAACCAAAAAAATAGAATTTGCCAAATCTCCTTCTCTGTATAAAACTTCACCACCATTAATAGTATGAAGTTTTCCATTAATTTTTTCTAAGTTCAATCTGGAAATATCTGCATTTTTAAGTAAATTATTGCTTTGCAAAGCTGATATTGATTCTTGGTCCATTTTAAACCCAATTTTAACTTTTTGATATGAATGAAATTAATGAATATAATTGTGCTGTCAAGCACTTTTTGGCAAAAGATGTATCAATTTATAACTTAATGAAAAAGTATAAACCTATTTATCTTAAAAAAAGACGAAATTATTTTATTCAACTTTGCAATTCAATTGTTGGTCAACAGCTTTCCGTAAAATCTGCAAGTGCAATTAGAGGAAGATTTCTGAAATATTTTAATAATTTTCCAACTCCAGAATTGGTAAATGAAACTGATTTTGAAATTCTACGTTCGCTTGGATTATCAAATGCAAAAGCAAAATATGTTAAAGATTTGGCAAATCAAATTATTGAGCAAAAAATTTCTCTTAAAAATATCGGATCAAAATCAGATGAAGAAATTATAGAAACTTTAACAAAAGTTAAGGGAATTGGAACTTGGACAGTTCATATGTTTTTAATGTTTGTGCTGGGAAGAAAAAATGTTTTACCGATTGGTGATCTTGGAATAAAAAAAGCAATTATGTTAAATTACAACCTTAAAAATTTACCAACTGGTGAAGAAATTATTAAATTAGCTAAAAAGAAAAATTGGAATCCTTATAATACTTATGCGTGCATGTATTTGTGGAAATCAATAGACGGGGAATGAATCTTTTTTATGATCGATACATCAAACAACGTTACAGAAGAGCAATTAATAGAAAATGCAATAAAAGGTGATAGAAATTCTCTCGCTCAATTAGTTAAAAATCATGAGCAGACTGTTTACAATTTTGCATTTAAAATTTGCAGAAACAAAGAACGTGCAGAAAATACAATGCAGGAAACGTTCCTAAGCATGATTAAATCTTTAAATCAATTTTCCGGAAATTCTAAATTATCAACTTGGTTATATACAATTGTAAGTAATCATTGTTTAATGCTTGCAAGATCACAAAAAAAATATGATTATGTTAATTTGGAAAATGAAGACGGATTAATTGAAGATAAAAATGTTGCCGACTGGAAATTTTCTCCGGAAAAATTAACTGAAAATTCTGAACTTAAAAAATTGCTTGATGATGCAGTTGAAAAACTTCCTCCAGAATATCGAGTAGTATTTATGCTTAGAGATGTTGAGGGATTATCTACAAGCGAAACAAGCGAAATTGTAAATTTATCGGTTCCGGCAATTAAATCTCGTTTGCACAGAGCGAGAGCATTTTTAAGAAATGAATTAAACAAGACTTTACATATATGAAAAATCAAAATGTTTCTTGCAAAGAAGTTATGAGTCACATTTGTGATAGTTTAGGCGAAGATTTAAATTCACCTAAATGTGTAAATATTAAAGATCATTTAGAAAATTGTCCGAGTTGTCAAAAATATTTTGATTCGGTTGAATCAACAATCAGCTTTTACAAAAAATATAATGTTGAACTTGATAACGAAGGGCACAATAGATTATTATCAGTTTTAGGATTAAAGGAAAAAAATGGATAACGCACATTTCTATGAAACTACAGTAACTTGGACCGAAGGCAGAAAAGGAATTTTAAGCGAACCAACTTTACATGATATTGAAGTTGCAACTCCGCCGCAATTTACAAAAGGAGTTCCAAATGTTTGGTCGCCCGAACATTTATTTGTTGCTTCAGTAAATGTTTGTTTAATGACAACTTTTCTAGCAATTGCTGAAAACTCAAAATTAGAATTTTCTAGTTTTACGAGTAAAGCTAAAGGAAAATTGGAAAAAGTTGAAAATGGATTTATGATTACCGAAATTGAATTATATCCGGAAGTTTCTGTAACCGCTGAAAAAGATTTAGAGAGAGCTGAAAGAATAGTTCATAAAGCTGAACAGCATTGTTTAATCTCAAATTCAATAAAAACCAAAATTAAACTTTTCCCGAAAATTAATTTAAGTGTTTAAAATGTAGCCTCAAGCTTCAGCTTGAGGAAAAAAGTAGTTTTTTAAAATTTGAGTTTAAAACTAAAGATGCCATCTTTTTAAAAGACGGCATCTTTTTAATTTACGTAAAAAATCGTTAAAAATTAATATTTATATCCTTTCGCTTCATCTTCAGAAGTTTCAACTCCCAAACCATTTGCAATTCGTGAAACAAAATTAAAATAGCTCACAATTAAATTTACATTCAAAATATCTTCATCGCTTAAATCGTGAATTCTCAAATTCTGGACGTCATATTCGTTTACTAATCCGGGAGTTACTGTTAATTTTTCTGCATAATTTAAAATTGCATGAACGCGTATCGGAAATTCAATTGATTTATAATCGCTAATCAACATATTTATTTTTACTTCATCATCCCAAAAACTTTTTAATGCTTCTGCATGGTGATGAATACAATAACTGCAATTATTTAACGATGAAACAACGACAGCAATTAACTCTTTTTCTTCACGGGAAATGTTCGATTCATTAAACATAATTGATAAATACAAATCCAAATGATGTTTCATCGTATTTGCATCCAAACTATGAACTTTCATAATGTTGGAAACTTTGCCGCGAGCATTTAACAATTCATCGTAAACTTCCATTAATTTACCATCTGCATCTTTTTCATTTACTTGTTTTATCCAAGCCATTTTAAAATTCCTTAAAATTCTGAAACTGGTTTTTGATTATTTTTACTTTGAATCGAATACAAATTAAGTTTTACTGTAATTTTATTCAACAAGTTTATTTTATAAATTTAAAAACACTAAATAATTTTTGCTGATGAAAAACAACTTTTACTCAGATTTTGATATTGAAAGAATAAAAAAAAGCGATCGCCAAGATTATCGTTCGCCATTTCAAATTGATAGAGACAGAATAATTCATTCTTCTGAGTTTAGACGTTTACAAGGGAAAACCCAAGTTTTTCTTCCCGGTGAATATGATTATTATAGAACGCGTTTAACTCACTCAATTGAAGTTGCACAAATTGGAAGATCAATTTGTAATTATCTTTTGCATTCCCAGCAAAATATTTTGAATGAAAATTTTTATATTGATTCGGATTTGGTTGAATCTGCTTGTTTAACACACGATTTGGGACATCCTCCTTTTGGTCATGCTGGAGAAAGAACTTTGCATAAATTGATGAAAGATTACGGCGGTTTTGAAGGCAATGCTCAAACTTTAAGATTGATTACTGAAATTTTTTACAAGAATGAAAATGATAGAAGGGGAATGAATCCAACACGAGCTTTTATCGACAGCATTTTAAAATATAAAAGTTTATACGGAGATTTAGAAAATCCGGAAAATCATTTTATTTATGACTATCAAAAAGAGTTTTTAGATTTTACGTTTGATATTAATTCTAATAATATTAACCATACTCTTAATCTTAATCCCGGTAAAGAATTAAATTCTTTAAAAAGTATTGAATGTCAAATTATGGATTGGGCTGATGATACTGCTTACGCAATAAATGATTTGGTTGATAGTATTTCCGGCGGATTTATAAATATTTATAAACTTCATCATTGGAAAGAAAATAATTTAAATTCTTTATCAAACTTGCAGATTAATTTTATTGATGAAATTATTCAATGGATTAAGGATGATAAATTCAAGCAAAAATTTGGTTCGCAAATTGGTGATTTTATTCATGCGTGCAAATTAGAAAATTCAAATTCCGATTTATCAAAATTGACAAATCGTTATAAATATAATTTATTAATCGAACATGAATTTCAAGAAAAAGTTAATTTATATAAAAGAATTGCAGTTGAATTAGTTTTTAAATCTGCTCAAATACATCAAATGGAATTTAAGGGTGATAAAATGTTAACAAACATTTTTAAAGCTCTTGAAGAAAATTATATAATCTCAATTCAGCCAATGAAACTTTTACCGGAGTTTACTGATAAATTAATTAGAAATGAAAAAGATCAAAATATTAGAGCCAGATTGGTTTGCGATTATTTATCGGGAATGACGGATTCCTTTGCAATAAGAAATTTTAAGCGACTTTTTGATTCGGATTACAGCTCAATAAACGATATCGTATAATTTTTATTGACATTCCATAAATCTTTCAACTTAATAGTCGATAATATTTTAACAAATAAGAAAATTTAATGTTCGGAAAACTTTTCAAATATTTATTCTATTTAGCATTTTTTGCGGCAATAATTATTGTTATTGCACGATTTGGATTTTCCGTTTCATATATTCCTTTAAAAATTCATACAAAGTATTTTAAGCAGGCAAATATTGTATTAAACGGATATGATGTAATTAAATATATAAATGAAAAAAAAATACAAAAAGGGTTAAGCTTTTATTCGCTTAAATGGGATGAATTTAATTGGCTGTTCAGCACATCTGGAAATAAAAAATTATTTAAATCAAATCCACAAAAATATATTCCTCAATTCGGTGGATATTGCGGTTACTTAGTTACAAAAAATATTGCTTATCCTTGCGATCCGAAAATTTTTCATGTATATAAAGGAAAATTATATTTGTTTTCTAGCGAATCAAAAAAAGAAGCTTTCATTTCTGATATTGATAATCAAATTGCAAAAGCTTCTTTAAATTGGAATAAATAATTTATCTTTCTGCCAAAATTAATTTTACTTCTTCAATATTTCCATTTCTATCAATTGTTAATGTTACTTCATCTCCGGGTTGATGTTCTTTTAGCATATCAGAATATTCTTTCAAATTTTTACAATCCTTGCCATTTACCTTTTTAATAATATCTCCAATCAATAATCCAGCTTTAGCTCCGGGTGAATTTTCAGAAATTGCCGCAACCTTTACGCCTTCACCGGAATAAGCAAAATCCGGCATTGTTCCCGTTGAAACTTTTCTTCCTTCTTTTTTTGTTTTATTTTCTTCTGCCAATTCACTTTTCACATTTGACTTTTCACCAATAAAATTCATCGCATCTTCTCTATCTGCCAAATAAACCAAAGTTTCTCTTGCTACTGTAATTACTTTTACCAAACCATCAGCATCAATTTTTTCAATTTTATCCGAAGGTTTGTGGTAATCTTCATTTGGTCCGCTGAAAAATTGAACTGCAGGAATTCCTTTTTCAATAAATGCAACTTGATCGCTTGCATCTAATTCTTGCGTAATCAATTCGGAACCAATACCGGTTGTATATTCCGTTCCCATAAAAATAAATTTCCATTCGCGAGCAGTATTTGAATTTAAAATCATAATTTTCTTACCGTGTAATCTTCCAACTGTATCAAAATTTAAATTTGCAAATATTTTATCAGATGTAAATTTCTTATAATTCTCTACAAAATATTTTGATCCAACTAAACCTGCTTCTTCTCCGCTGAAAGCGATAAAAATAATTGTTCGTGCTGGTTTTAACGATTTTCCCAAAACTTCTGCTAATTCCAACAATACTGAAACTCCGCTTGCGTTATCATCCGCACCATTATGAATTTGTCCTTCATTTCCTTTTCTAACATCGGGCCATCCCAAACCTAAATGATCATAATGTGCAGAAATTACAACTGCTTCTTTTAAATTTTGATTTGTTCCGGGAATAATTCCGATTACATTTTTAATTTGCAAATTTCCTTTTCCATGAAATGCTTTTTCAAATGTTTGAAAATAACTTCCGTCATCGCTTCCGGGAAAAAGTCCGAATTCTTTAAATTTCTCTGAAATATAATTTCCCGCATTATCTAATTCTTTGCTTCCTAATTCTCTTCCTTTCATTTCATCAGAAGCGAGAAACGAAATATGTTCCATCATTCTTTTTGATGAAAAAACTGGAGCTAATTCTGCTAATGCTTTTCTTAGTTTTGTTTTAAATTCTGGACTTTTCACTTTTTGATTAAAAACTTTTAAAAGTGGTGAATTTAAAACTTGCCATTGACCTTTATCAATATTGGTCGGTTCGTTTCCTTCAAAAGTTAAATAACTATACTTTCCATAATGGGGGAGTTTTCTAACTAAACCGGAATCTGCTTTTTCGTTTCCTATTGATAAATAAACAATTGCGTTATTAATATTTTCCGGATTTTTTATTGATGAAATAAAACTATTATTATTTTTCGAATGTGATTTCGATTCAAATTTTATTGAGTCTTTAGCGATTTCCGAATTAAATTGTAATAATGAATTATTAACAATTGACTGAAATTTATTTTCCCCTAAAATCCAAACAGCTTTATCGGATGGTACTTTTTCAATTTCATTATCATTTTTTATTTCAAACTTTTCTTCATTTCCTTTAATCCATTGACTTGCAAAATTTTGATAAGTTTTAAATTTCTTATCATTATCATTTGGTAAAATCACTAAAGTTTTTTCTGCACCAAAAGCTGTTGATAATGCCGCTGGAATTTCATTCGGATCCAAAATTCTAAAAACATCAAATTGAGGATCGACCAATATTTTCAATGGTTCGGACTTAAGTGTAAAAGATATTTTTCCTTCTTTGTCATTCAATTCGCAATTTTCAATTTCAATTCCATTTGAGGTAATTATTGCAACAGGAACATTAATTCTAAAATTTTCGCCATCTTGAATTTGTTTTAAATTGAAATTCAAATTAAATACATTTCCAAATTGTTCAACTTTAACATTTTCTAAATTTAATTTTGGAGCTCCGGTTTTTTCAATCCATTGCGTAAAAAACCATTTTAAATCTTTTCCTGTTGTTTCCTCAAATGATATTCTGATATCATCAAAAGAAGCTTTTTTGAATTTGTTATTTCTATTAAAAACTTGGAATGACTTTGTAAAATTTTCATCACCAACTAAATTTCTTAACATATGAAAAACCATAAGAGATTTTCCATAACCAATTGCTTCGCTTGCGGCATCGTGTCGGGACAAAAATTTATTAAGCGGAAAATCATTGTTTGATTTTACATAGTCAGAATATTTTTGCAAAGTTGATCTTCTGTATTCTTCGGCTTGTCCGCGCTGTTCTTTTATCAAATAATCTGCCATGTATGCAGTTAAACCTTCGCACCAATTTCCTTTTTCAAAATCGACATAAACGCTATTTCCCCAATAATTATGCAAAAGTTCGTGCGGATATGATGAATGTAAAATGAACGGAAAGCGAATTATTTTTTCTCCAAGTAAAGTAAATGAAGGCATTCCGTAACCGGTTTCCCAAAAGTTTTCTACGAGTGCAAATTTTGTGTATGGAAATGGTCCAATTAATTGTCGATACATTTCCAAATACTGAGCTGTGGTTTCTAAATATTTATTTGCAATGCTTTCATCGGGAGTTCTCAAAAATGCAAATGCATCAACAGATCCGGTGGAATATTTGTACTCATTAAATTTTGCAGCAACTAAAAATATTTCTTCTTGCGGAGTTGGTGAATCCCAAATATCAAAATGAAAATTATTTTCAACTTTATCTTCAATTCTATTACCTTGACTTACAGTTTTCCAATCTTTTGGTAATTCCGTAGTTAATTCAAAACTCAATAATTCATCTTTTATTGTTGGAATCCAGTAAGTTGATCCAGCTAAATAAATTCCTAAATCGCTTATAATTCCTGGTGATTCGCTAAATCCTCGCTGATAATTTTCTTCACTTTGTTTTATCGGAGATTCAATTTTGCCGGAATATTTAATTGCAAAATTTAAATCTTTGCTTTTGTCAAAATCTGAAATAATATATTTATTTATTTTTAAATCGAATTTTTCTTCAATATCGTCGCGATCCATTCCAATATCTTCTGTTGAGACAGATTTTTCCAGCAACGAAATATTTATTTCATTTCCTTCGTATTTTAAGTTAAGATTATTATTTAGTGAAAATATTATTTCTCTATTCAGCAAATCTTTCTTTATCAAAATTTCGTCTATAACTTCTATATGTGAATTTGTAGGATTTATTTTTACATAAAGTTTATGATGAATTTTTGTTTCTTGCGCAAAGAGAGAAATAGTAAAAAATATTATGAATAATAAAAGTTTTTCTAATTTCATTTTATTTCCAAGTTATAAAATTTAACAAAGTTTTTTATGCTAACTATGATTTGTTGTAAACCGTAATAAATAAAAATTCTTAAAGTTTTATTTCACTATTATTTTAACTGGATTTTCAACTTTTAGATATTTTTTTGCAACAGCAATTACATTATCTGCTTTAACATTTTTTATATTCTCAATTGATTTTGAATCATAAAATATATCACTATAAAAATATTTTGAATGACCTAAATAGTAAGCTTGGTTAATGCTTGAAAGTCTTCGGAACATCATTTTTCCCAAATACATATTTACTGATTTATCAATTTCATCTTGAGTAATTTTTCCCAAATATTTTTCAGTAAAGAAATTTGCTAATTGCGGAATTAGCTTTTCAATATTTTCAGGTCGTGTGCCTAAATTAATATTGAACATTGCTTTGTCGTTTCTAATTTCAATTCCAGCATTCATTCGGTAAGCCATTCCTTGTTTTTCGCGAACATCAAAAATTATTTTATCAGAAATTAACATTGATAAAACTTCCAAATCAGCTTTTTCATTTGGCTCGATTTTTTTCTGAAATCCATAATAAATAAATGATTGTTCACCGCCTAAAGTTTCTTCAAAATTTATTGGTTCCAGTATTTCTTTAAATTGTTTTTCATAAGCCGAATTATTTATTGCGTTATCAAAATTAGGTTTGTTAAAACTGGAAAAATATTTGTTAATGTTTTCCGGTGTTTCTTTTGAAACCACAGATATTATAATGTTACTTGGATGAAAATAATAATTCGCAAATTCCAACAATTGCTCAAAAGTAAGTTCTGTCTTGCTCGGATTGAATTTTTCTTCTGTGTATAAAATTGTTTCTAATTTTTTTTCAAACATTTTTTGCGATGGGTTTCCATGTCCCATCATAGCTGGCATTTTTGATTTTCCGGAAACTTTTGCATATTCTTCTTGAGTTGGAATAAAATTTAACATTTGTTCATTTAAAAATTTTATAGCTTCTTCAATGTTATCACCCAAACCTTCAACTCTTATGTAACCAAATTCCTGACTTAGATAAATATTATCCATTGGAATAAAAGGATTGTCATTTACAGTAAATTGAAATCCAAACTTTAAACTTTGTTTTTGGATTTCTGAATTTTTCATTCGCTCGCCAAAAATATCATGCAAAATTTTTGCAGCATCTTTTCCATATTTTTCTTCATACGCAGCTTTATTCTTGAATAAATAATGAATTGCCAACAAACCACTTCCGGGATTTTGTTTTGCTATTATTTCTGCTCCACTCTTATTTTCAAATAAAATTGGCAATTGATTTGAAATGTTGGCGGTTTCTTTTGAAGTAGAATTTGCATGATGAATTATCACAAGTGGATTTTCGCAAAATTTAATTTTGTTTACTTCTTCTGCAGCAAAAATAAATCCTTCTCCAGTGTATGAATTTAGAATTGATTCAATTCCATAT
This sequence comes from Ignavibacteriota bacterium, assembly GCA_016716225.1. Taxonomy (NCBI): domain Bacteria; kingdom Pseudomonadati; phylum Ignavibacteriota; species Ignavibacteriota bacterium. The sequence continues at coordinate 1,282,494 of JADJWT010000001.1, read as the reverse complement.
TGCGAAAGATTAGCAGCGTTGTAAATTCCAAACATATGTGGTTTTTCAATATTCTGCTGAAACTCAGTCTGAGCTTTTATTTTTTCTGTTTCTATAATTTCTTTTGAAAGTGTAAGATTTAAGGAATTTAATAACGAAATTAAAGAATCTTTTATTCCGTTAAGATTTTTTTCGGAATTGAGGATTAAAGTTGTCTGTAAATAATTTTTAATTTTAAATTCTCTTATTTTAAATTCCAAACCATCAACCTCATCTGCAAAAAACTTGTTTAAATTTGATTTAATATTTTCACTTTCGTTATCAAGAATTAAATTCAAACTTTCGAAAAATTCTAAATTATTTGGATTCGGCAAATTGAAGATAATTTGTAATTGAGTTTTCTCCCCAGCATAAAATCTGTGAAAAACTTTTTCTCCATTTTGCAAATTCGGAATCACATCAAAACCGGTTTTCAATCCTATATTATTTGCTTCGGAAATAATTCCGGGTTTTTGTTTTCCATAAATTTCATTGATATTTTTTAACATTTCACTTGATTTGAAATTTCCCACAACACTTATAATTATATTATTCGGCACATAATAATTCTTGTAAAAATTATAAACATCGTTTCTGTTCATATTTTTAATAGTTTCGTAAGTTCCTAAAGTAGGCAGCGAAAGTGAATGACCTTTGTAAATTATTGATAAAATATTTCGTTCAATTTGCTCGCTTGAATTTCCCAAACTTTTCGCAATTTCTTCAAGAACAATTCCTTTTTCTTTTTCAAATTTATCTTCTGGAAGTGTTGAATCAAATAACATTCCAGCTTGAAGTTTCATTCCTTCAATAATATTTTCCGAAGGTGTTACCATCATAAAATTGGTATAAAATTCAGCAGTATTTGCATTATTGTATCCGCCAATTTTATCAGTTGCATCATACAATTCCTTTTGCGTCATTTTAGAAGTTCCGTTGAACAATAAATGTTCAAGCATGTGACTCATTCCGCTTGTTGCAAAACCTTCATAAGCAGAGCCGACTTTTACTAATGTATTTATTCCAATCATTGGTAAAGAAGGTTTTTCAATCAGCAAAACTTGAATTCCGTTATCAAGTTGGTAAATTGTAACACCATCCGGAATTGTAGAAATTTTCTCTTTAGAATGAAAAATTGAATTGCTCAGAATTAATAATAAAATTGATAAAAACAATATTTTATACGAAAAAAATTTCCTCATTATATTTTCCTTAAATTATATTTATTTTATTGTAAAACTTAACAAAAGATAAAGTGGAATTCTATTCAAGAATATTTCATAAACTTTGTATAATTTGAAAGTGTAATTAATGAAATTTAATTTTCCAACTATTTTTGATTATAAAATGAAACATAAATTATTTTTATACATTATTGCGATTATAGGAATTTTTTCAATTTCTTGTGAAGATGAAAATGAGGTGATATACGAAACAGATGCAAAATTAATTTGGACTGGTGATTATGATACTGGCGGCTGCGGATTTTTTATTGAAATTGACAGCATTCTTTATAAACCGGAAAATGAAGGAATAATTCCGCCAGCTTTTAAAATTGATAGAAATTTAAGTGTAACAATTCAATATCTTGATTTAGTTTATGAAATTGAAACAAACTGCACAATTGAAACTTATCCGCAAAAAGCAAACGCAATAAAATTAACTTCTATGGATTTGAATGAGGAATTGAATTAGCTTAACTTCCCGACATTTGAATTGAAGTAATAACCCAAACAATTTGCGCAATAATAAACCACGCAATTGCAGATAAAAAGCTAATTAAAATACAAGTTTTTTTAACTGGTTTTTCTGGTTGCTTTATTTTTAACTGCTTACATAAAAAAATTATAAATGAAGAAAAAATTATTAATAAAAAAACTTGAATTACAATTTGAAATATCATGATAGTAATAAGATTTAGTTAATCAAAAAATACAAAATATTTATATTCAATATTAAATTAGCACTTTATCAATAATGCCACATTTTCTATATGGAAAGTCTGCGGAAACATATCAACTGGTTGAATTTTTACAAGTTTATATTTTTCTTCACAAAGTAATTTTATATCTCTCGCTTGCGTTGAAGGATTACAACTTATATAAATAATTTTTTTCGGTTCCAACTCCAAAATATCATTTACAGTTTTCGCATTCATTCCCGCTCTTGGTGGATCTGTAATAATAATTTCCGGTTTTGGAATTTTATAATTTTCTAAAATTGGGAGAAATGATTTGTTTAAATCAACTTCAAATGATTCTACATTTTTAACATTATTAATTTCACAATTTATTTTGGCATCTTTTACTGCTGATCTAACAGATTCAAATCCATAAACTTTTTGAACTCTTTCCGAAATAAATATTGCAATTGTTCCGGCGCCGGAATATAAATCGTAAACTATTTCATCACCTTTAAATTCTGCAAAATCTAAAGCAGTTTCATAAAGTTTTTCTGCTTGCAAAGTGTTCGTTTGGAAAAAAGAATTTGCACTTATTCTGAATTTAAATTTTCCAATTTTATCATGAATTAGTCCGTTGCCAAAATAAACTTTTTCATAATCACCAAATGCTGTTTGAGATTTTTTCAGATTTATATTATTTACTATAGTTGTTATGAATGGAAAATTACTTTTAAGTTCATCGGAATAATTATTAATCAATTCATCATTTTCAGAAGATGTTACCAAATTTACCATAAATTGATTCAGATTAAATGATTCACGCAAAACTAAATTTCGCAAAAAACCTTCGTAATTAATTGTTGAAAATATTGGTATGTTTTTTTGTTTAAAAAAATATCTTGTGAAATTTAAAATTTCTGTTGCGTTATCAGATTGTAAAAAACATTCTTCAATATTTATAACTTTGCTAAATACTTTTGGAACGTGAAAACCAAGTGCAAATTCTTTATCATTTATTATTTCATTTTTTAAATCTTCATCGGTTAGCCATCTTTGCGGAGTAAACGAAAATTCCATTTTGTTTCTGTAATGAAAAATATTTTCACAGCCTAAAATTGGAAGCATTTCAAATTCACTAAATCCGCCCAGCCGCTCAAAAATATCTTTTACTTGCTCATGTTTATACTTTAACTGAATTTCATAATTTAAATCTTGCTGTTTGCATCCGCCGCAAATTCCGTAATGTTTACATTTCGGTTTTATTCTGTCTTTAGAAGATTTTATTACTTCAACAGTTTTAGCTTCGCCGTATGATTTTTTTAATTTTAATATCCTTGCATTTACAATATCGCCGGGAAAAGAATTATGCACAAATATTACATACTTTTTATCAACATCATTGCTAACATGATCAAGCTGCGATTGGTTAATACGCGCAATGCCCTTTCCTTCAAATGCATAATTTTCTATTTTAAGTTCAACTATATCGTTTTTTTTCATTTCTTTTTAATTATTAAAGTTTTAAAACCAATAAACTTATCGGCACCTAATTTTAAGAACGAATGACTTTCGTGTTTAATTTGATTTAAATATTTTTTGTAATAAGATTTTTCATTTTCAGACAAATCTTTCATTTTTGATTTTGATAATTCCGCAACTGTTAAATAAAATTCACTTAAACTTTTCGATAAATCTTTTGAATCCGATATCACAAAATTTCGTTCAGTATAAAATTTTTCTAAATCCTTTTTTTCAATTGGATCAATATCTGAAGTTTCAAAAATATCATTAACAAAAGTTGGAATTATGTTTTGAAGTTTTACAATTTCTCCAACACAAAAAACTCCATCCGGTTTTAAAATTCTTTTAATTTCTTTAACAATATTTTTTCTGTTTGAATTTGAAATTGATGCTTGCGCATAAATCAAATCAAACTGATGATCAATAAAATCAGTATGTTCAAAAGACATTATTTTGGTATTTATATTTTTTACTTTATCTAAAACTAATTTTGTTGTTATTAACGATTCGTAATCTTCAACAATTAATTCTATTTGTTTGGAATTTTTACCAGAAAATATTTTTGCAATTTCACCGGAATTTGAACCTATTACAAGAATATTTTTATCATCAATATTAATTCGAGAAAATAAAAAATTTAATTGTTCTCCCAATCCCGGAAGTAAAATTTCAGTCTGATTTTTCATTTTGTAAAGATATGAATAAAAAATGTGGAATCTGATTTATAAATCGGTTTGAATTATATTTGGAGTTAAATAATTATTAGTAATTTATTACTCAACAAACTTAAATTCAATTCTTCTGTTCTTAACTTTTCCTTCTTCTGTTAAATTGCTTGCAATTGGAAATCTTTCACCAAATCCAATTGCTCGTAATTTTATTTCGCTAATTCCTTTTTCAACTAAATATTTTTTTATCATCTCTGCTTTTTGTAATGAAATATTTTTACTTAGCTGGTCCGATTTTGAATCGTCAGTGTGCCCATGTATTTCTATATTTATTTCATTATGATTTTTTAGAAATTCGGAAATTTCATCCAACTTACTTTTTGAGATTTCAGAAAAATTATTTTTTTCAAAATCATTATTAATTTCGTTAATAGAAAAAGATGTTTGAGTTATAAGCGCATTTTGCATAATTAAATTTGTTTCAGAATTATTATATTCAGCAAAATTTTCTTTTTCAATTTCTTTGGAAGTGCTTATTTCTTCAACAGAATTATCAATTTTTCTTTCAGAATTTATTTTTTCAACATTTTGTTTTTTCAAAATTCTAGAATCCGATATTTTTGTTGACCCGCCGCATTCTCTGCAAAAAATTATACAAAGTGTTATCAGCAAAGCAGCCAATAAAATCCAGATCCATAATTTTCCGCATCCGCCTTTTTTCTCAATAACCGCCGGAGTAATTTCTCCAGCAATTTTTGCATTCGGATTTTCAATTTTATCTAATATAATTTCATTTTGTATTTCTTCTTTTTCAGTTTTTAAATTTTTCGAAATTTCCAAATTTTCAATTTTGTTTTCGATATTATTTTCAACTTTATTCATTTCTAATAGACTTACCGCAGAGTACCATACTCCATCAATTTCGGTTGCACCAATTCCAATAATTGAGTTTTCACCTCTTACCCAATTTAAATCATTCTGCATTTCTTCTTCAGAATTATAATAACAGCTTCTTGCTATTTCTTGCTTGTTCCCAGCAATTAAACTGTAATAAAATTTACTATCTGATGTTTTAGAATTAATCCATCTTTCATCAAGAAGTGCATTTCGGTGAATTGAATTAATTCCGTTATTTCGTGCAATTTCTGTTGAATAACTTTGTGATCTGAGAAATGTTTTTCCGTTGAAGTTTAATGCGAAATAATATTTGTTGTTTTGTTCGAATTTGAAAAAACCATCTTCACCACTATAATCTTGGCATTCTAAATATTGATCTAAAGAACGAAAAGGATTTTGTGGAATTTCATTGTTATCTTCCATTATGGGGGATCCTTATTAATTTTAAAAATAATTAAAATAAAAGCGTTACGATATTGTTTTTAAATTACGCTTTTAAGAAAATCCCCCTAATTTTACTTTATTAATCTTAAAAATAATAATTTATAGAAAAATTAAATTATAGCAAGAATTAATAAAGAAATTTTCGATGCGAAGTTACAAAAATTCGGATAAAAAAGTATTACTTTAATAAGAAAAAATATGACTTTTAAATGGACCTAATTCAATAAACAATCCTTCGTTCAAAACTTCTTCTGTTTTTCTAAAATATGTTTTGTAATTCAAAATATCTTTAAGTTTAAATTTTGTGGGGTAATTATTCAAACTTAATTCTATTCTACATTGTGAAACTGTTTTAGAAAAATTTATAACAATAAGTCTTTTTCTTTCTTCGAAAGTAATTTTCCAAGCAAGAATATTATGATATGTATTGTTTGTAACCCAAGATGGTATTGGATTTAGCAATTCCCAATTTCCATATTTAAATACTTCTGATGATGTAATTCTCAAAAGTTTTTCATAGAATTCCATTAAACTGGGATTTTCTTTTTCAATCGGTTCTCTTCCAAGTTGAACGGGAAGTTTTATTTTTTTTCCCTCAATTTGTCCATCGTGTATAAATGTCATTCCCGGAATTGTATTTATTATTATTGCAGCTGCTTTTGATTTTTCAATACCCAAAGATGATATTGCTCTTTCTTCATCGTGGTTTTCAATAAATCTAACTGATTTTTCTTGAAATGATTTATCTGCCATTAAATGTGCTTTAATTTCACCAACGTTTTCTATTCTAATTCTATCTAATAATCTTTTATCGTAAGTAAAATCAAAACCAAGTTTTTGAAGTTCCCATTCCAAATCCCAATAAGCTTCACCAATTAAAATAAAATTTGGATTTAATTGCTTAATTTCTTTTATGCAGATTTCCCAAAATTCATTTTTGGGTTTGGGAAAATTGTTATGAGAAATTACGCCGCCCCAAGTATTTTCAAAAACATTATTCAAAGAAAGCATTGCCATATCGCATCTAACGCCATCACATAAATTTGTTAAGTTTTTTAAAGTTTCAATCATCCAATTTCTTGTACTTTCGCAAAAATAATTTACTTGAATTGTATCTTGCCAAGCCGGAAAAAACGGATCTCTTCCATGTGCAAATATTTGTGAATTTTTTGATTTGAAAAATGTATATGAATTTCTTTGCAGAAAATCTTCGTTGGCAGATAAAAATAATTCGGGATTTGTTTCGATTAAAGAGCTGTGTGCGCTGAAATGATTTGATACAAAATCTAGAATTAATTTTATTCCTAACGAATTTAAATAATTTTTTATTTCTATAATTTCTTCCTTTGTTCCAATCAACGGATTTATTTCATAACTATCAATAGCATATGGCGAGCCGATTACATCTTTTTCATTCCAATCTTTCAAAGCTTTTCCGTAATCTCCAATTAAACCGGGTTCAAAACAATATTCCTTAATTACACTTTCATTTGTTTTCCAAACTCCCATAAGCCAAATGTAATTAAATCCTTTTTGATAAAGATCATACCAATATTCTTGCGGAATATCTTTTAAAGTTGCTCTCTTTGTTCCATCGTAAAATCTTCTTAACCAAACTCTTGTATTAATTTCAAAAATATTTGATTTCTTATTCATTCTCTCAACTCTTAAAAAGTGTTAATTTTTCTTTTCTCAATTCATCATTTTCTTTCATAATATTTAATACTTCTGGATCATTTCCAAGATTTTCAATTTTCATATCATTTAACTTAATTTGCTCATCAATTTTAATCAATTGATATTTTTTAATTGTATCATTTGCAAATTTTAAAGGATCTTTTTCAACTTTTCCGCTGCTCGATTTTTCATCCCAATTACTGCTAATTTGATATTCTCCAAGTGTAATTGTAAGAACATAATTTTTAAGTTTTTCTTCATCAATTTTTTCAATTACATCTGCTAAATTAAAATTTCCTTTTATATATGAATCATATACAATTTCAGCAAGTTTTCTTAAAGAATTATTTGTGAAATCTTCGGGCAGAATTGCATCAAATATTTTTCCAATTATTTCTTCTTCCCCATCAAATAAAAGATGAATTAATTCTTTTTCCAAATTCAATAATTGTGAATTAATTTCAGATTTTATTTGAGAATTTGGCTTTCCGGTTTTAACAATTTTTTGTTCGGAATTTTGTTCATTACTTCTATTTTGCTTAAGAAATTTGTTCAACTCTGTTTCAATTAATTTTTCGCGCAAATTGAATTTTCTTGAAATCGAACGAATTAATAAACTTCGCTTTAATTCATCATTTACAAACGCAGCGGATTTAACCAATTCCCGTATGGCTTCCGCTTCGGTTGTGGGATTTTCGAACATTCCCTCAGCTTCGTATTGAGATGTTTGGAATTCCAAAAAGTTCTGTGAAGTTTTTAACAAATCTTCAAAACTTTCTTTTCCATATTCTGTAATAAATGAATCAGGATCTTCACCTTGCGGCAAACTTAACATTGAAACATCAAAATCTTGCTTTAGTAAAATTTCTATACTGCGCATTGCAGCTTTCAATCCGGCTGTATCTGCATCAAAAATTACGGTTACATTTTTCGTATATCGGGAAAGTAGTTTTACTTGATCATCAGTTAGAGAAGTTCCCGAAGACGCAACAACATTTTTAATTCCGTTTTGAAATAAAGCAATCAAATCCATATATCCTTCAACAAGAATTGCTTTATCTAATTTTCTTATTTCATCTTTTGAATGAAACAATCCGTACAAACTTTTTCTTTTTAGATAAATTGTTGATTCGGGAGAATTTAAATATTTAGCAATGTTTTCTTCACCTTGAAAAACTCTTCCGCCGAATGCAATTACTCTTCCGTTGGGAGAAAAAATCGGGAAAATAATTCTTCCCCTAAATTTATCGTAATATTTTCCGGCATCTTTTGAATCAATCAATCCCAAAAGTTTTGCATTTTCCAAATTTATTTTACTTTCAATTGCATAATTTACAAAATGGTCCCAGCCGTTTGGTGCAAATCCCAATCCAAAAGTTTTTTGCGTCTGTAATTTTATTTTTCTCAATTTAAAATAATCTCGGGCAATTTCACCCATTTCCGAATTAAGCAAATTGTTGCTGAAATACTTTGCCGCAAAAACATTTATTTCATAAAGTTCTTCTAATTCATTTTGTTGAGATGTAACTTGCTCTTCTTCAAAATTTAATTTTATTCCAACAGATTCCGCAATTTCTTGAACTGCTTCAATAAAGGAAATACTTTTGTAATCCATTAAAAATTTGTAAACATTTCCGCCGGCGTGGCAGCCAAAGCAATGGAAAATTTGCTTGTCTTCGCTAACAGTAAACGAAGGAGTTTTTTCCTGGTGAAATGGACACAATCCAATAAAATTTTTTCCTCTTTTTCTCAACGCAACAAATGATGAAATTACATCAACTATATTTGCCGAGCTTCTTATTTCTTCTATAGTATTTTCGGGAATTCGCATATTTTAATTTCGAAGTTTAAAAATCAATTTTGGAAGTTTTGCACTAATAAAATAACATAAAATTATCTCAAATCTAAAATTGTTAATGTGCAATTGGATTTTTCAATTTGTTATATTTAAAAATTACTTTTTGAAAGATATAAAATGAACGAAATTAAATATTGCAATTCACTTACTAAATACAGCCGATTTATAACCCGCGAAGTAAAAGTTGGAGATATTTTAATTGGAAACGGAAATCCAATTCGAGTTCAGTCGATGACAACAACAAACACGATGGATACAATTGCAACTGTTGAACAATCGATAAGAATGATAAATGCGGGATGTGAATTAGTTAGAATTACAGCTCCAAGTATTAATGAAGCAAAAAATTTGAAAAATATAAAAGATGAATTATGCAAACGCGGATTTAATGTTCCGCTGATTGCAGATATTCATTATACTCCAAATGCAGCAGAAGAAGCTGCAAGAATTGTTGAAAAAGTTAGAGTAAACCCCGGAAATTATATTGATAAAAAGAAATTTCAACAAATTGATTACACGGATTTTGAATACGAAGAAGAAATTGAAAGAATAAGAATTAAATTTTCTCCTCTTGTAAAAGTCTGCAAAGAATACGGAACCGCAATGCGCATAGGCACAAATCACGGTTCGCTTTCTGATAGAATTATGAGCAGATACGGCGATACTCCACTTGGAATGGTTGAATCCGCACTTGAGTTTTTAAGAATTTGCGAAGATTTAGATTATCACCAAATTGTTCTTTCTATGAAAGCAAGCAATCCACAAGTAATGGTACAAGCTTACAGATTACTTGTTAACAAAATGATTTCTGAAAATATGAATTATCCTTTGCATCTTGGAGTTACGGAAGCTGGAGACGGCGAAGACGGAAGAATAAAATCTGCACTTGGAATAGGAGCTTTGCTTGAAGAAGGATTAGGTGATACAATCAGAGTTTCGTTAACTGAAGAACCGGAACATGAAATTCCCGTTGCGCTTGCTTTGGTTAACAGATACTCAAATCGAATTCCGCATAATGATATTCCCGAAATCATTAATCTTCCTTATGATCCATTTAGTTATTTGAAAATTCCATCATATCCAACAAATAATTTTGGAGATAAAAATTCACCTCGCGTAATCGCCGAAATTTCCGATAAAGAAATAGTTAATGATTATTTGAAGAAACTCGGTTTAACTTATTTACCGGATTTAGATAAATGGAATATTGGCGATCAAGCACCGGATTATATTTTTGCGGGTGATCAAAATGTTAATACAAATTTGCCGGAAAGTTTGGACATTATTCAAAATTATAAAACTTGGTTGAAAAATTCTGTTAATTATAAATTTCATCCATTGTTTAAATTTGAGGAATTTTTATCGGCTCAAAAAATATCTAACATTTTAAATTTTGTTGAAATCGATATTGAAAATGTTTTTGATGAAAAATTTATTCAATTAAAGAATCTTAAAAATGTGGTTTTTGTAATTACGACAAATAATAATCACGGATTAGCCGAGCAAAGAAGAATTTTTATTGAATTAGCAAATTTAGGTTTTACTCAACCGACAATTATAAAGCGCGAATATGGTGTAAATATTTTTGAAAATTTAAGATTATTTGCCGCAACTGATTTAGGTAGCTTATTTATTGAAGGATTTGGCGACGGCGTTTGGCTTACAAATAAATCTGTTAAATTTTCAACTGAAGAAATTAACAGAACTTTGTTCGGAATTCTTCAAGCCGCGAGGGTTAGAATTTCTAAAACAGAATATATTGCATGTCCTTCTTGCGGAAGAACGCTTTTTGATTTGGTTGAAGTTACAAATAAAATTCGTGAAAGAACCGGACATTTAAAAGGTGTAAAAATTGGAATAATGGGTTGCATTGTTAACGGTCCGGGAGAAATGGCTGACGCGGATTATGGTTATGTCGGCTCGGGTCCGGGAAAAATTACTCTTTACAGAGGTAAAGAAGTTATTAAAAGAAGTATTTCCTCAGAAAAAGCTGTTGATGGTTTGATTGATTTAATTAAAGAAGATGGTATTTGGATTGAGCCACAAGAAGTTTAAATTAAAAAATATTAAGAAAGTGAATTTTATCATAGAGACGCGTTGCTTTGCGTCTCTACTTAAATCAATTATCCTTTTTTAACTTCCACGGCAACGTTTGGCGAGACTAAAAGCCGACCGCAAGATTCGCAAGTAAATAATCTACTGCTTGTTCTAATTTCTATTTGTCTTTGTGGAGGAACAACATTGTGGCATCCAGTGCAAGCACCTCTATTTATTGTTGCAACTGCTTTTCCGCCTAAAGCTTTTCTAATTCTTGTGTAAGTATTGTAATCAGATTTCCTTACTTTTTCTGCAACTTCTTCTCTTTTAGAATTTAATTTTGTTTCTTCTCTTTCGTTCGCTTTAATAATTGTTTTTAGTTCTTCTTCTTTAATTTTTACTTCATCCGTTAAATCTTTTAATTGTGGTTCAACTTCTTGAATTTCATTTTTCAATTTCTGAACTTTATTTTCAAGTTCAGTATTTTCGGTTTCCAACGTTTTTATTTTTTCTTCAGAATGTTCAATTTCTTTTGTAAGTGCGTCGTATTCTTTATTGTTGCGGACTTGATACAATTGCGTCTTAAATTTTTTCAAACTTGAATTTAATCGCTCAAGTTCATTTTCATTAGATTTTATTGTTTCTAATGCAGAATTTTTTTCATCCTCTTTAACACTTATAGTTTCTTTAATAGTTTGAATTTGAGAGTTTAAGCTGTTGACTTCAATTGGTAAATCCCCCCTTAATTCTTGGAGTGTATCAAGTTCATCGTCAATTAACTGTAGCTCAAAAAGTGTTGATAATCGATTAATCAATTTATTTAACTCCTTCTGTTATTAAAATATTTTACCGGATTAGTTGAACCGGAATATTTATAAATTTTTATGTTTTCTGATTTTTCCGAAATTAATTTTTCTAATTTTCTTTTTACAGCATTTAATGAATGAATTTCTGTTTCATAATGACCCGCATCAATAAAAAGTATTTTGTTTTCCGCATCTTGAAATGAATGATATTTAATATCTGCCGTTACAAAAGCATCAGCCTTAATTTTTATAGCTGAGTCTAATAAATCGGATCCGCTTCCGCCGCAAACTGCAATCTTATTTATTTTCTTATTTCCAAAATTTGAGTAACGTAAATTTTCTGTTTTTAATTTTTCACAAACAAATTTTAAAAATTCATCTTTATTCATACTTTTCTTCAAGTTTCCAACCGCGCCAAATCCATAATTTAAATTTTCATTCTTCAATTCATAAATATCAAATGCCGGTTCTTCATAAGGATGATTTTGTTTTAAAGTACTAATTGCTTTTTTCAAATTCCAAGAATCAACAATTACTTCAAATCTTACTTCATCAACTTTTTCAAACTTTTGCTTTTCACCAACATTGGGATTCGTATTTTCACTTCCCCAAAAAGTTCCTTTTCCATTTAATTGGAAACTGCATTTTTCATAATCGCCTATAATTCCGGCACCGACTTTAAACATTTCTTCAGAAACTTTTTCAATATTTTCTTGAGGAATAAATGCAACAATTTTATGTTGATTTGAATTTTGATTTACTAAAAATTTTATGTTTTGTAATTCTAAAACCTTTGCCAATTCAAAACTTACACCGTCCTTAGTAAAATCTAAATTTGTATGAGCAGAAAAAAGTGTGACGTTATTTTTAATAAGTTTTTCAATAATTTGTGATTTCGGATTGGATGTTATATCAATTTTTTTTAGAGGTTTAAATAAAAACGGATGATGTGTAAAAATGAAATTGCAATTTTTCTTTAAGGCTTCGTTTAACGCTTTTTCAGTCAGCTCCAAACAAAGAAAAATATTTGTCACTTTTTCTTTTGTTGATCCAATCTGTAAACCAACGTTATCTTTTTCCCAAGATATTGCGGGCGGTGCCCAATTTTCAATATGTTCTATAATATTTTGTGTTACCATATAAAAAAAATGCACTCCTAAATTGGAAGTGCATTTTAATTTTAATAGTTTAAGAAGTTTTTATACTTAAAAATTTCTTTTTCCTATATGTAATATAATATTGAAGTACTCTCATAATCTAAGTGTGTAAATATAGCATTTTTAAATTTCATTATCAAACCCATAACTTATTACAATATTAACCAAAATTATTTACTTAAATTTTTAAGGGATTCTTTAATAAGATTTTCTAAAGTTATTTGCGGATTTTGAGAAATAATTTCTCTAATTATTTTTTCAGCAATTTTTTGATTGTAACCTAAACCAACAAGTGCGGCTGTTGCATCATCTTTTACAGTAAATGGAAAATTGTCTTTTTCAATATTTTGATCGGAAACTTTTTCTATTTTCTCGCGAAGTTCAATTAACATTCTTTCTGCTGTTTTTCTTCCTATTCCGGGAATTGAAACCAATCGTGATAAATTTTTTGAAATTATTGCATCTTTAAATTCATCTACGGAAATTCCGGATAAAATATTTTGAGCAAGTTTTGGACCAATTCCATTTATACTAATTAAAGCTTCAAATAATTCTTTTTCGGAAATTGAATAAAATCCGTATAATGTTAAAGAATCTTCCTTAACAGCAAGATAAGTGAATAATGATATTTTTTCTTCTGTTTCGGAAATTTTCTCAAACGTATTCAGTGAAATATTTATAATAAAACCAACATCATTTACGCTTAGCAAGATTTGATTTGGTTTTTTTGAAATTAATTTACCGGTTAAATATCCTATCATATCAACTATTAATTACTTTATCTGGATTTTGTAAAATAAAATTTTTCCAACTTTTACTTGATGCAACAAATGAATTAATTTTTATCGAATGACAGATTGCAGCTGCAATTGCATCAGTTTCATCAAATTTGAATTTATCTTTTGTAAAATTAGTTAAATTTTTAATCATGTACTGAACTTGTTCTTTTGATGCAGAACCATTTCCAACTACGGCTTTTTTAATTTCTCTGGGGGAATATTCAACAAAAGTTAAATTATTTTTTGATGCGGCAAGCATTGCAATTCCGCGCACATAACCAATTTTTAAAACTGATTGTACATTTTTATCGTAGAATGCTGTTTCTATACAAAAAACTTCCGGTGAAAATTTTTTTATAAGTTTATTTAATTCATGATAAATAAAATTTAGTTTTTGCGGAAGTTCTTCTTTGGAATTTGGTTTAATTATTCCGGAATGTAAATATTCAATTTGGTTTTTGTTGGACTTAATAATCCCGAAACCGGTTAGAACAGTTCCGGGATCAACACCAAAAATTATCATTCTGATTTACTCTTAGTCAATAAAATCAGCATTTGAATAAACATTTTGAACATCATCGTTATCTTCAATCATTTCTAACAATTTCATTAATTTTTCTGAAGTTTCTCCGCTAACAGCAACTAAATTTTTTGCACGCCATTGTATTGATGCATTTTCAATATTTAAATTATAATCAGCTATTGTTTTTCTAACGGTTTCAAAATCTTCTACTGCTGTAGTTATTTCAAAAAATTCTTCTTCTAAAAGTAGATTTTCTGCGCCGGCTTCTAAAATTAATTCCATCAAATCATCTTCACTTTTACCTTGTTGGGGTAATGAAATAATTCCTTTTCTTTCAAACATCCATGCAACGGAATTTGATTCACCTAGTGCACCGCCGTATTTACTGAACAAATGTCTTATCTCTGCAACTGTTCTATTTTTATTATCAGTTACGCTTTCAACTAAAACTGCAACTCCTCCGGGTCCGTATCCTTCATAAATTAATTCCAAATAACTTGCACCTTCAATAGCTCCGGTTGCTTTTTTAATTGCTCGTTCAATATTATCCATTGGCATATTGGCAGCTTTAGCATTATCAATAACCAATCTTAATCTTGGATTTCCATCGGGGTCACCTCCGCCTTGTCTTGCGGCAACTGTAATTTCTTTTATAAGTTTTGTAAATATCTTTCCACGTTTAGCATCAATTACAGCTTTTTTTCTTTTTGTAGTAGCCCACTTTGAGTGACCTGACATCGTTAATCTCCTTGTAAAATATGTTTTCGTTTAGTTCTTTATTCTAATATCTTTAACTCTTATTTGGGGATAAGTTCTGCCTTCTCGCATAATTTTTTCTATAGTAAATACAATATCAACTAGATCATTATTATTTTCAAACTCAGTTACAAATTTACCTAAATTAAAACCTATTGCATCAAAAACTTTATCGGTTCCGTTTTGGCAAAATGTAGTAACAAAATGATTTGTTCCTACAATTTTTGGTGATGCAACAATTTTAACATTTTCTGCCAAGAAAACTGGTCGCATATTTCCCGGTCCAAATGGAGCAAATTGCTCAAGTACTCTAACAAATTTTGGTGTAATTTCACTTAATGAAATTTTTGCATCAATTTTTATTTCGGGAATTATATCTTCTTCATTTAAATTTTTGCTGAGAAATTGATTAAAACGAATTTTGAATTCATCAATTTTAGCAATTTCCAATTCAAGTCCGGCAGCAGCTTTGTGTCCGCCGAATTGAATTAATAAATCTTTACATTCTTCCAATGCTTCATAAATATCAAACCCAGAAATGCTTCTTGCCGAGCCTTTTGCAACTCCATCAATTGTCGTAAGCATAATTGCGGGACGGTAGAATTTTTCAACCAATCTGGATGCAACAATTCCAACAACTCCTGGATGCCAATTATCATGATGTAAAACTATTCCTAAATTATTTTCGAAGTTTTCAATATCGTTGATTAATTCAAGTGCGTGAGAAAATGTAACTTCGTCAATTTTTCGTCTTTCTAAATTTTCTGATTCAAGAACTTTGGCCAATCTTTCAGCTTCTTCGAAACTATCCGTGTTGAATAATTCAACAGCTCTATTTGCGTCTCCTAATCTGCCAACAGCATTAATACGAGGTGCAATTGTAAAAACTATTTGCCCGGCTGATAAATTTCCGAGTTCCATTCTTGCAATTTTAATTAATGCTTTTATTCCTGGTCTGGGATTTTCATTTATTTGTTCAATTCCCGCTCTTACTAAAATTCTATTTTCATCAATTAGTGGAACAATATCTGCAGCACCTGCTAATGCAACTAAATCCAAATATTTGAATACCATTTCTTTTTTTCCAAACCTATCTGCAACAGCTCTTGCAAGTTTGAAAGCAACTCCCGCACCAGATAAATATTTAAATGGATAATTGCAACCTGGCTTTAGCGGATCAAGAATTGCATATGCGTTTGGTAGTTGTTCCTTCGGCTGATGATGATCGCAAATAATTGTATCTATATCTAAGGTATTAGCAAAGTTCACTTCTTCAACTGCAGTTATTCCGCAATCAACAGAGATTATTAATTGAACATTATCTTTTTTAACATTTCTGATTCCATCAAAAGATAATCCATAACCTTCTGTTAATCTATTTGGAATGTAGACATAAACATTTGCGCCTAATTCTTTTAAAAATAAATACATTAATGAAGCTGAGCAAGTGCCGTCTACATCATAGTCCCCGTAAACGCAAATTTTTTCATTATTAGTTAAAGCATTTATTACTCTATTAGCAGCTTTTTCCATATCATTCATTAGATACGGATCATGAATTGAATCTAGGTCGGGTCTAAAATATGCTTTTGCTTCAAAAAAGTTTGTTATACCTCTTTGAATTAATAAATTTGCTAAAACTGTTGAAATGTTTAGGCTATCAGCCAAAGCAAGTATTTTGCTTTTTTCTGGTGGATCTTTAAGTGTCCATTTTTTTTTCATTATCTTCGCAATATAGAAGATAATTTGATGATCCAAGTCAATAAGCCGAATTCTGTTTCCAAATTAATGGACGGCAATTATTTATCTAGACTTTAGATTACTCTAAAATTCAAGCGGTTTACCCGAAAGCAAAGAGCGAACAACTCTCTTACAAAAATTTGTAAAGCTTTCTACTTAACCTTGCACCAAGTGGGGTTTACCTTGATTCCAAATTATGGAACTCCCCTCAGGGACCTTCAATATTACTATTGAAGCGGTAGGCTCTTACCCTGCCTTTTCACCTTTATCCCGCATTTGCGGGAAAGTATATTTTCTGTGGCACTTTCCGTAACTAAATATTTTCATAGATAGTCCCCGGGCGTTACCCGGCACTCTGTTCTTGGTGTTCGGACTTTCCTCTATTCAAGCTTATAAAGCTCAAACAGCAATTGCCCAACTTGAATCATCAGAATCTCTTCTTTTTTTATTTTATAATTAATTTTACTAAAACTAAGCGAATATAATAAAAAAGATATTGTCTTTCATTATAAAAATTTATTTGTAAGATATTTTATTATAAATATTTAGAGAAATTAGAAAATAAAAAAGAGGTTGTCCCATTGGGTTATCTCGATACAGTTCTTTACTCAATAACCATTTGTTCTATTTGGTTTTCGAGAATGTCGGTGATTGGTATATTATTCTGATGAAATCAAAAAAATTATCGATAATATAAATTATGAAACAACCTCTGTAAATTTGTATTTACAAATCTTAATATTTTAAAAGTGTTCCTTGTCTTTCTTTGGCTTTTTTATCCCATTCTACTGCAGTTGTTTTTAAGAAATCATCTTTGTCTCTTCTTAACACATCCATATCTAAACCAATAACTGCTTGAGCTTTTTCTTTTGTTGATATATCAGGCAATTCTAAAGGATATTTTACGCCCAACTTTACTAGAATTAATGCAATTTCCTTCCTTGCATCTTTTGCTTTTTCAATTGATGTGCCTAAAACTCTCATTGCTTCAACGGGTGAATGAAATCCTAATCCATTTGCTGCGGCAACCCAATCCCATCTCCATTGTGCATGACGAATTAATTGTAACGCAGGTTTCATATCTTCTTCTTTTGCTCCTTTATCCCAAGCAACTTTTGCTTCTAAGTGAACCGCTGCTAAATTCTTTTCAGCAATTCTTCTAAGTTCTTCAATTTTATCTTGTCTTTCGTAAACATCACGCAAAAGAGTTTCTGTTTCTTCTCTATGACAAACTTGACATGAATTTGCAACATTAGCTAAAGGGCTTTGTGCATGATGATCTGTAAATTTTACTCCGCCTTCGCTTTTATAAGGCATATGGCAATCAGCACAAGCAACACCGCGTTTTCCGTGAACGCCGGTCATAAATAATTCATAATCCGGATGTTGAGCTTTTAGCATCGGAGCTTTACTAAGTTTGTGTGTCCAATCTGAAAATTCATATTCGTCATAATATTTTTCCATGTCATCTACCGAAAATCCTTTATCCCAAGGGAATGTAAGATAGTTGGTTTCTTTTTGGAAATAATATTCAACATGGCATTGAGCACAAACTAAGGATCGCATTTCTTGCCGACTAAAGTCTTCCATTTTTTTGCCTTGTCGTTCAAAAGCTTCAACAAGAGCTGGCCTTGAAATTGTTAAAGCCATAGTTTTATTATCGTGGCAATCCATACATCCAATTGGATTTACAATTTCATCACCTTTTTCTTTCCATGTCCCTTTGTAAAATTCTGCAACACCAACTTTTTCCATCACTCTTGGAACATCGGGACTTTTACACGTCCAACAGGTTGCGGGCATGGGGCTATCAAAATTTCCACCGGTTCTTAATGTATTTCTGATATCCGTAATTGCGTAAGCATGTCCTCTTCCTTGATTATAATCTTTAGCAAAACCATAACCAGCCCACATTACAACTAATTCCGGATATTGCTGTAAATAATCTCGTTTTACAGAACCTCCGTGTTTACTTGCAAATCCGGTTTCTAATGTTTTTCTGTATGATTCATATTCACGCGGAAAATTTTCTCCCCAAACTTCGTTTCTGGTTTCTCCATCCGGAATTGGTTTTACCATTTGCAATGTGTAATAAGCTTCATTTTTTCTTTCTAAGATAGAAGATGCAAATAGTCCTATTAAGAAAACTACAATTACGGTTATTAAGAATAACATCCAACCATATAAAGGTTTTTCTTGAACTTTTTGTTTTATTGATTTCATTTTAATCCCTTCTATTAAAAATTTATTTTTCAATATTTTTTGTAATCCATTCCGGAATTACTTGTTTGTTATCCGGTCTAATAATATTTGGCGCAGAACTTAAACTATGAACTTTTCCATGAGGAGTTTCTCTATGGCAATCCCAGCAAACACCATCTAATTCATCAAAAATACTTTTTGCATTTGTTGATCTTAAAGAAACCGGATGTAAATAATTTGCATGGCATCTTATACAATTTTCTTGAATAACATTTCTTCCGGCATTTTTAATTCTTATAACTTGAGGCTCAAGTCTGAACGTAAACATTGTTGCGTGGCGTAAACCATCGCTTGCTTTAAACATATATTTTCTAAAAACATTATCGTGAGGAACGTGACAATCATTGCAATTCGTAACTCTTCCGTGACTTCCTCTTTCCCAAGTTGCAAATTCCGGAAACATAATATGGCAATTTATACATGCTTTTGGGTCATCAGATAAATACGAAACTGCGTTTGAAATGTGAAGAATATTTATACCTAATCCCACAATTATTCCAAGCAGAATTATTACAGAAAATTTCCAATTTGCGGGCGGTGATATGTGAAATAATAATTTTGATAAAAAGTTTAATTTCTTTTTATTCATATTATTCTTTCTTGTTTGAATTTGAAATTTGATTTAACTCTTTAATATCCTCTGAACTTCTTATGTGATCAATCGAATTTTTTTGCTGATACAATTCTAAATATTTTTCTTTAGGAATTGAGTTTTGCCAATTTCCGGAAAGCATTCCAATTGTGATTATTGTAAAATAAATTACAACAACTCCAATTGCAATTACTTTTTTTGAGACTTTGTTTTTTGTGTAAATTGATTTTAGCTCAAGCGTGTCTTTAACCGGACAAACATCCACACAGCTCATACATGTTGTGCATTCATCGGAAATTACTGTTTTTACTTTATCAACTTTTATAAATGATGGACAAGCCTTTGCGCACAAATTACAATCGATACAACTCTGTTTATTTCTAACAATTTTATTTGGACTGAAAAGTGAAATGAATCCCAAGAATGCACCGTAAGGACATAAATATCTGCACCAAAAATTTCTAAATAAAATTGATAAACCAAAAAGTACTGTAATTACTATTAATGAAAATTGAGAAATTTGTGCAAAGAAATAGTACATTTTTACATCGGAGATTATGTTGTATGGTGAATCAAGAAAATATCTCAACGCTTCGGTTGTCATTGAAAAAAATATAGAATACGCAAAAAATCCCAAAATTAAATATTTCAAACTTCGGAGTGGATAATCCAAAAATTTTGGCATTTGCAATCTTTTCTTAAATAATTTTTTCTGAATTTTTTCACCAAAATCTCCGAGTGATTCCGAGATAAATCCAATTGGACAAATCCAACTGCAAAAAGATTTTCCATAAACAAATGAAACAAAAATAATTCCCACAAAAATTACTAATCCAGCCGGATGCGCTTGATGAATTTCTCCGGAAAGTATAAAATAGTATAAACTCATCAATGAGCTTATGGGAAGAAAAGCTTCAACTCCGGGCGGTCTTTCGTAAAAAGTTGAAGTACCATTACTTTCTAAAAAAGTTGTGAATAAATAAAATTCAACTCCAATCCATAAAACAATTGCAACAAATAAGAGTTGAATATATAATCTATATTTTTGAATTGGTTTTTCGAGATTCTTATCTATTTTTGACATTTTATTGACTTTCTATAATCAGATTTTAAATTCTGTTATTTAATATATTATAAAAAGATAAATTTGTCAATGATATAATAAAGAGCATCTATTACTTATTCAGGAAGTGATCAATCACTAAACACAGCATATAAAAAATAATAAATTGACACAAACATCTTTTTGTGATATGTTTAAACCAGAAAAAATATTCTGCTTTTAAATCTGATAATTAATTTTTCTTCAAACAAAAAAAGGAAGGAAATATGGTTGATTCAAACGTTGTATTAACCGGACAAACTTTTGCTTATACGTTTTATGTTTTAGCAATTATGTCTCTTATGGCTTGGTTTGCTTACAAAGTTACCCGCGATGGAAAAAGTAAAGAAGTTAAGCCAGCGGTTTTTTATTCATTTGTTGGATTTTTAGTTTTAATTGGCGTCTCGCTTCACATTGCTACACATTACACAATTCCTTGGAAGCCGATGGATCTGGATCGTGCGGAAATTACTCCCGATAAAGTTTTCGAAATTTCTGTTGCAGATCACAAGTTTATTCTTCCCTCGGAAAAGCTTCAAATCAAAGTAAATGAAAAAGTTTTGTTCAATGTTACTTCCGAAGATCTCACATATGGCTTCGGTGTTTTTAGAAAAGACAATTCAATGATGTTTCAAATGCAAGTAATTCCTGGTCATGTAAATGATATACTTTGGCAGTTTGATAGACCCGGAGTTTATTCAATCCGATCAACTGAATATTCCGGCTGGAAAGGAATAAACATGGTTGTTGAAGATGTTGTTGATGTAACTGAATAAATTTTAATAATTAAATGTGAGAACTAATATGAACTTTTTAGAAACTTTTATGAAAGGTGAAAAAGGTTTGTTCAAACCTAACACTTTAACACCAATGCAAAAATTAACTTTGAGATTTGTTGTTGTTGGATTAGTCTATTATGCCTTTGCTGTAATTGAGGGAATGATAATGAGATTGTACGAAATAAAACCAATTGAAGCGATCGGCAACGAACAATTTTTTGCAATTATGACCGCACATCCGCTTGTTGGAATTTTTGGATCAACATATTCAATTGTGTTTGGAGCTTTTCTTTTTCTCGTTCCCTTCTTGATGAAAAAACCTTTATGGAGTATCAAACTTGGAAATTGGACTTTATGGTTAATTGCTATCGGAACTTTTATATTTTGGTTTGCGGGATTTATATCTCACTATTCGCCATTGTACACACTGTATTGGCCTTTACCTGCAGACTTTACGCAATTTAGTGTTTGGGGCGGAACATTTTTTATTTTGGGAATTGCATTAGTTATGGTTGGAACTGTTTTCTTTGTGATAAATATTTTCAAAACTATTGCTTACACTCCGCAAGGTTGGGAAAAACAACCGGGTGGTGAGTTGATCAAATCTGCATTGGGTTTAAGCGGATTTAAAAATTTATTTTCGAAAAAGAAAAAAGAACATTTGGTTTCTCTACCAGTTGCGGCTATTGCAAGAGGAACTGTTGATACGGCTTTAAATGCCGGAATAATTTTATTTACCGGAGTTTTAATTCTTGTTTACATGATTGCGGAAATTGCCGGCTCAAGCTTAAAACATTCCGCAGTAGATGCATTACTTTACAAAAATTGGTTTTGGTGGGGATTGGATTTAATTGCAGATGGATTAGTATTAATTTTCGTTGCCGGAACTTGGTATTTACTTGCGACAATGATTTCCGGAAAAAAATTATTCATGGAAAACATTGCGCGCGCGGCTTTATTTGTTGAAATGGTTGTTTCATGGACGGTTTGGTCACATCATTTAATGTCGGATCAAGCTCAACCCGGAATTTTAAAAATTCTTTCCGGTGAAATGGTAACTGCTTTTGAACTTATCACACAAGGTTTGGCTTTCTTTATTACGCTTGTAACTTTGTGGAGTGCGCGACCTTTGAAAATGACAAATCCACTGAAATTTTTATTAGGCGGATTACTTGGTTTTGCTCTCGCTGTTCCGGCTGGAATTATGCAAGCCGATTTAGGATTAAACAGAATTCTGCACAATACTCAATGGATTATTGGTCCGCATGTTCACGTAGCAATTTTAGTTGGATTAACAATGACACTATATTCCGCAATTTATATTTTGCTTCCGGTTCTTACAAATGGCGCTGAATTGTACAGTCAGAAATTAGCAAACTTTCACTTTTGGGCACATCTAATTGGCGGAATTGGAATGGGAGCTTTTATGGGAATGGCTGGATTAAAAGGAATGTTACGCCGCGCCGTTTATTTCAACGGCGAATTTAATTTGTATATGATTTTAGCAGCTTTAGCCGGAAGTTTATTATTATTCGGATTTTTAGCATTCTTCTATAATATTGTAATGACAGTTGGATTAAATGGTGTTATTGGAATTTTTATGCCTTCAAAATTAAAAACAAAAGATTTGCTGCCTTCAAAATAATTTCTTCAGTAACGGGAAGATGGAAAAAATCTTCCCAATTATTTTTCACAGATGTTGTTTTTAAATCGGAATTATTATTCTTGTTATGTAAATTTAGTCTAAATAATTTCAAAATTGTTTTAGAAAGGAATATTAATGAGCGAATTAATAAATAACAGCAGAATAAGAGTTGATAAACTAAAGGAATTAATTTTAACTCTTCACAAAGATAAATCGGCAAGCGAAGTGCAAAAGGAATTAACCGAACTTATGGGAAATATTCCTTACGGTGAAGTTGTTCAAGCTGAAGAAGAATTAATTAGCGAAGGTTTGGAACGTGAAGAAGTTCTGCAATTTTGTGATATTCACACGGCAGCTTTAAAAGGAAATATTGATACATCAATGGCAAAGGGAATTCCGGCGGGACATCCGGTTGATACTTTCATAAAAGAAAATTCTGCATTGCAAAAAGAGATTGATGAAATTCAGCATATTTATCACAAAATAAATTCGAGGAATTCCGAAGAAAATTGCAATGATTTACTTTCGCAAATTCATCAGCATTTTAACAATTTAATGGATATTGAAAAACATTACGTGCGAAAGGAAAATTTAGTATTTCCATATTTGGAAAAAAATAATATTACCGGTCCGCCAATGGTAATGTGGGGAAAGCACGATGAAATAAGGGGATTCCTTAAATCAAGTATTGAACTTTTGCGTGAAACTCCGCAAGTTACAAAGGAAGAAGTTAAAGGATTTTGGGAATTAATGTTTTATCAGGCAATAAACGGAATTCAAGAAATGTTCTATAAAGAAGAGCAAATTTTATTTCCGATGTGTATGGATACTTTAACGGAAATTGATTGGTTTGAAATTTACAAACAGAGTGATGAAATTGGTTTTTGTCTTTACTCTCCGGAAATTGAGTGGAAACCAAATGTTACAGTTGATGAAAATCTTGATAAATCTTCTGACAAAAAAATTAAACTTTCTACCGGTTCTTTTACTGTGGAAGAACTTGAAGCAATGCTGAACAGCATTCCGCAAGATATTACTTTTGTTGATAAAGATGATAAAGTTAGATATTTCTCGGAAGGGAAAGAGAGAATTTTTAGCCGAGCAAAAGCAATTCTTGGAAGAGAAGTTCAATATTGTCATCCACCTAGCAGTGTGCACATTGTAAATCAAATTGTAAATGATTTTAAAACTGGAAAACAAGATGAAGCAATTTTCTGGATTAACATGGGCGGTAAATTAATTCACATTGCTTACTATGCAGTAAGAAATAAAGAAAATGAATATTTGGGAACTGCAGAAGTTACACAAGATATTACAAAGATCAATAAAATTGAGGGTGAGAGAAGGCTTTTGAAGTACGAAAAGTAAAATTGTTGAGACGTAAAACGTGAAACGAAAAAGCATAATATAAAAACAAAAAGAAGAAAAACTGTCATTCCGGTTTTGACAAAGTCAAATACCGGAATCTAAAAAAACAAAAGGATATGCATTATGAATAAATTACAAATTACACCGGAAACAAAAGTTTCGGATTTGCTAAATAATTATCCGGAACTTGAAGATAAATTAATTGAAATTGCTCCGCCTTTTAAAAAGTTAAAAAATCCAATATTGAGAAAAACAATTGCAAAAGTTACAACATTGCGACAAGCAAGTAAAGTTGGCGGAGTTTCGCTTGCTGAATTAATTAACAAATTAAGAATTGAAGCAGGACAAAAAGAAATAAAAGTTGAAGAAAGTAAAAATGTCAATGCGCCAAAGCCAGCTTGGGTTTTGGAAGAAAACATTAAAATTACTTATGATGCAACTTTGGATTTAGAAAACGGAGTTCATCCTATTTCGAAAGTGACGAAAGAAATTCTAACATTAAATGAGAATGAAATTTATTTACTTATTACTCCATTTTTGCCCGGACCATTAATAGATATTGTTAAAGAAAAAGGATTTGAAGTTTTCTCAGAAAATAAATCGGCGCAAGAAGTTTATACTTATATTCAAAAAAATTAATTGTTAATCAGTTTTATTCATAAAGTCATTTCGATCACGATGTTATTTAATCGGGAGAGAAACCTCATAAGCAAAATATTTTTTTTGGTATTTTAATTTGAGATGTCTCCCCAAAAACGATTCGACATGACAAAAATTAAAAATATAGTAGTTTTAAATATTATGAACAATTCAGAATTCTATAACACACTTTCATCAAATTATGATTTGATGATAAACTTTGAAAATTCTCTAAAAAATAAAATTGAGAATCTTAAAAATTTTATCGAACCGAATTATAAATCAGCTTTAGATTTAGGTTGTGGAACCGGAGTTGATTCTATTACACTTTCTCAACTTGGATTAAAAGTTACGGCAATTGATCATTCCAAAGAAATGATTAAAATTGCTAAGGATAATTCTGAAAATTATAATTGTGAAATTGATTTTATTAAATCAGATTTAACGAAAATTAATTTTGATAAAAAATTTGATTTAATAATTTCTCTCGGAAATACTTTGGCAAATTTATCTTATAATGATTTAAAGAATTTGTTTTTCAATTTAAAATTATTGCTAAATGAAAAAGGAAAAATATTAATACAAATTATTAACTTTTCTGTAAATCCTAAAAATGAAGATTATATTTTAAATAAATTTGAAAATGACGAAATTTTAATAATTCGTAAATATCATTTTCTTAACAACGAAATTAATTTTGTCATAGATATTTTCGATAAAATAAAAAATCAGAAAAAAGAAACTGTAACCAAGCTTTTTCCACATAATGCTGAAAAATTTTCATATTTGGCAAACCAAAATAATTTACAAATTGTATTGTTTGGAAATCTGAAAATGGAAAAATTCAATCCGGAAATTTCAAAAGACTTGGTAATTGTGTTATCAAACAAATCAACTATCTGATTATAAAGTTCAACGTAAAGGTGAATATCATAAATTAATTTCATATCAATTTTTCGAAATCAATATTCCTTAAGTTTTATGATAACTTTTAAAAAATTCGGAAATCAACATTCGTTTTTATTCAATAAATTAACGGTACAAATTTTATTATTATTTCAGAAATAATTTTAGGAATTATGAAATCTACTTCATCTCACATCGTTACAATTCTTCAAGCGTTACTTGTAACATTTCTTTGGTCAACTTCTTTCATTTTAATTAAATGGGGCTTAGCAGAAATTCCGCCAATTACTTATGCGGGTTTACGTTATTCTTTGGCTTTCATGTGTTTTCTACCATTCATTTTATTTAAGAAAAAATATTCTGATGAAATTAAAAATCTAAATTATTCACAATTGAAAAAATTAATTTTACTCGGATTGATTTTCTACACTTTTACACAAGGAACTCAGTTTTTAGGATTGTCTTTGCTTCCATCTGTAACAGTAAGTTTGATGTTAAACTTTACCCCAATTATTGTAGCAGTTTTAGGAATTTTTCTTCTTAATGAAAATCCCACAAAATTACAATGGATTGGTGCAGTATTATTTATTGTTGGAATTTTAACTTACTTTTTACCAATTAACTTTTTGCAAAACGAATTACTTGGAATTGGAGTAATGTTTATAGGAGTTTTAGCAAATTCCGGTTCGGCAATTCTTGGAAGAAATATTAATAGAAATAAAGATATTAGCCCGGTTGTTATTACTTTTATTAGTATGGGAATTGGCGCAATTATTTTGTTAACAATTGGATTGATTCTAAACGGAATACCGAAAATAAATTCAACAAATTTTGTTTATTTAATTTGGCTGGCTGTTGTAAATACTGCATTTGCTTTTACATTGTGGAATTTAACTTTACAACATTTATCAGCAATGGAATCAAGTATAATAAACGGAACAATGTTAATTCAAATTGGAATTTTAGCGTGGATTTTTCTTGGCGAGAAAATAACTTTTCAAGAAGGAATCGGAATGCTGATTGCGGCAGTTGGAGCTTTATTTGTGCAGTTGAAAAAACGAAATTAATTTACCAGCTTTTTAAAAATTCCTCAGCTGTAGCAACAGAAATTTTACTTTTCTTGTAATCAACTTTATTTCTTGTTATCAAAAGATTGATTCCATTATTTACAGCTGTGAAATACTGAATTGCATCTTCAAAATCGTTAAACTCAGAGTTAAGCGCTTGATCAATAACTTTTTCATCAACTGGCAAAATATCTATTAGTGTTTTAAGCTTTCTTAAACTTTTAAGGGCAATTAGATTTGAAGAATTTTTCTTTAGAAGATAATGAAGATTAGTAAAAACAATGGGTGACGTAAAACCATTCAATTTTTTTTGATCAATCAAAGTAAATAATTTTGCAGCAAAAATATAATGCGGTTCTCTCTGAGCAAGTAAATCTAAAATAATATCGGAATCAATAAATATTTTTCTCACTTTGAATATTTTTCCTCAAGATGTTTGCCATAAAATTCTTTAATATTTAATTTTTCGGAAATATTAATAATTCCGGAAAGTTCAAAAACGTTTGGCGAAATCTCAAAATCACTTTCAAAATTATTATTTGAAATCATGTTAAAATAATTTTCTACCATACCAGAAAGGCTTTGTTTGCTTTTTTTAGCATATTTTTTAGCTCTATCGATTGAACTTTTTTTGAGCTTTAAAGTCAATTTAGTGTTCATTTTTAACTCACAAAAAACGTATAATAATAATTTAAATATACGTATAACTAAATTTTGAATCCAGTCAAAAATTTAATTCTTGTTAAGTTTAATTAAATTGATTTTTCAATTCCAAACTTTTTCAATTTCTTCAAGCGGTTTATTTTTGGTTTCAGGTACATATTTCCATGTAACCCAAATTGCCGGAAAGCTTGTTAATGCAAAAATCCAAAATGTTCCGTGAGCTTTTACTGTTTCTAATAAAAATGGTGTGAACTGACCAACAATCCAATTAGCAACCCACAAAGATAATGTAGCTATTGCCATTGCTCTTCCTCTAATTTTCGTAGGATAAATTTCAGCTAAAATTACCCAAACAACCGGACCAAACGAAAATGCAAAACATGCTATAAAAAGTAAAATAAAAATCAGAAGTAATAAACTTGAAGAAATATTCATAGCAAATAAAATTCCTACAACAATTAAAGAAATAACTGCTCCGGAAACTCCCCAAATTAATAAGGGTTTTCTGCCAAATTTATCTATTGTATAAATTGCCACAATTGTGAAAATTACATTTACAATTCCAATTGTAACTTGTGACCAAAAAGCATCGTTTGCGCCTAAGCCAGCTTCTCCAAGAATTTTAATTCCATAATACATTATGGCGTTTATTCCGCTGAATTGTGAAAACATTGCCAATGAAATTCCAATTAAAAGCGGTTTTATCATTTTTTTGTGAAATAAATCATTAAATGAAACAGAAGTAATTTTAAAACTTTTCACAATTTCTGAAATTTCCGTTTCAACATTTTTTTCGCCAATTATTTTAGAAAGAATATTGTGAGCTTTTTTTACATCGTTTTTCATCAATAAATATCGGGGTGATTCCGGAACAATGAATAAAAGTGCTAAAAATATTAATGCAGGAAGAGCTTCAACTCCAAACATTCCGCGCCAAATTTCTTTATTTAAAATCCAGTTTAAAAAAGTTCCTTCCTCTAAAAATGAAGTTGATGAATTTTCTAAAATAAAATAATTGGAAACATATGCGGTAAGAATTCCAATTGTAATTGCAAGTTGATATAGAGTAATAAGTTTTCCGCGCATAGTTGGAATTGATATTTCTGAAATATACATTGGCGAAATTATTGAAGCAACGCCGATTCCAATTCCGCCGACTAATCTATAAATAATTAATTCAGTATAATTTTCGCTAATAGCACAGCCGATTGCAGAAATCGAAAATAAAATTGCAGATAGAATTAAAACTAATTTTCTACCGAATTTATCGCTTAAATATCCGGCAATTATAACACCAAAAATACATCCAAGTAGAGCTATACTTACAAACCAGCCTTCCGAAAGCGAATCAAGCATAAATTGATTTTTAACAAAACCAATTGTTCCCGAAATTACTGCTGTATCAAATCCAAATAAAAATCCGCCCAATGCTGCAATGAATGCTAAAATTGACAAATAGAATTTATTATCATTTACGTGATAAATTTCTTTGCTCATAATTTTCCTTATTTCAAAAATGCTTTCACAACTTTAGCTTCTTTTTTACTCTCGTTAATTAGTTTATAAGAATTTGCAGCTGCCGGAATTACAAAAGTTTCCGCATAATTAAATCTTGTTCTCAAACCGTTTTCTGTTTCTAAAATTATTGATTCACCTTCAACAAGCATACAAACATTGCAGTGATAATTTGTTTCAACATTTATAGTTGTTAAAAATTCCATTCTTTCAACATCGTAAATATGTTCTTTGTGAGTTTGAAGATGAACAATTTTCCAATCAATTCCTTCCGAAATTATTTTTGGTTTTGCAATTAATTCATCTCTTACAACTACACCTTTTCTTTCAAAATATAAATTGTTGAAGGCATGATCAATATTTATTGGTCGTGGCTTTCCGTTTAAATCCAAGCGAACCCAATCATACATTTTAAAAGTGAAAATATAAGGCGTGTTGGAAATCTCCAATACCAGATTGTCTTTTCCCGATCCATGAATTGTTCCGTTTGGAATTAAAAGCAAATCATGTTTTTTAACTTCATGAGTGTGAACATATTTTTCAATATTAATTGGAGAAGAATTTTTATAACTTTCCTCAAGCTCATTTCTAAATTCGGTTGAATTTATTTCCTCTTGAAAACCCAAATAAACTTTCGCATCATTTTTCATATCAAGAATATAATATGATTCGTCTTGCGTAATGTTTTCGCCAAAAATATTCTTCATATATTCTACCCGAGGATGACATTGAACCGATAAATTTCCTCCATCAAAAGTATCAAGGAAATCAAATCGAATTGGAAATTCATATTCATAAATTTCGGCATGTTTTCCTAAAATATTCTCACTTTCTTGAAACATGAGAAAATCAAAAGAAAATTCTAACAATTTTTTATTGCTTTCAATTATAATTCCATTTTCCGGAACAATTAACTCAAACGACCAAGCATAATTCGGAACATCTTTTGCAAGCCCATGAATATTGTCTTTTATCCAACTTCCGCCCCAAACTCCGGGTTCAAACCAAGGTCTAACTCTAAAATAATTTTTACTCATTTCCTTTAGTGCGTTTCTGAAATCATTTCCATTAATGCTTAAAAAATTATTTGGTCTTTGCGCATCAACAATAAAATCAATTTGGGGAAGAATATTTTTTTTATGTTCATTCAGAACTATCCAATCAACAAAATAAAATCTCTTATACATTTGCTGAGAATCGAAGGGAACATTTGCGCCCAAATTTGTAATGCTTTGAGCACGCATTCTAAATTGGAGTTCATTTTTAGGAAGATCGAGATATAATAAAATTCCTTCCCAATTTGCCAACTTTGATCCACAGCCAAAAATTATATTTACATCAAAATTATTTGATGGAACAATTTTGCTGATTTTTTCTTTGTCAAAAAAATCTATCAATTTTAAATTTGTTCGTTTTCCAAAAATTGAATCTGATTTTCCCAAATCATTTTTAATCATTACATCAATTTCATTTTCATCTTTCATAGTACTTTTTACATCAAAAAATCCAACAGAAATATTTCTTTTTGTAAATTCAGATAAAAGTTGTTCGGTTAATATTTCCCAGAAAACTCCAACATAGCCATCTATTGTAATTAATTTATGTTTAGAAATTTCATCAACCAATTCAGAAATTCCGTTTAATATTTTTCCATCATCGATTTTAAAAGAAGGATAAATATCATACTTTCCTTTTTGTGTTTCTATTTTTTCAACGGGAATTAAATACTGTTGAGTTTTTCTCCGGTTTGTATTTTGTAATTTTCCGTTAGAATGGTTTTCATTATCTGGAATTTCAATTTGTAATGTTTTATTGTTTTGCATAAAATTTAGGTTTGTAAAATGAGTTTGGGAAAGTTATGAAAATTATTCGGGTAAAATAAATTAAACAATTAAAAAACTATAATGCTTGAATTTTTCTTATTGTCTTTTCTTTCAACTGTTCTAAAGTTTCTTCACTTAACATTTTGTAAGCGTCATCTCTTATTTTCCCCCATTTATCATGCACGGGACATGGATGCTCGCTGCTGCAATTTGGAAATCCCAAAACGCAGCTTTTAAAAACCGAATCTCCGTCAATTGCGTTAACAATTTCTATAAGTTTTATTTGACTTGGTCTTCGGGCTAAATAAAATCCGCCGTTTTTTCCTTTTTTTGATCCGATAATTCCGCTTTCAGTTAATGTTTGCAGCATTTTAGAAACAAATTCCTTTGGCACTTTCAATTCATCAGAAATATCTTTTGCATTAAAAATTAATTGATCTTTTTTTATAGAGAGAAATAAAACTGCTTGAAGGGCAAGTTCACATTTTTTTGAGAAGATTACGGTCATAATATTTTTATAAAATTTATTTTATATAATTATGTTTATCAAAATTAAAAATAACATTTTATTTTTTTATTCAATGTTAAAACTTAAGATATAATTAAATAACTTTTACGTAACAAAATTTAAAAATTTGATTATGAATAAACCTAAGAAATTAACAAGAAAAATTGGACTTCCGCCCGGTGAAATAATTTACATCGGAAATGTTGATCCACAAAAGACAAAAATAAAATTATATAAATATGATAGAGAAAATTATTCTGAAAAAGATTTAACTAAACTTGAAAATATCGATTCAATAAAAGATCCAACAAAAATAAATTGGCTTGATATTATTGGATTTGAAAAAATTGAGCACATTAGAGATTTAAGTAAAATTATAAATGTAAATGAAATGCTTCTTGAAGACGCACTTCATACAGATCACATTCCAAAGTTTGAAGAAGGAAATGATTATTTGGCATTTATCATTAAAAGTTTTGATGAGAAAAATAACGATGCAAGTCATAATTGTATAATTCTAAAAGACGGTCTTTTAATTTCGTTGATGGAAAATTCGAATAATATTCTTCAAACAAAAATTGAAAGAATTAAAAATGGAACTGCTCGTGCACGAAACAAAAAAGCAGATTACCTTTTCTATACTTTACTTGATTCTTGCATAGATTCTTATTACAGATATTTTGAAAATATTAGAGAAGAACTTTTTGATTTGGAAAATTTGATTATTCACAAACGTTCTGAAAATCATATTGATAAAATTTATGAATTGAATTCAAAATTTAAAACTATACGAAGAAATCTTTTTCCATTAAAAACCGCAATTCTTGATTTAATTGAGAGTGAAAATATTTTACTGGAAAAAAATAATTATCATTTTTTTAATGATTGTAAAGATCATGTTAATGAACTTATTGAATACTACAATTCGTTTTCAGAAAATATTCAGAGTTTGATAAATCTTAATGAAAACAATATTGTAAACAGCACAAACAAAGTGATTAAAATTCTCACAATAATTGCAACAATATTTATTCCTCTTACATTTATTGCGGGAGTTTACGGAATGAATTTTAAGAATATGCCGGAACTTGAATGGAAGTATGGATATTATTATTCGTTGGCAATTATGTTTTTGGTTGGATTTGGAATTTATATTTTTATCAAAAAGAAAAATTGGCTGTAAAAAGTGTAAATAAATTTAAAATAAAAAAGGCATGTAAAAACATGCCTTTAATTTATTATCTAATTTGAATTTAGAAAACTTTATTTTCTTTTGCTTTGTTGTAAGTCCAAGTTAATTCAACCCATGCTGGATCACCAATAGAGCCACCGCCATAATCAGAAATATGCAATTTGGAATAATTTCCATCTGCATCATACAAGAAAACATAATTATCTTCTCGGTCACCCATACTGTTTGTCCAAGTAGCATCTTTAGAAGGTGAATCAACACCATCATTCAAATTTGTGCCAGATGTAACTTTAAAGTAAGTTGCTCTTTTTGCGCTATTATTTGCATTGGCACTTTGCACCAAGTATGTTGTGCCATCACTGCTTGAATAATAATAAATATCAATTGCTGCGTTACTAGAACTAATCGCTGTTCCTGTAGAAAGAATTAACCCGCTTGGTTGTTCTGCAGTTGTACCTGTGGTTTCCCAAATTTTTACAGATTCAAACTTTGAATAAGTTGGTTTTAACGTAAAATTTAAAGTTACGTTTTGGTTATTTACAACTTGTGCATTTATTGTTGAATCTGCATAAGTATCAAGCTTTAGTGTTACAGAATACGTTCCAACAGCTTTATCTGCAAAAGTATAAGGAGTTAAAAATCCGGAATCTGTTCCATCTAAAAATATTTTGGCTCCGGATGGTGTTGAATTTACAACTAAATTACCTTTTTCTTCTTCAATTGGATCTGTTGTGCTGTCATCGCATGAAATGAACGAAATTGTAAAAATTGAAATTAGTGCTAATAATAAAATCTTTTTCATTTATTCTCCTTCTGATTATTTTTTAACTAAATTAAAACTTGCTGAATTTTTATCAACTAAAGTTGTAAAAGTTCCCGAATATGTTTTTCCATCTGCTGAAAGTTTTCCAGAATATTTTCCTTTATACCTGCTGTGTAATTGATCTGACATTGACAAAGCTTTGGTTTCTGGATTATATGTTCCTTTTACTTCTTGGTTAATTGGATTTCTGTAGTTTATTGTGATCTCTCCGGAAAAATTATTTCCATCTTGAGATGTAATTGATAAAATAGTTAATCTGCTATCAAGTTTTCCTTGCCAAACTCCAATAAGTTGATTTTCCTCGACTACTTTTTCAACTTTTTCGGCAGCTTTTTCAACAGTAGTTTTTACAGTATCCACTATATTTTCAGTTGTTTCACCAACTTTTTCTGCTGCATCTTTTGTAGCTTCAACAGCTTTCTCCGTTGTTTCCTCAACAGTTTTTTTAGCATCTTCAACTGTATCTTTTGCTTTATCACAGCTAATTAAAAATAAAGCAGAGATAACAACTAAAGAAAAGATTAACAAAATCTTACCCTTATTTGTTAAACTTCCTTTTAACATTTGGTTTCCTCCTTTTGATTTATATAGTTATTTCCAACGCACAAAAATAGTTTATAAATTAGAGAAATCATAAATATTTTAAGTAAAACTTAATTTGATGCTGAAGTCTTTTAATATGAATTTTTTGAATAATTATTCAGTACTTTCTTTCAAATTTGGGGGATTCCATCCAACTATGGAACCTTCTTTAATTGTTGAAAAATATGGAGAAAGAGTTGTGCCTGGTAAAGTTCTAACATTGTCTTCAATTTTAATTGGTCCCATTCCGGTGCCGGCTCCAAGTTTACAATTATTTCCAATTTCGATAATTCCGTATCTGAATTTTCCGGAACCTTCATAAGCGTGAACGGTTAATCTTGTAAACGCTCCCATTAATGTATTTTCCCCAATAAAAATTAATTCCGGTCTAAAATGATCTAACCAAACCAATTGCATAATTTCTGAGCCTTTGCCTACGTGAATTCCCATCCATCTGTATAATTTATTTTTTAGTGAAGTACCTTTCATTAAAAAAGAAATTGCAACTTGAAAAACCAATAAAGTTCTTCTTACAAAAGGCAGATTTAAAACTCTCCAATTAATTGAATTTTTTTCTTCCAGTGATCCAAGTCCGGAAAAAGTATAATGTCTTCTTATTGGAGTTAAAAATTTTTCTAAGTTTACTTTTCCTTCTTCGGTTTGGGGATTTAACGAATTTACATTTACACCTTTTCCACTGGAAGTTTTAGAAATAAAAATTTCTCTTCCCTTTTTATTTCCCAATTTTATCGACCGTTCAATAATTTCAAGAGTAACTAATTTTATTACTTCTTCGGGAGTTTTATTTTTATACTTTTTCAATTTATACTCTATAAAAAAAATTTAATATCCGATTGCTAAACCACCTCGTCGAGGATCAGCGGCTCCGTAAATTTTTTCTCCATCTATTAAAATAGATTGAGCTGAACCAAGAACTCTAAAAGTATTATTTCTATCGCTAAATTTGTAACCCATATTTTCTAAATTCAATTTTACATCTTGGCTAATCGCAAATTCTTCTAGATAAATTATATCCGGCATCCATTGATGATGAATTCTTGGCGCATTTACCGCTTCTTGAATATTCATTCCAAAATCAATAACATTTAAAATTACTTGTAAAACTGTGGTAATTATTGTTGATCCACCAGGTGAACCGGTAATTAAAAAAGGTTTGTTATTTTTTAAAACAATTGTAGGACTCATCGCACTCAGCATTCTTTTTTCCGGCTCAATAGAATTTGCCTTTCCGCCTAAAAGTCCGAACTGATTTGGTTCTCCGGGTTTAGAACTAAAATCATCCATTTCATTATTTAGTAAAAATCCCGCACCATCAACAATAATTTTTGAGCCAAATCCGGAATTGATTGTTGTAGTTACACTCACCGCATTTCCATCTTTATCATAAACAGAATAATGTGTTGTTTCTGTACTTTCATTAATTTCAGTAGGAATTTGCGTAGTAATATTTTCCGATGGAACTGCAAAAGTTTTTAATTTTTCAAAAATACTTTTTGCATATTCTTTGGAAGTTAATTTCTCTTTCGGCACCGGATAAAAATCTTCATCGCCAAGTTGGTAAGTTCTATCTGCATAAACATACTTCATAGTTTCAACAAGTTTATTTATGTAAGAACTGCTGTTCCATTCATCTTTTTGAAACGAAAAATTTTCCAAAATATTTAGAAGTTCAACAATTGCAATTCCGCCTGAACTTGGCGGTCCCATTGAAATTATTTTATGATCTCTGTAACTTCCTTCAATTGGAATTCTTTCAATCGGTTTATAATTTTTAAGATCTTCATAAGTAATATATCCATTCATTTTTCTAACTTGATCAATAAATAAATCCGCAACTTCTCCGGAATAAAATCCATCCACACCATTTTGCTTAATTTTTTCTAAAGTATTTGCTAAATCTATTTGGGTAAAAAGTTCACCTTCCAAATATGGTTCACCGTTTTTAGAAAATATTTTATACGATGATGGATATTTTTTAAATTCATCCAAATGATATTTAAAGGAATTTGCATCGGATTCATCTAAAGTAAATCCGTTTTTTGCTAAATCAATTGCGGGTTGAATTACTTCTTCCAAACTTAAAGTTCCATAATTTTCTAAAGCATAAATTAACCCGGCAACACTTCCGGGAACGCCGACGGAAGTTATTCCTTCTTGACTTAATTCCGGCTTGAAATTTCCTGCTACATCCAAATACATATTTTTATGTGCGGATTTTGGAGCTTTTTCTCTAAAATCTATCGAGGTGTTTTTTCCATCTTTTAGATGTAAAACCATAAAACCGCCGCCGCCAATATTTCCGGCATAGGGATAAGTTACTGCAAGCGCAAATCCAACAGCTACAGAAGCATCAATTGCGTTTCCGCCTTTTTTCAAAATTTTTAAGCCAACTTCGGAAGCATAAGAACTTGCAGAAACAACCATTCCGTTTTTAGCTTTTACCGGACGGGCAATTTGGGAATGTAATTCAATTTGAAAAAATGTAATTATTATTACAATATAACTTATCGATTTGGTAATCAATTTATTTTTCACTGTTTTTTATTTAATGTTTTTGAATATGTTAGATATATTAACATAAGAAAATAATTTTTATTTTGCAGAATTGTTAAAGGAGAAAACATGGCATTTAATTTAAGAAACAGAAACTTTTTAAAACTTTTGGATTTTACAAAGGAAGAGTTAAACTTTTTATTAGAACTTTCAAAAAATTTAAAAGCCGCAAAGTATGGCGGATATGAAGAACAAAAATTAAAAGGAAAAAATATAGCTTTAATTTTTGAGAAATCATCCACAAGAACTAGATGCGCATTTGAAGTTGCCGCATTTGATCAAGGTGCAAATGTAACTTATTTGGGTCCAAGCGGCTCGCAGATTGGTCACAAAGAATCTATGAAAGATACCGCAAGAGTTTTGGGAAGAATGTATGATGGAATTGAATATCGCGGATTTGGACAAAGCATTGTTGAAGAATTGGGAAAATATGCTGGTGTTCCAGTTTGGAATGGATTAACTGATGAATTTCACCCGACTCAAGTTCTTGCGGATTTCTTGACAATGTTGGAACATTCCAATAAACCGCTTTCAGAAATTTCTTATTGTTATTTGGGCGATGCAAGAAATAATATGGGAAATTCACTTTTAGTTGGCGGAGCAATTATGGGAATGGATGTTAGACTTTGTGCGCCAAAAGAAAATTTACCCGATAAAAAACTTGTCGATCAATGTAAAGAAATTGCAAAAAAATCAGGATCAAAAATTACTTTAACCAGTGATGTTAAAGTTGGAGTTAAGGGAGTTGATTTTCTTTATACGGACGTTTGGGTTTCAATGGGTGAACCGAAAGAAGTTTGGGAAGAAAGAATTAAACTGCTCAAACCATATCAAATAAATATGAAAACAATAAAAGCAACCGGAAATCCAAATGTAAAATTTATGCATTGTCTTCCGGCATTTCATAATAGAGAAACAAAAATGGGCGAAGAAATTTTTCAAAAATTCGCATTAGACGGAATGGAAGTAACGGAAGATGTTTTTGAATCGGAACACTCAATTGTTTTTGATGAGGCAGAAAACAGACTTCACACAATTAAAGCAATTATGGTAGCAACCTTAGGTTCATAAATACATACAATCATCTAATTTGAATTACCCTTACAAATAAAAATATTCGTAAGGGTTTTTTTTGTATAAATATTCCAAGAAAATATTTTACACGATAAAATTTTTATTGCACTAAAAAAATAATTTTGTATTTTATAATTTATTCTTCTTCTCTAGTAAAACACCTTTCCTCCAATTTATAATTAATGAATTTAAAACCATTTTAGGAGAACTGCATGTCTCAAAAAAACTTAAAAGAGTATTGGCAGAAAAATATTAGAATTGTATTGATTCTATTAAGTGTGTGGTTTTTAGTTTCTTATGTATTCAGCATTTTCATTGTTGATGTCTTAAACAATTTCATTATTGGCGGAGCTAAACTTGGCTTCTGGTTTGCACAACAAGGATCTATTTATGTATTTATTATTCTAATTTTTTATTACGTGCAGTATATGAATAAGCTTGATAAAAAATATGATGTGCATGAATAATTAACAATTTTTACTTATCAAAATTTTCAACTGGAGAAAATTTATGAGTGTTCAAATATGGACTTTTATTATTGTTGGATTGTCATTTGCAATTTATATTGGAATTGCATTTTGGTCAAGAGCTGGCTCTACTAAAGATTTTTACGTTGCCGGAAGAGGTGTTCATCCAATTGTAAACGGAATGGCAACGGCAGCGGATTGGATGTCAGCTGCTTCATTTATTTCAATGGCTGGTTTAATTTCCTTTATGGGTTATGATGGTTCGGTTTATCTTATGGGCTGGACTGGTGGATATGTTCTTCTCGCATTATTGCTTGCACCATATTTAAGAAAATTTGGAAAGTTTACTGTTCCGGATTTTATTGGCGATAGATATTATTCGAATATTGCAAGAACTGTCGCAATTATTGCTGCGATAGTT
Source organism: Ignavibacteriota bacterium (assembly GCA_016716225.1). NCBI lineage: Bacteria > Pseudomonadati > Ignavibacteriota > Ignavibacteriota bacterium. Next base: position 1,243,708 of record JADJWT010000001.1, on the reverse strand, counting down.
GTTTCATTCACTTACGTAGCCGGACAAATGCGAGGTGTTGGTGTTGTGTTTGCAAGGTTTTTGGAAGTTCCAATAAATACTGGTGTTTACATTGGAATGGCAATAGTTTTTATTTATGCTGTAATTGGAGGAATGAAGGGAATTACATATACGCAAGTTGCTCAATATTGTGTTTTGATTTTTGCTTATATGGTTCCAGCAATTTTTATTTCTTTAACCTTAACTGGAAATGTAATTCCACAATTTGGTTTATTGGGAACTGAAAGTGCATCCGGAACTTATCTATTACAAAAATTAGATATGCTTCAACGGGATTTGGGTTTTCATGAGTATACAACCGGAACAAAACCAATGATAGATGTTTTTGCAATAACATTTGCACTTATGGTTGGTACTGCCGGATTACCGCATGTAATTGTTAGATTTTTTACAGTTCCAAAAGTTTCAGATGCAAGAAAATCCGCCGGCTGGGCGCTTTTATTTATTGCAATTTTATATACAACTGCTCCGGCAATTGCTGCATTTGCCAGAACAAATTTAATAAATACGGTAAGTGAAAAAAATTATACCGAAATGCCGCAATGGTTTAAAAGCTGGGAAGGAACCGGATTAATAAAATTTGAAGATAAAAACAGTGACGGTAAAATTCAATACGTTGCAAATAAAGATGCAAATGAATTAAATATCGATGCGGATATTATGGTACTTGCAAATCCCGAAATTGCAAATCTTCCGCCATGGGTAATTGCACTTGTTGCAGCCGGAGGTTTGGCCGCAGCTTTATCCACAGCCGCTGGATTGCTATTGGTAATTTCAACATCAATTTCACATGATCTAATTAAAAAACAATTAAAACCAAACATAACAGAAAAACAAGAATTGATGTGGGCAAGAATTGGAGCAATTTTTGCAGTTGTTGTTGCCGGATATTTTGGCATTAATCCTCCTGGATTTGTTGCTGCAACAGTTGCATTGGCATTTGGTTTTGCTGCCGCATCGTTTTTTCCAGCAATAATTTTGGGAATATTTGATAAAAGAATGAATAAAGAAGGTGCCATATCGGGAATGGTTGTCGGATTAATTTTAATGTTCTTTTACATGTCGGTTTACAAATTAGGATGGTTTGTTGATGCAATTCCTCCGGCAGGCGAATGGTGGTTTGATATTTCTCCCGAAGGTTTTGGAACCGTTGCAATGTTTGTAAATTTAATTATTTCCCTTGTGGTTTCCAGATTAACATCTCCTCCGCCAATTGAAGTTCAGCAAATTGTTGAAGATATTAGAATTCCGCGCGGTGCTGGTTCTGCACAGAGTCATTAATTTTTGTATAAAGAGATGTATTCGTTTCTAGCGGATACGTCTCTATAATTATATCAAAATAAAGTTCTCTTATTTTTTAATAAACTTTCTAACTCAGTAACACCTCTTTTCTTCAATTTAGAAATTAATTTCATAAATAAAATTGCGGTTATTAGTGCGTCACCGGCGGCATTGTGTCTATCACTTTTTGTAATTTTAAATTCTTCAGAAATTGTATCTAAAGAAACCGAGCTATCAATTTTGTAATCTTCACCTTTTATTCTTTTATAAAGATTAATTGTGTCAATTGATTTATTCAATAGTTTACTTCCACCGTTGCGATTTATTGTTTCGTTAATAATTGAAATATCAAAAGAAATGCTGTGTCCAACAATTATATCGTTTTTAATAAATTTTAAAAATTTTATAATTCCATCTTGCTCAGATATTTTTTCTGAATTACTTTTCTTTAATATTCCGTGAACCAAAGCTGCATGGGGATTAAACTCATCTTGCTCTAAATAAATTTCAAAAGTGTTTGAAACATCAATTTGATTATTTTTTATTCTTAATCCGCCGACTGACAAAATTTTATCTTTCTTAAAAGCCAATCCGGTTGATTCAACATCAATAATTACAAAGTCAGTTTGGGAAATTGGAATTTTATAATTTTGCTTTTCTTCAAAAAGAGAAATATAATTTTTCCAGAATTCCGGATATTTTTTTGAAGTTTTATTTTTTAAGAAATTAAAAATCATCTAAACATTTTTAAATTAAATCTAACAGTTAAAATTTGCTGAAGTTCTTTAATTGGTCTAAAACAATTGCGAAGTATTAATCGCTGCATTTTGTTTAATTCATCCGGCTTAAAATATCTACCAGAATTATTGTGTTTCAATCCTTGCATTGTTCTGAAACGGATAATTATTTCATAAGCATCAGCAAGCTGTTCAAATAATTCTTTATTCTCAGGTTCAATTTCTGCTAATTTATTAAATCTTTTTATTGTGCTGTTAATTCCTTTTAATCGTGCAGATAAAGTTAAAACTCTTGCACCGTCAACCAGCGGCATCATTGCACGGGCTTTTATATCAAACTCATTCTTATGTTCTCCGTTATTTTCTACCATAAAATCTCTAAAGAAACTTAATGGAGGAGGGTTTTCCAGAGCATTTTTTGCTAAGAATGATAAAAAACTTTCTTGGTTATTTAATGTTTGATAAATATTATCTGCCATTATTTCGGCAAGTTCAAAGTTTCCGTAAATCGGTTGAAAATCAAAAAAAATTGTGGAGTACATTACTTCCTTATTTCCGGGAATGTAGATCCAATTTTCAAATTGTTTGTTCCACTCATTTAGTGATAAACACCATTTGGGATTGCTTGCCATTACATTTGCGGGACAATAATCAAATCCGCAATCTTTTAAAATATCATTTACATCTTTTGCCAATTGAAGAAAATAATTTTTTGATTTTTCATACTCACTTTTTTCAACATCTTCAAACACCAAAGCATTATCTTGATCGGAACGCAAAAGCTGTTCTTCTCTTCCTTGACTTCCCAATGCGAGCCAACACCATTTTACGTTTGGTAAATCATTTCCAGTTTTTGATAATTCAGAAATTATCAATTCAATAGCTTTAATATTTATTGCGTTATTAATTTCGGTAATAATTCTTGTTATATATGTTATGGATATTTCTTGCTGAAGATATTTTTTTAACAACTGTTCCGTTTTAATTCTAATTTGATTTAATTGATTAGAATTTTGCGCTCGCTTAATTTCTCTAATAAATACCGATGGATTATTTCCATGTAAAACCAAAATATCGTGTTCGGAAATCATTCCAATCATTCTTGAATTTATTGTTCCATCTTCTGTAATACATATGTGATGAATATTATTTTTGATCATCAAAATTTGTAAATCAGCAACTGTTGCATTTGAATCAGAACTTATAACGGGACTGCTCATTATATTTTCAATTTTACAATCTGAACAAAAATCTCCGGCAACAACTTTATTTCTTAAATCACGATCTGTTATAATTCCAATTGGCTTTTGGTTTTCATCAACAATTACAATTGAGCCGACTTTATTTTCCTTCATTATTAATGCGGCATTTTTAATTGAAGTTTCAATTCCGCAAGTAATTGGTTTACTGCTAATTGGAATTGTTTGAATTTCAGAAAAATTGAAATTATCATTTATCGAAATTTGTGAATCCAAAAATACTTTTTGTTTGCTGTATTTTGAATATGGATTTCTAATTCCACCCATAAATGATGAAGTGAAATAATTTTCAACATTCTTATTCACTTTCATAATTTCTAAAAATAATTCGGCGGGAATTTTATAAATTAAGGCTTCTTCGGAAACTATTGCGGTTAAAGTATAAGGCTGATCGGCGGAAATTAACGGTCTGATTCCAAAAATATCTCCTTCATCGCAAACATCAATTAAAATTTTTTCATCTTTAAATTCATTAAAGAGTTTTACCGCTCCTTCGCGAACAACATAAAAAAAACTTGGAGGTTTTTCGCCTTGATGAAAAATTACATCATTGTTTTCGGAATATATGATAATTATTTGCTTAGAAATTCTTAATAATTCTTCTTTAGAAATAAAACTAAATGGCGGATGTTCTTTGAGAAAATCATAAATTCTATGAGGAATTGTATTGCTCATTTTTCATTTAATTATAGTTTGAACAAGTGAAATTAATTTGATCGAAAACAATATATAATTTTTACAAGAAATTAATAATCTAAATTGCAAAATTAAATTTTATAGAGTAAATTAAATTTTCATATCTATCACTTTCTGTTTAATTAAACCATCAATTCATTTTGAAAAAATAGGAGATTACTTATGGGGAAAAAGACTAAAAAAACCATTAAAGATCCTAATGTGTTTTACCCAAGTGATTCAATAGTTTCAAACGCAAACGTAAAAGAATATGATAAACTTTATAAGAGATCTATAAAAGACAGAGAAGGATTTTGGGCTGAACAAGCCGAGAATTTAGAATGGTACAAAAAATGGGATAAAGTTCTTGATGAAAGTGAAAAACCGTTTTACAAATGGTTTGTCGGCGGCAAAACCAATATTGTTCAAAATGCAATTGATAGACATTTAAAAACTTGGCGTAAAAATAAAATTGCAATTGTTTGGGAAGGCGAACCTGGCGATTTAAGAGTTTTTTCATATCATGCATTAAATAGAGAAGTTACAAAATTTGCTAACATCTTAAAAAGTATGGGTGCAAAAAAAGGTGATATTATAACTATTTATATGCCACAAATTCCCGAGCTAGTTTTTGCAATGCTAGCTTGTGCAAAAATTGGAGCAGCTCACAGTGTTGTATATGGCGGATTTAGCGTTGAAGCTTTGGCGGAGAGAATTGCCGATGCACAAAGCAGAATTTTAGTTACTGCAGATGGCGGCTGGAGAAGAGGAAAAGTTAATGATTTAAAGGGAATTGTAAATGAAGCAATCGGCAGATCTCCAACCATTGAAGCATGTATAACAGTTAAACGAACGGGACACGAAGTTTATATGGAAAGTGATCGTGATTTTTGGTTTCACGATTTAGCATCTCTGCCAATCTCAAATAATAAATGTGAAACAGAAGTTATGGATGCGGAAGATATGTTGTTTATTCTTTATACATCCGGAACAACCGGCAAACCAAAAGGATTGGTTCACACACACGGTGGTTATTCTGTTTATACGGCAACAACTCATAAAATGGTTTTTGATATTAAAGATGAAGACAGATGGTGGTGTGCTGCTGATCCGGGATGGATTACTGGTCATAGTTATATTGTTTACGGTCCGTTAATTAACGGAACAACAATTATGATGTATGAGGGTGCGCCAAATCATCCGTATCCAAATAGATGGTGGCAGATGATTGAAAAATATGGAATTACAATTCTCTATACTTCACCAACAGCAATTAGAGGTTTAATGAGATTCGGAAATCAATGGTCAAAACGTCACGATCTTAGTTCGTTAAGATTACTAGGTTCCGTTGGTGAGCCAATAAATCCTGAAGCTTGGAAATGGTATCACAACAATATTGGAAATGATAAATGCCCCATTATGGATACTTGGTGGCAAACGGAAACAGGCGGATTTATGATAACTCCACTTCCGATTACACCTTTAAAACCCGGTTCTGCAACAAAACCATTTTTCGGAAATGAAATTGCAGTTGTTGATGAAAATGGAAAGACTGTTAAAAACGGTGAAGAAGGAAAACTTGTAATTAAAAATCCTTGGCCCGGAATGGCAAGAACCGTTATGGGTGATCCTGAAAGATTTATAAATACTTATTGGAAAGATTACGAAAAACAAGGCTGGTATAAAGCCGGAGATTCCGCAAGAATTGATGAAGACGGATATGTTTGGATAATCGGAAGAATTGACGATGTAATAAAAGTAAGCGGGTATCGTTTGGGAACTGCAGAAATCGAAAGTGCTCTTGTAAGTCATCCCAAAGTTGCTGAAGCTGCTGCTATTGCTTTACCTCATGAGCTAAAAGGAAATGCTATCCATGCTTATGTAATTTTGAAAGCAAATCTAAAAGGTGATGCTGAACTTGAAAAAAGTTTGAAGGATCACGTTGGGCATGAGATGGGTCCAATTGCAAAACCGGATTCGGTTACGTTTGTTGATTCGCTTCCTAAAACACGAAGTGGAAAAATAATGCGGAGAGTTTTAAAAGCACGTGCTCAAGGCTTACCGGAAGGTGATTTAACAACAATTGAAGAGTAAATAGCTTCCTAATATTATAATTCTCCCGATTAAATTTTCGGGAGAAGATTTAATTTTCATATCACAAAATATTTATAAGGATTTTAAAAATTATTTTACTCATTCGGGTCTTCTGGAAGCTCTTCATAAACTAAAAAAAATAGTTTAATTGACAAAGGGACATATTTATATGGAACTCTGTATAAAAGTTTTACAATTTCTAATATTATTACTAATATAAATTAATTTCTTTTCAACAATCTAACTTTATTACTTCTGATTTTATGACAGTGGAATCAGAAGAACTTCCTCCTTATGTTCCCTTCCTATTTTTTAATGTTTAGTTTATATTTCTTTTTTAATTAACAATTGGTTTATGGTTATGAATTTTGAAGATAAAATTTTTGATAAAAAAGATTATACTAAAAAGCCACCCATCAAAGGTGAGTATGAAAATTGTTCGTTTATAAATTGCAAGTTTTCAAATTCCGATATTTCAGAAATAACATTTATTAATTGCGAATTTAAAAATTGTGATTTAAGCGGCGTTAAAATCGGTAATACTGCTTTTAGAGAAGTAACTTTTTACGAATGCAAAATGTTGGGAATAAATTTTGAAAACACTAATCAACTTTTACTTTCTGTGAATTTCAAAAATTGTCAATTAAATTTATCATCCTTTTTCAAATTAAAAATGAAATCAACAAATTTTACAAATTGTAATTTACAAGAAGTGGATTTTACAGAAGCAGATTTTACAAATTCTAAATTTTGTAATTGTGATTTTAACAATGCTGTATTTAGTCGCACCACTTTAGATAAATGCGATTTTTCGACTTCATTTAATTTTATCATTGATGCAGAAAACAATAGAATTAAAAAAGCGAAATTTTCTATGAATAATATATTAGGTTTACTAAAAAAGTATGAAATTATAATTGATTAAAATTTTTAATAAATAAAATGAAAAATCCTTATAAGCCAAAACCTTATGTTGAATTAAAACATCCGGAATGGAGCAAAAATTCAACAATTTATGAAGTAAATATTCGGCAATATACAAAAGAAGGAACTTTTGCCGCTTTCGAAAAACACTTGCCCAGGTTAAAAAAACTCGGTGTTGATATTCTTTGGTTAATGCCAATTCATCCAATTGGTGAAGTAAATCGAAAAGGAACTTTGGGAAGTTATTATTCCGTTAAAGATTATTTTGCAGTTAATCCGGAATTTGGAAGATTAAAAGATTTTAAAAAACTTGTAAATAAAATTCACAAAATGGGAATGTATGTTATAATTGATTGGGTCGCGAATCATTCAGCATGGGATAATAAATTAGCAGTTGAACATCCCGATTGGTACACAAAAAATAAATCGGGAAATTTCCAGCCAACTCCTTGGTATGATTGGGATGATATTATTGATTTCAATTATGATAAACCCGAGTTAAGAAAATACATGACAGAAGCTCTAATTTATTGGGTGAAAGAGACAAATATTGACGGTTACAGATGCGATGTTGCCGGATTTCTTCCAAATGAATTTTGGGAAAATGTGAGATTTGAACTTGAAAAAATAAAACCGGTTTTTATGCTTGCGGAATGGGAATCTCGCGATTTGCACAAAAATACTTTTGATATGACTTACGCTTGGAGTTTGTATGATAAAATGAAAGATGCCTACAAAAGTAAATCTGGTTCAGAAGGTATTATAGAATATTTAGCTCATGATGTAAACACATTTCCAAAAGATGGTTATAGAATGACGTTTGTTGAAAATCATGATAAAAATTCTTGGTTCGGAAATCAGTTTACAAATTTTGGAAAAAGTCTTAATGCTGCAATTGTGCTTACGTGTATTGTTAATGGAATGCCTTTAATTTACAGCGGACAAGAAGCCGGTCTTAAAAAATCTCTTAAATTTTTTGATAAAGATTTTATCGAATGGAAAGAGCATGAAATTGGAAAATTGTATAAAAAATTATTCGATTTGAAACACAAAAATCAAGCGTTGTGGAATGGAAATTCCGGTGGTGAAATGATCAGAATTATAAATGATCAACCGGAAAAAGTAATTTCATTTTACAGAGAAAAAAACGGTGATAAAGTTTTGCTCATAATAAATTTTAGTGCTGTGAAAATTGAAGTCAATATAAATTTAGAAAATGAAGAAGGAAGTTTAAAAGAAATATTTTTAGATAAAACATATAAATTTGAAAAAATAAATTCACTCAAATTAAAACCTTGGGGTTATTTGGTTTTTACTAACAACAAAAAAAATTTTTATGAATAATAGTTATAAAATTCCTCCTCAAACCAGAATTGGTCATGTTCATCTAAAAGTTTCTAATATTGATAAATCGTTGAAATTTTATAAAGAACTTTTAGGTTTTGATTTAGTAACAATGTACGGAACCGACGCCGCTTTTATTTCAGCCGGAGGTTATCATCATCATATTGGATTAAATACTTGGGAAAGTAAAAATTCACCTCCGGCGCAAAAATCTGGAGTTGGACTTTATCATGTTGCAATTCTTTATCCAACCAGAAAAGATTTGGCAGAAATATTTAAAAGATTAATTGAAGCAAAATATCCAATTTCCGGAGCCGCAGATCATGGAGTTTCAGAAGCAATTTATTTAGATGATCCTGATGGAAATGGAATTGAATTGTATTGGGATAAACCAAAAGAAATTTGGCAGCACAAATCTGATGGATCAATAGAAATGCACACAAATCAATTGGATTTGGATAAACTGCTTGCAGAATTGGAACAATAGTTTATGCATAAAATTTTTTCCAGAAAAAATCTGCTTAGTAAAATCGCAAAAATCATAAATGAAATTAAGCTATATCATCCAACACGTGTTGCAATTGATGGTCCGGGAAATGCCGGAAAAACAACTTTCGCAAATGAATTGGAAATCGAATTAAATAAATTAGAAAGAAATGTAATTCGTTCTTCAATCGATGGATTTCATCATCCACCAGAATTTCGAAGAAAACAAGGACAATTTTCTCCCAAAGGATATTTAGAAGATTCTCACAATTATGAATCAATTAAAAAATATTTGCTTACTCCGCTTGGTCCAAACGGTAATTTAGAATTTAAAGAATCCATTTATAACTTTAAAATCAATCAGCCAACAAATGCTGAATTTAAAAAAGCTCAACAAAATTCAATTTTATTATTTGATGGGATTTTTCTCTTTAAAAATGAATTACTTTCTTACTGGGATTACAAAATTTACATTGATGCTTCTTTTGAGAAAACACATCAGAGAGCAATTGAAAGAGATCAAGAATTATTTGGTGGAATTGAAAATGTTAACAAGTTATATAAATTGAGGTACATTCCGGGGCATGAAATGTACCTCTCTATGTATAATCCAATTGGAGTTTCAGACATTGCGTTTAACAATGATGATTTTCAAACGCCAATTGTTATAAAGATTTCAAATAACAGTATTAATTAAAATTTACTTAATTACTTTCCGCAATTAAAAATCTGAAGCAAGAACAACACTATTTAATTTGTCTGAAATTTGCTCATACACTTTTTGATCATCGTAAATTGATTTAATCTGAATGTCTTTGAACAATTCTGTATTTTCAAAATAAATTTTTGCTAACTGAGCTTTATAGCTAATAATTGCATTGTTTGAATTTGTTGCTAAATCATTTAATGCATTAACTATTATTCTATTTTTAATATTTGGATATTTGCTTTTGAATTGCATGCTTACAAATATTGAAGATTCAACAATTCCTTCACTTTTACTTTTTAGATTAGTGTAAACAATTTCTGTTAAATCATCAATTGATTTTTCTTTAGTTTGAGCATTCAGATTTAATGTAAAAAGCACAACCAAACTGAATATTACTACATTTTTTATTGTTTTCATTTTGTATCTCCTTTCGATTTTTAGCATAAGTAGTTCAAACGGTATACCAAAAATTGTAAGATACTTTAAATCCCCAAATTAAAACGAGTTATGGAATATTTATTGAAAATACATTTTTTAAATGGATGCCACAATTATGTATTCAATCCGCATTATTTACCGTAACTTATTTTGTTTATTGAAATTAAACTATGTGCAGATTTGTTGCTTTTGCAGATTTGTGGCACTGAGTTTTAATCAAAAATATCTTCATCTTTTCCTTTTAATCTTTGAATTCTATTATTCAATGCGCGTCTTGTAATTCCCAAAAGTTGTGCTGCTATTGTTTGATTATTATCTGATCTTTTAAGAGCTTCTTTTATCATTAATAATTCAGCAGATTTAAAAGTTGGAAATTGCGATGTGAAAATTATTGAATTGGAAAAATTTTCATTCTTATCATAAACATTTTTATCGGCAATATTTTCTTCGGTCCCGATTGTTTTTTTTCTAATACTTTCTAAAGATAAAATTCCGGAAGTGTGTCTGCTTACAGCATCAAAAATAATTCCTTCCAATTCTCTTACGTTTCCCGGAAAAGCATAATTTGTTAAACTTGTGTAAAGTTCCTTCGGCGAAGCTGGTCTTTTTTTATTTAATGTTTCTGAAGCAATTGTTAAAAAGTGACTAATTAAAATTGCAATATCTTCTTTTCTATCTCTTAAAGGCGGAATATGAACATGATGTGCTTTTAATCTGTAGTACAAATCCTTTCTAAACGAATCTTCATCTTTCATTTTATCCAAATCTTTATGAGTTGCTACAATTATTCGTGCATCGGAAAGTTTAGCAACATCAGAACCAAGCGGATAATATTTGCCGTCTTGAAGCAAGCGTAAAAGTTTTACTTGCGATTCAATACTTAAATCACCGATTTCATCTAAAAATAAACTTCCGCTTTCTGCTTGTTCAATCAATCCGCGTCTATCTTTTTCTGCGCCGGTGAAAGCACCTTTTCTGTGTCCGAATAAAGTATCGGAAAATAAATTATCATCAACTCCGGCAACGTTTAATGAAACTAATTCTCCTTCTCTTCCGCTTATTTGGTGAATTGCTTTTGCAATTAATTCTTTCCCAACTCCGGTTTCACCGGTAACCAGAACTGGTAAATTCGTTTTAGAAATTGCTTCAATATATTTAAATATTGAAATCATTTTTGAGCTGTTTGTAATTATATGAGAAAATGCTTCGGGAAATTCCAATTTATCTTTGAATAGAGATTCTTTTAACCGCAAGTTTTCATTTCTAACGTTTGAAAAATATAAACCTCTTTTTATTGAAGTAATTAATCTTTCGTCATCAATCGGTTTTACTAAATAATCAAATGCGCCTAATTTCATGCACTCAACTGCGTTTTCAACATCATTAATTGCAGTAATAATAATTACAGGCATTTCGGGAAAATTTTCCAAAATTTTTGGAAGCAATTCTTTGCCTGAAATATTCGGCATATTTATATCAAGTGCAATTAAAGAATATTCCCTTGATTTTAACAATTCCAAAACTTTTGTGCTGTCGCTGCAAGTTTCAACATTGTTAAATCTATTTGAATTTAAAACTAATTCCGCAGATGAAAGAAAATGAATTTCGTCATCGACAAGTAAAATTGGCTTAAACGGATTTAATTGAATTGTCATAAATTTTCTCCTTCAGAACTTATATAAATCGGAAGATAAATTTTTGCTTTTGTTCCCTTTCCTTTTGCACTTTCTATTTTGAAATCACCATTATGATTTTTTACAATATTATACGATATCGATAAACCCAAGCCAGTTCCGCCTTTTTCGCGTTTTGTAGTATAAAAAGGATCAAAAATGTGTTTCAAATCTTTTTCATCTATTCCTTCGCCTTCATCTTCAACTTCAATAATTACTTTGTTTGATTCTTCATAAACTTTTATTGATATTTTTTGATTAACATTGGTTAAAGATTGACACGCATTATTTATTAAATTTATTACAACTTGCTCCAATCTGTTTGCACTTCCCCAAACTAAAGGAAATCCTTTTGAATAATTTACGTTAAATCTATTTGTTGATTTGGTTATAAAATTATTTGTGATGGAAATTGCAACTTCAACAACTTCATTTATACTAATTTTTTTATATTCTTTTGAAGGATATTTAGAATAATTTGTAAGGTTATCAATAATTTTTTTTATTCTATCCGAGCCGCTTAAGATTGATTCATAAGATTTATCAATTTTTTCAACAAAATTTTTATATGACATTCCGCCTAAAGCGAAATCGCCATTTTCAATGTAGTATTGATTAAGAATGGGTTTTACATCTTCCCAAATCTTTTTTAACAAATTGATATTCAGCATAATAAAATTATTCGGATTATTAATTTCGTGAGCAATTCCGGAAACTAAAATTCCCAAAGAAGCCATTTTATCCGCATGAATTAATTGCTCGCTTTTAATTTTATTTTGTTCTTCGGCTTCCTTTAATTTTGTTATATCATTTACAATTCCATCGTAAGAAATAACATTATCGTTTTCATCTTTTTGTAAAACTATACTATTTTTTACCCAACGGATTGTTCCATCGCGGTGAATAATTCTATGTTCAAGGGGCAAAACATTTTCACCTTTTAATGCATTTTGCGATTGTTTAAGAACATTTTCTTTATCATCATCGTGAACCATGTTGTACCAAAGTTCCGGCTCCTTTAAATAATCTGATGATTTATAACCCGTTACAGCATAACAACCCGGGCCATGAAATGTTTCAACAGCTTCACCATTTTCAATTCTCACATTGTAGATGTAGTCTGTTAAAAACTTTATAAGTCTTTTGTTTCTTTCTTCTTTAAAATCTTGCTTAATATTGCTCATAAATTCTTTCAAATTATTTTTGCAAATTTAAAGAAAGTTAAATCCTAAATGAAATTGACTCAAAAATGAAAATTTAATTTTTCAGATTTGAAATAATAATATTAATTTTAATCAACGAAAATTTTAAAAGGAAATATCATGCACGAAAAAAGTATCGAATTATTAAACAAAGCCGTTGCCGATGAATTGTATGCAGTTCATCAATATATGTATTTTCATTTTCATTGCGATGATCAAGGATACGATCTTTTAGCTGGATTATTTATTAAAACTGCAATTGAAGAAATGGGACATGTTGAAAAATGTGCTGAAAGAATTTTATTCCTAAAAGGTGATGTGGAAATGAAAGCAGCGAGCGAAGTTAAAAAAATTCATGATGTAAAAGAAATGTTAAAACTTGCAGCGAAAATGGAATTTGAAAGCGCAAGAGATTATAATATTTGGGCAAATGAATGTTCACAAAATGCTGATTCAGCAACAAAACAAGTTTTTGAAAGTTTGGTTCTCGATGAAGAAAGACATTATGATCAATATGATACTGAAACAGAAAATTTAGAAAAATTTGGTCAAAATTATTTAGCGTTGCAGTCAATTGAACGAAGCAAGGGAAGACAAACCAGACCTCAAGCAGAATAAAATTTATTAAATATTCATAGCTGTTTTAATTTTAAAGTTAAAACAGCTTTTATAAAATCCTATCAAAAAATTATCTTTTCTTACTACTTTATTTTTCCAATTTTATTTAAATAAAATATAGAATGATGACGATAATAAATCACATCATTTAAATTTTATTAGAAATGAAAAAGGTCGCAACAGAAATTACAAAGGATTTTGCTGTACTAACTGAAAAATATTATACTCTTGAAAAGCAAAATAAAAAAATAAGAAAATCATTAAAAGAGTTTGCAGACCTTTTTCATAATTATAATGGTTCAATTCTTATAATTAACGAATTTGGAAAAATTCTAAAAACAAATCAAACCGCCCAAAATCTTTATAATTATACTTCTAAAGAAATTTTAAGTAAATCCATTTTTGAAATTTGTTCTGAAGTAGAAAGTAATAAAATAACAGAAATATCAAATCAACCACTAAGTGAAACACTTAATTCATGGGAATCTGAACACAAAACAAACAATAAAAATGTTTTGAAAGTTAAAGTATATGCAAAGAAAATAAAATTTAAAGACCAAAATTGTGTTATGATTATTGTGCATGATGTTTCTGAAAATGATAATTATAATAATGTATTGGAAAATCAAAAAGACTTATTTATGGCTTTAATGAATAACATTACTGATAGAATATATTTCAAAGATGTTAATTCAAAATTTATTTTAATTAATAAAGAAATGATTTCTAATCTTCAGTTAAAAAACGCTGATGACGCAATTGGTAAATGTGATCATGATTTTTTTGATAAAAAACATGCTGATCAAGCTCTATCAGACGAAAAAAAAGTAATTAGAACAAAACGCGCAATAATTTCAAAGTTTGAAAAAGAAAAGGTACAGAACTCAAATAAAGATTATCAATGGGTGAACACTACAAAAGTTCCAATTATAAATAAAAATGGTAAAGTTACCGGAATAGTTGGAATTTCAAGAAATGTTACTGCAATTAAAAATGCAGAAAATAAGGTTTTAAAATATGCAAAAGAATTACAGTACATTAACGCTGCAAAAGATAAATTCTTTTCTATACTTGCTCACGATCTTAAAAATCCATTTTTCTCATTATTAGGTTATGTTGAATTAATTCAAAAAAATTACAATGAACTTTCTGATACAGAAAAAGTTGAACTTCTAAATAATATTTCTAGTATTTCTAAAAATTCATATCAGCTTTTAGAAAATCTATTACAATGGGCAAGTACGCAAAGTGGAAGAATTGAATACAGACCAAAGGAAATTGATTTGAAAAACTATGTAGAATATATTGTTGAGTTTTTTACACCAATTGCTCAAAAGAAAAATATAGTGATATTGAATAATATTACCGATTCTATTAAAGCATATGTTGATTCTGATATGATTAGAACTGTTTTGAGAAATTTAATAACTAACGCAATTAAATTTACTCCACAAGACGGAAAAGTTTCTATTGATTCACTTGATACAAATAATTTTTTCAAAATAACTGTTTCTGATTCTGGATGTGGTTTAGATAAAGAACACCTAAATAATCTATTTCGTATTGACATGAACCACAAATCAATTGGAACATGTAATGAAGAAGGAACCGGACTTGGTTTAATTATCTGTAAGGAATTTATTGAAAGAAATGGCGGTCGTATAAGTGTTAAAAGCAAATTGGGTAAAGGCAGTAAATTTTCATTTACAGTACCAAAACAAATTTAAATTACCTTTCTTAAATTTTTGTATTATCTTTTCATCACATAATCACAATATATTTTTTCAGAATTAAGTAATTTTAATGAGCTCATTTTCATGTCCACATTTAAATACCGAAGCTTCCTTTTGCATATTGTTAAAAGTTGATTGCGTACCTGGAAGAAAAGGTTGTGTGTTAACACGTAAATTTCAATTTGCGGTTCCAGCAGAAGAAAGAATTAAACAAAAGAAATTAGAAAGTAATTTTAAACCACGTAGTTCTCAAAATAAATATTCAAAATAAAAATGATGAGAAACATTTTCATTCAAGCATTTTTAATTTGGTTAATATTTGCAATCATTACTATTTTTTTCGGTGCCTTCAGAGAACTTTTCTTTATTCCTTTTACCGGACTAAACGGAAATTTAGCAAGAGCTTTACTTTTACCGCTTGCGTTTTTTTATCTAATAGGAATAACATACTTATTTCTAAAGAAAACAAAAGCTCCGTATAAAAAATCAGATGTGATTAAAATCGGAATATTTTGGTTTACTGCAACAATTTTATTTGAGTTTAGTTTTGGTCATTTTGTAATGGGACATTCAATTTCAAAACTTCTTGCAGACTATAATTTATTTGAAGGTAAAACTTGGGCTTTCTTCTTGATATGTATTTTATTGGCTCCAACCATTGTGTATAAATATTTTCTCAAAAAATAATTTCACCCAATTTTATTTTCCGCAAAAGTTCTTCTATAGTTTTTAGGAGTAAGATTTGTAATTTCTTTAAACTTTCTGTTAAAGTTGGAAATGTTATTAAATCCAACCTCATAACAAATTTGTGAAATAGAAAAATCTTGATTATTTAAAAGTTTGCACGCTTCGCCAATTCTAACTTCATTAACAAATTCAATAAATGATTTTCGTGTTCGCTCTTTAAAAAATCTGCAAAATGCTGTAACAGAAAGATTTGCAATTTTTGAAGTTTCTTCTAAAGTTAAATTTCTATTATAATTGTTAATTACAAAATCATAAACATCATTAATTCTTTTTCCATTTTTTTCCGTATTTCGCAATTCATAAGTTGTTTTACTTAGCAATTTAGAATTTTTAGTTTTTGCTAATTGATCTAATATTTTTAGAAATAACAGAAATTTTTCAAATCCTTCTACATCTGAAATATTTAAAAATTTTTCTTTAATTTGATCAATTATTTTTGGTTTGATAAAAATAATTTTTCTTGAATTGATCAATAACTCATATACAGCTTGGGTTTCCGGCAAATTGAAAAACTTTTCACCAAAAGAAATTTCGGAAAAGTAAATTGAAATGGAATGAGAAATCAGAGAACTTTTTTTCTCATAATAAATTTTATCCGATTTGAAAATATGCGGAATGTTTGATCCAATAATATATATTTCATCTTTATTAAATTTCCCAATACTGTTTCCAATAATTCTTGTTCCGCTTCCTTCAAGAATATATGATATTTGAATTTCCGGATGATAGTGAAAATTGTCGTAATAATATTTCTGTTTATCAACTTGTACGCGAATTGACTGATCGTTTGTTTTAGGAATTTTAAAAGATAAAGCTTTCAATATTTATATTATTCTATCATCATTTACACAAATATATTTATAAACTGATAAAATAGTATCATTCTTTGCAAAAAATGATTAACATATTTTGTTTATTAAATGCTAATTTTTATAGAGAAAAAAATAAAGGTGAAAAATGCAAGTCAACTGGAAAGGCGTTTATCCGGCAATAACTACAAAGTTTACTGCAGATGATAACTTAGATTTAGAATTGTTTTCTAAAAATATTGAGTTTCAAATTGAAGCTGGAATTGATGGAATAATATTAGCCGGAAGTTTGGGTGAAGCCTCAACTTTATCAGATGAAGAAAAATTTATTTTAGTTGATGTAACAAAAAAAGTTGCCGGAGATAAAATTCCCGTAATTCTAAACATTGCAGAACAATCAACAAAAGAAGCTATTCGTATTGCAAAAGAAGCAGAACAAAAAGGTGTAGATGGATTTATGCTTTTGCCGCCAATGCGTTATGCCGCAGATAGTTTGGAAACTGTTGAATATTTTAAAGCTATTGCAAAATCAACAACTTTGTCAATAATGATTTATAACAATCCGATTGATTATAAAATTCCAGTAACTCTAGAAATGTTTGAACAACTTGCAGAATTAGATAATATAAATGCCGTAAAAGAATCAACTCGAGATGTAACCAACGTAACAAGAATGATAAATAAATTTGGAAAAAGATTTAAAATCTTATGCGGTGTTGATACAATTGCTTTAGAATGTTTAGCTCTTGGAGCAGATGGGTGGGTTGGGGGTTTAGTTTGTGCATTTCCAAAAGAAACAGTTGCAATTTATAGATTAACCAAATCCGGAAGAGTTGATGATGCTGTGAAAATTGCAAGGTGGTTTTTACCTTTACTTGAATTGGATATAAATCCCAAACTTGTACAAAATATTAAATTAGCAGAAACCTATACCGGCATTGGCTCAGAATATGTTAGAGCTCCTCGTTTACCGCTTTATGGAACAGAGCGAGAAAAAGTAAAAAATATTATTGAAACAGCTTTAGAAAATCGACCGGTTTTACCGGAATATTTAAGTATAAAAATTGAGAATAATTAATGATAACCGGAAAAAATTATATCGGAAATACTTTATCAAATAACGGCGAAAAAACATTTCAAGCATATAATCCAAATAATTTTGAAATGATGGAAGAAGTTTTTTACTGTGCAACTGAAGATGAATTAAATTCTGCAGTTAAATTAGCAAAATCTGCATTTCATAAATACAAAAATTTTTCTGGGATAAAAAAAGCAGAATTTTTAGAAAGTATTGCCGAAGAAATTTTAAATCTTGGTGATGAATTAATTCAACGATCAGTCTTAGAAACAGCTTTGCCGGAAGCAAGAATTATTGGTGAACGCGGAAGAACAGTTAATCAACTAAAAATGTTTGCACAATTACTCAAAGAAGGTTCTTGGGTTGAAGCTTCGATTGATACAGCAATTCCGCAACGTCAGCCAATTCCTAAATCTGATATAAGAAAAATGCGAGAAGCCATTGGTCCGGTTGTAGTTTTTGGTGCCAGTAATTTTCCGCTTGCATTTTCAACAGCCGGAGGAGATACTGCATCAGCTTTGGCTGCCGGTTGTCCGGTAATAGTAAAATCTCATCCGTCTCATCCAGGAACGAGCGAGCTTGTTGCTTCTGCAATTATCAAAGCTGCAGAAAAAACAAAAATGCCCAACGGTATATTTTCATTACTAAATGATTCTGGTTTCGAAATTGCAACAAAATTAGTTAATCATAAAGAAATTAAAGCTGTTGCATTCACTGGTTCTTTTAACGGAGGAAAATCTTTATTTGATATTGCAAATAAAAGAGAAGAACCTATTCCGGTTTTTGCAGAAATGGGAAGCATAAATCCAGTTTTTGTTTTACCAAATAAATTAAATGTTAATTATGAAAATGTTGCAACAAATCTCGCATCCTCAATTACCTTGGGCGCGGGACAATTTTGTACAAATCCCGGTTTAATTATTACTGTTGAAAATCCTAAGCTAAATTTATTTATTGAATCTTTAGCAAAAAAAATATACGAAAGTTCATCAAGTAAAATGTTGAACAAAGGAATTGTGCAAAATTATAATTTGCGAAGAAATAAAATGTTGGAAGAAAAAGGAATAAAGATTGAAGCAAATTCTTCACATGATAGTAATTTCGGTAATTCCACATTGGTTTCTACAAGCGCAGATAATTTTATAAATAATCCAAATTTGCATGAAGAAGTTTTTGGTCCATTTTCATTAATTGTAATTTGCAAAAATATTGATGAAATGAAAGTAGTTGCTAAAAAGTTAAAAGGACAATTAACTTCAACTTTTATTGCAGAAAAAAATGAACTTTTAGAAAATAATCATTTGATTGAAATTCTTAGAGATAAAGTAGGAAGAATAATTTTTAACGGTGTTCCTACCGGAGTTGAAGTTTGCGCTTCAATGCAGCACGGCGGTCCTTTTCCGGCAAGTACAGATTCAAGATTTACGTCTGTGGGAACGGATGCAGTTAAAAGATTTACACGACCAATTTGTTATCAAGATTTTCCGAATGAACTATTACCAGATGAATTGAAAAATGAAAATCCGTTAAATATTTGGCGCTTAGTAAATAATAATTTTACACAAAATAAAATTTAAATATGGCGAAGAAAACATTTTTTTGTATTGATGGACATACTTGCGGAAATCCCGTACGCATTGTTGCTGGCGGAGGTCCACTATTAAATGGTGAAACTATTTTTGAAAAACGACTTCACTTTATGAAAGAATTTGATTGGATTAGAAAAGGTTTAATGTTTGAGCCGCGTGGACATGATATGATGTCTGGAAGTATTTTGTATCCTCCTAGTAATCCAGAAAATGATATCAGCGTTTTGTTCATCGAAACAAGTGGATGTTTGCCAATGTGCGGTCACGGAACAATTGGAATGATAACAATAGCAATTGAAAATGGTTTGATAAATCCAATGGTAAAAGGTAAAGTTAGATTGGAAACTCCAGCCGGTTTGGTTCTTGTTGATTATAATCAAGTTGGAGAAAAAGTAAAATCCGTAAGACTTACAAATGTAGCCTCGTTTCTAGCGGGAGAAAATCTTTCAATAACAAGCTTGGCTTTGGGTGAATTAACAATTGATGTTTCTTACGGTGGAAATTTTTATGCAATTATTGATCCCCAAAAAAACTTTGGCGGAATAGAAAATTATTCGGCAGATCAATTAATTAGTTTTAGCAGAGAAATTAGAAATGAAATAAATAAAAAATATTTATTTAAACATCCGGAAAATGAACTTATATCCGGAGTCAGCCATATACAATGGACCGGAAAAACTATATCGCCAGAAGCAACTGCGCGCAATGCCGTATTTTATGGCGATAAGGCAATCGACCGTTCTCCTTGCGGGACGGGCACCTCTGCGAGAATGGCACAATGGTTTTCTAAAGGAAAGTTAAAGTTTGGTGATCAATTTATTCATGAAAGTATTATCGGTTCTCAATTTATTGGAAAAGTTGAAGCCGAAACAAAAGTTGGAAATTACAAAGCAATTATTCCAAGTATTGAAGGCTGGGCAAAAATTACCGGATACAATACAATTATTATTGATGACGATGATCCTTATGCTCATGGATTTCAAGTAATTTAGGAATTTTATTTATGAAAAAAGTTGTAATTATCGGTGGCGGTGTTTCGGGACTTTTCTCTGCATACTATCTAAATAAATTAAATTATGATGTCACAATAATTGATGAGCATAATTTTGATTACGGATGTTCGCATGGCAATGCTGGGCTTGTTGTTCCAAGCCATATTATTCCATTAGCTTCGCCAAGTATAATTCCTAAGGCAATTAAATGGATGTTCAATTCAAAATCTCCTCTTTCATTTT
The DNA here is from genome assembly GCA_016716225.1 of Ignavibacteriota bacterium. Lineage (NCBI taxonomy): Bacteria > Pseudomonadati > Ignavibacteriota > Ignavibacteriota bacterium. Next base: position 1,223,038 of record JADJWT010000001.1, on the reverse strand, counting down.
ATCCAAGATTAAATAAAGATTTTATTTCTTGGTGTTTTAAATTTTTAAAACATGCAAATAATAAACATGTAAACGATTCAATAATTCCGTTAAGAGATATTTCTTTTTTAAGCAGTTGTTTATACAAAGAAGTTGCTGAAGAACTAGGTAATTCATTTGGATTAACAGACAAAGGTTTGTTGATGCTTTATAAAAATGAAAAAACTGCCAAAGAAGAAATTGAGCTTGCTAAGCTTTCCAATAAGTTTGAAATTGAAACAAAAATTCTATCAAAAAGTGAAATTCAAAATTTAGATCCAAATTGTAAATATGATGTAATTGGCGGAGTTCTATATTTAAGTGATTCTCATTTTACTCCAAATAATTTAATCTCCTCATTGGTAGAAAATTTAAAGTCAAAAAATGTGAATCTTGTTCCTAATGAAGTTATTCGAAAAATTAAATTCTCGAGTAAGCATATTAGGAGCGTTTCCAGCAGTAAAAATACTTATGAAGCCGATTTATTCCTATTTTCTTCCGGTGTTTGGACTTCCGAATTATTAAAGAAAATGAAAATTAATATGCCGTTAATGCCGGGAAAGGGTTACAGTTTTAATATTGATCAGAAAAATAATTTCCCAACCTACCCATCAATATTGGTTGATGAAAGAGTTGCCGTAACTCCAATGAACGGATTTTTAAGAATTGGCGGAAATATGGAGATTGATACTATCAATCATAAAGTTAGAACAAGTAGAGTAGAAAGTATGATTGAGTCGTTTAAAAAATATTATCCGGAATTAAATATTGAAACGCCAATTGAAGAAAATATTTGGCACGGATTACGTCCTTGTTCACCCGATGGGCTTCCATATATCGGGAATAGTAATAAATATAGTAATTTATTTATTGCAACCGGACATGCAATGTTGGGAATGAGTTTAGGACCCGCAACGGGAAAATTAATTTCCGAAATAATTTCAGATCAAAAAACTTCTGTTAATGTAGAAGCTTATAATCCGGAAAGATATAATTAATTTTAGGAAATTTTTGTTTCCAACTCAATTACCGTAATTTCCGGAGGCATTCCAACTCTACCGGGAAAACCAATATATCCAATTCCGGTATTTACATAAAGATTCTGATTTTTTTCTGTATAAAGTCCACCCCATCTTTTATAACGAATATTTACCGGACTCCATCTCCAGCCCGGAATTTCAATCCCAAATTGCGCTCCGTGTGTATGACCAGAAAGAGTTAAATCAATATTAGTAAATCCCAAAACTTGTTCATCCCAATGTGTTGGATCATGCGAGAGTAATATTTTAAATTTATCTTCATCAACATTTTCCATCGCTTTTTGCAAATCACCATATTGAGGAAATGGCGGAAGTCCCCAATTTTCTATACCAATTATTTCTATTTCTTCATCTTCAATTTTAATTTTTCTACTTTCATTGAGCAACAAATCTAAACCAATATTTTTTTGTAATTGCTTTAATCTTTCCAGATTATATGATTTATCAAGTTCAGACTTCCATTCAAAATATTCGCCATAATCATGATTTCCCAAAACAGAATATTTTCCATATTTCGAATTTATTTTGCTCAAAATCTCTAAAAAACTATCCATTTCTTCCGAAACATTATTAACCATATCTCCGGTAAATAAAAATAAATCGGGATTTAACGAATTTACTTTTTCAACAATTTCTTCAACAAAATCTTTCTGATTTAGTAAACTCCCAATATGAAAATCAGAAAGCTGAACAATTTTTAATCCGTTAAATTTTTTAGGTAATTTCTCGGAAAATATTTTTTCGTTTCTAACTGTTATGTTAAATCTTCCCCAGCCAATTCCATAAATTAAAGAAACAAACGGAATGCCCGCCGATATTATTCCAATTTGTGTTAAGAATTTACTTCTTGATATTTTTTTCGATTGAACTTCTTCGTGATTTAATTTTTTCTTTTTTGAAAAAATATGAATTGCTCCATGAATTAAATCATCAATAAAATTAAATACAATAAATATTAGTTTGGGAATGTAGAACAAAATGAATGTTCCCGATATAAAATGAAAATAAATTAAAAACTCTGCGGGATTAATTTGCTCTCGAATTAGCGGAATTAAAAACATTCCGGCAATTAGTATTACCGGAATAATCCAAAATAAAATTTTAATAATATTTTTTAACGATTTATTTAAATCAATAATTAATTTTTTTACTCCGCGATAAGCATAAAAATCAATTATCAAAAGCACAACACTGAAAATTGCAAATGCAATTATTTGATTATTTCTCATAATCTATTTTTCAAATTATTTTTATCATTTAAAATTGATTTAACCATTTTACCAAATTCTTTATCACGCTTTCTTCTTTCAACATAAGAACGTTCATAATATTCGGATTCTTTTTTCAGCTTAATAAAATTGTTATATCGTTTTTCTGAGATTACATTATTTTCTAAAGCTTCTAAAATTGCACAACCTTTTTCAACCGTATGTGTACAATCTGCAAACTGGCATTGTTCCATTAGACTTGTAATTTCATCAAAAGTTTTTTCAATTCCTTCACTAGCAGAAATATTTCCTAATTCTCTCATTCCGGGAGTATCAATAATCATTGCTCCGTTTTCTAAAATAACTAATTGCCGTGCCGTAGTTGTGTGTTTTCCTCTGTTATCACCTTTTCTAACTTCTTTTGTTTCAAACATATCTTTGCCTAAAATATTATTAAGCAAAGTTGTTTTCCCAACTCCGGATGAACCAATAAAACAATAAGTTTTTTTAGGTTGAAATATTTTTTTCAAATTTTCCAAATTATCTTCAAAATTACTGAACGCAAAAGTAGGAATTTCCGAATTTTCTTTTTTTAATCTATCAACTATTTTCTCTGTTTCATCAAAATTTAACAAATCAGATTTACTTAATAAAATTATTGGAATAACTTTAAATTCGTTCACCATTGTTAAATATCGCTCAAGTCGGTTGGAATTAAAATCATTATCAAGTGCTTGAATGATTATTGCAAAATCCACATTTGCAGCAATTAATTGAAAATCAATTTTCTTTCCCGGAGTTTTTCGAGAAAGTAAATTTTTTCTTTCCAAAACATTATGGATCAAAGCTGTTGAATCTTCATCGAAAATTTGGAAGTTTACAAAATCGCCAACTGTGGGAAAATCCAAGCTTGTATTTGCTGAAAACATAAGATTGCCGGTAACTTTTGCAAAATATTCATTAACGCCATCACTTATTTTGTAACTTTCTCTATGCACAGAAACAACGCGTGCAATTTTAAATTCTTTATTTATAGTTAATTTATTTTCATCCTCGTTTAAGCCAAGTGAGTAAATATTCATTTTAAATTTCTCCAAAAAATTATAGTTTACTTTTAGGATAGTTATTTCGAACTATCTAATTTTTTTTTTTGATGTAATTTTAGAAAGCAATTTGCTTAATAAAATTATTTTTAGGCAATCATAATTCGGTTTGTTTACTTGGCTATTTATTGAAATAAAAAATATGTTATTATAATTTTTAATTCAAGAAATTTGTATATAAAGATTTGGTAATTGTTGTAATTTTAATTTATAATTTTCTAATTAAAAAAATGATTACGAGTTTAATTACATTTTTTATTACCGGAATAATTTTTTCTGTTATTTCAATTCCATTGATTAAAAGAAAAATTAAAATAAATAATTGGTATGGAATTCGGCTTCCGCAAACAATGGAAAGCGAAGCGGTTTGGTATGAAGTAAACGAAAGAGCCGGGAGATATCTATTTTTCTTCGGAATATTACTTTCATTGTTATCCGTAATTTTATATTATTTTCCATTCATTGATGAAGTTTATACAATTTTTATTTTACTCGCATTTTTAATCGGCGGATCAATTTTAATAATTGTTTTATCAATAAAATATGCAAATAAATTTGAGAGTTTATGATTAATAAAAATTTTAATTGGGGAATTATTGGTCCCGGCAGAATTGCAAATAATTTTGCAAAAGCAGTTGAAGTACTTGAAAACACTAATGTTTATGCGGTTGCAAGCAGAAACAAAGATAGAGCTAAAGTTTTTGCAGATAATTATGGAATTATTAATATTTACAATTCTTACGAAGAATTAGTTAATGATCCGAAAATAGATGCTGTTTATATTGCAACTCCTCACCCATTTCATTTTGAACAAGCTTGGCTTACATTAAAAGCTGGTAAACCAGTTTTGTGCGAAAAACCTTTAACTATAAATTTTAACGAAGCTAAAAAATTATTTGATTTAGCAAAAGAAAATAATGTTTTTATTATGGAAGCAATGTGGACTCGTTTTCTTCCCATTTACAAGGTTGTGAGAAATTGGCTTGATGAAAATTTAATTGGAGAAATAAAATTATTAACTTCAACATTTGGTTATGCCTTTGAAAGAAATTTGGATGATAGATTTTTCAATCACCAATTAGCCGGAGGCGCTTTAATAGATTTGGGAATTTACTCAATTGCTGTATCACAATGGGTTTTAAGAAAAGATCCAATCTCGTTTTCCGCAAGTGGTTATTTGGGTGAAACGAATGTTGATGAAATGACTGCAGTGAATTTGAATTATGGAAATGGAATAATTTCACAATTTAGTTGCAATTTAATTTCACAAAACGAAAATTCATTTATAATTTATGGATCAAAAGGACATATAATAATTCATTGCATGTTTTGGGCTGCAACAAAAGCCACATTATATATTAACGAAAGTGAAATTACCGAGGAAAGACCTTTTCGCGCAACCGGTTTTGAATATCAGATTGAAGAAGCTATGGATTGCATAAAAACTGGTAAATTACAAAGTGATGAAATGTCTCATGAAAGAACTTTATCAAATATGAAGCTTATGGATGATATACGGAAATCAATTGGTTTAAAATATTCCTTTGAATAAAATTTTTTTTATCAACAATTTGTGAGATAAAAATGATACAGCTTAAACCAGAAAGAGTAATTGAATTTGTTGAAACAATAATTTATGGAATAATAATTTTGTTTTTAATTACCGGTTCTGTTCTGTTGATTTACGATGAAATAAATACAATTTCACACTACTTTAACTCTCCAAATTCCGTTGAAGTAATAATAGAAATTATTGCAAAAACCCTATTGTTAATAATGATAATTGAAATTATGTACACGGTCAGAATTTCAATTAAAAACCATACTCTTTGCGCCGAACCATTTTTGATTGTTGGATTAATCGCTTCTATACGAAGAATATTGATTATAAGTGTTGAAACATCCTATGAACATGAATTTTTTCAAAACTTTATGATTGAAATAGGTGTTTTAGTAATGCTGGTTTTAATATTTGTAATCTCAATAGTTTTGTTAAATAAAAAAGTGGAAAATGCTCAAACTTCCATTCGTAATTAAAAATTTCTGCATCTTGAAATTGTAAAAAGGGCAATTCTTTTTCTCTGCATATTTAACAATTTCTTAAAATTAAATTCTCTAACTTCACATAAAAAAAATTAGAGAATAATTTATTTGCGAAACATTTTTGTTATTACATTTTTAATTCTTCTTCAAATAAATCAATATGCTCAAACAAAATCATTTACGTTAAGCGGATTTATTTTTGATTCCAACTCCGGTGAAACTTTAATTGGTGCAAATATTTTTGTTAAAGAATTAAGTGTTGGAGCGGCTTCAAACGAATATGGATTTTTTTCACTCACTATTCCCTCCGGAAAATATAATGTAGAAATAAGTTTTGTTGGATTTGAAAAACAAACTCTTGAATTAAATTTATCCGAGAATATCAAACAGAATATTCAACTTAAAAGTTCATCTTTCAATTTAGATGAAGTTGTTGTTTCTGATAAAAAAGCTGATGAAAATGTTAAATCAACCCAAATGGGAACAACTGAAATTGTTCCGAAAGAAATTGAAAAAGTTCCGGTTATTTTTGGCGAAAAAGATATTTTAAAAACAATACAACTTCTGCCGGGAGTTTCTTCTGCGGGCGAAGGTAACAGCGGATTTATTGTACGCGGCGGATCTGCAGATCAGAACTTAATAATTCTTGATGAAGCTCCGGTTTATAATGCTTCACATTTAATGGGTTTTTTCTCCGTCTTTAATTCCGATGCAATAAAAAGTGCAAAAATTATAAAGGGTATAAGTGGACCAGAATACGGCGGAAGATTAAGCTCTGTGCTGGATATTTCAATGAAAGACGGAAGCACAAAAAATTATTCAGCCTATGGAGGAATTGGATTAATATCATCGCGATTAACTGTTGAAGGACCAATTTCTGAAAATAACGGTTCATTTATTTTTGCTGGTAGAAGAACTTATGCAGATTTATTCTTCCCGCTTTTCGGAGATGACGAACTGAAAAACTCTGCATTATATTTTTATGATTTTAACGGAAAAATAAATTATATACTTGGTGAGTCTGATAGAATTTATCTTTCTGGTTATAATGGAAGAGACATTTTTAATTTTAATGATGAGTTTGGATTTGATTGGGGAAACACCACTGCAACTTTAAGATGGAATCATATTTTTAACGAAAAACTTTTTTCCAATTCAACATTAATTTACAGTGATTATAATTATGATATAAATATTGAAGATGCCGAACAATCAACAACAGTAAGCTCGGGAATACGTGATATAAATTTTGAACAAGATTTTCAATATTACTTTAATACAAAGAATACTTTTAAATTTGGACTAAACGGAATATATCACACATTTCTTCCTGGTGAAATTTCTGTTACCGGAAATACAAATTTCAATTCAAAAAAAATTGAAAATAATTACGCAATTGAGAGCAATTTTTATTTTGGTCACGAGTGGAATTTAAATGAAATATTTAAACTTAATTACGGAATTAGATATTCATCTTTCAATTTGATTGGAAGCGGAAAAGTTTATTCTTTTGATGAAGATGGAAATTTAATCAATACAAAAAATTATACCAGCGGTGAATTAATCAAATCTTTTAATTTTCTTGAACCAAGATTTTCTGCAAATTATTTATTAAATGAAACAAGTTCAATAAAATTAGGCTATGCAAGAAATACTCAAAATATTCATCTTCTTTCAACAGCATCTACATCTACACCTTTAGATATTTGGCAGCCAAGCACATCAACTGTTAAACCTGAAGTTTCCGATTTAATTTCTTTTGGATTTTTCAAAAACTTTAGCAACAACGCTTATGAGTCTTCTATCGAAATTTATTATAAAGATATGCAAAATTTAATTGAATATAAAAACGGCGCTGATATTTTCTTAAATGAATTTATTGAATCTCAATTAGTATTTGGTGATGGATGGTCTTACGGAGCTGAATTTTATTTTGAAAAAAAAGTTGGAAAGTTTACCGGATGGATTAGTTACACATTATCAACAACAGAAAGAAAATTTGCAAAAATTAATAATGGAAAAAGTTTTCCCGCAAGACAAGATAGAACTCACGATGTTGCTTTGGTTGGAATTTATAATTTAAATGATAATTGGTCGTTATCTGCAAATTGGATTTATTATACCGGACTTGCGGCAACTTTTCCAAGTGGAAAATATGAGATTGATGGACAAACAATAAATTTATACACGGAAAGAAATGGTTACAGAATGCCGGATTATCATAGACTTGATATAGGGGCAACTTATTATTTTAATCGCTCAAACGAAAAAGAAATGAGTTTATCAATTTCAGCGTATAATGTTTATGCAAGAGAAAACGCTTTCAGAATTACTTTTGAAGAAGATGAAAATGATCCCACAAAAACACAAGCTATAAAATTGGCATTGTTTTCAATTGTTCCATCAATAACTTTTAATTTTAGATTTTGATAAAAATGTGAAACGAAAAATGTGAAAAGTGAAAGGTTAGAAAAAAATCAAAATATTTTAAATAGAAAAAAACTTTATCATGTTTTGTATTGGAATAATATAAATGAAAAATAAATTTTTATTAATATTTTTTGCATTGATTTTTCACAGTTGTGAAGAAGTTATAGAACTTGATTTAAATTCTGCCGATCCAGCAATTGTAATTGAAGCAAATTTAACAAATTCTCTTGAAAAAAATTTTGTTCAAATTATTAAATCAACCGATTTTTATAATCCAGGAAACTATGAAAATATTTCAAACGCAGAAGTTAAAATTTCAGTAAATAATACTGAAGAATTTTTACTTTCGGAAATTTCACCCGGAAAATATTTTCATCAAAATTTAATCGCAATTCCGGAAAATGAATATTTAATAAGTGTTAATTATATTGATAAAAATTATTCAGCTGTTTCTTCGGTTCCAAAAACAATTATTATTGATAGTCTTTCTTATTTACTTGAATCACGTCCGTTCAATAAAGATAAAAATTTCCTTGAACTTCATGTGCATTTTAAAGATGATCCAAATAAAAAAGATTATGCAAGATTTGTTGTTTACAAAAACGATAAAAGACTTGATGGAATTTTTCTTTATGATGATAGACTAACAAACGGAAATTATATTGATTTTTTCTTTTTTAATTTTGATGATGAAGAAGAATTTAAGTCCGGTGATAAAATTAATTTGGAACTTCACTCAATAGATGAAGCAACTCACATATATTTAAAGACTCTTCGGAGTGCAAATTCAAGAGGCGGTCCATTTGGATCTTCTGCGCCGGCAAACCCGGAAACAAATTGGAATAATAATGCATTAGGATATTTCAGCGCTTTTACAATTTCTGAAAAATCAATTGTTTTGAAATAATTGATTTTTATTTAAAAATAATTTGCAAAAAAAGACATAAAACTCTTGCATTTGTTTGCCAATCTGTTAAATTATATCATAGAAACAAAACTAAATACTTCTCTCCTTGAATGGAAGTTAAAATAGGAGATGATAAAATGAAAACTTCAAAAAACAAAAAAGAATTTCTTTCTAAAGTTGTTCCATTTTTTTTAATCTGCCTAATTTCTTATTTAATAATTGGATGTGCAAGTTCATCAGAAATGCGCGTTTCAGAATTTAAATTTAATTATTCCGGTCAAAATTACGTTTTAAGATCAGCTTATTGTCCAAATAATCCTAAGTCATGCAATCAGATTATCGGCTCTAATTTCATTGCTGCAGATTTGAATCAAGACAGAATTATTGATGAAGTAATTAATGGTGAAATCTCAATTTCTACAGCACAAAATATTTACGATTATTGTCTTGATGCATTAGAAAAGCAAGGAAAAGTTAATCAAATTGATTTGGGAAATACTACATTTTCTTTTATTGAAAATAATACCATTTATGAAATAAAAAGTTTTTCATCTATTAAAAGTGCTCATTTTAATCAATTTTCAATAAAGGAAAAGTTTAAAATTATTGAATATAAAATTTCGGTTTTTGTGGATAACAATGCTGATGGAAATCTTGATGAAACTTTGAAAGGTAATATAACAATTTCTGAAGCTCAAGAAAAATATAAAACCATAATTGAAAAAGGTTTGAAAATGAATAAGCTTTCTAAAATTAATGGTTTTATTTTAAGTAAATAGTCCATTTTAGAAATTCTTAAATATTATAACATTCTTAAAAAAATAAATTGCATAAATGATTGTTGTTCATTATATTAACATTGTTAATTAAATAAACTTTGATAAACATATTAACAATGATCATGGACAACAAAATAATTCAAGAAGAAAGAATGAAAAGTTATTTCATTCAAGCAACAAAAAAAATACTAAAGAGCGAGGGTTTAAAAACCGTAAATGTTAGAAATATTGCAAAAGAAGCTGGTTATTCTTATGCAACACTCTATAATTATTTTAAAGATATAAAAGATCTTGTTTTTGAATGTGTAAAAGATTTTCAATCGGAATGCGTAGACATTGTAAAAATTGAAACACAAACCAGTCCAAAAGGTTTAGATAGAATCAAAAAGGTTACAATATCTTATATGAAATATTTTGTTCAATATCCGGGAATATTTGAATTGTTCTTTCTTGAAAAAGCAAATGATCTTGGTCAAAAAAAGCAAACAATAAATTTTATCTATAATTTTTATGATAAACTTTGCGACGAAGATTGGAATTATTGTATTGAAAACAATATTTGTACAAAAGAAATTGCAGATTTAAAAATGGAATCTTTGAAAAATTTATCTATCGGAATTTTACTTTTTTATTTGAACAGATTTAATCCTGAAAGTTATGCGGATTTCGTCAAAATAACTGAAAGACAAATTGATAGTATTTTGAGTTAGAAAATTAAACTGGTTCTTCGTGACTTAAACAGTGGATTGTTCCCAATCCCCAAACCAAATCTACGGAATGAATTCCTATTACTTCTCTATCCGGAAAAAATTCTTTAATAATATTTAAAGCAATTCTGTCATTAGGATCGTTAAATGTCGGGACTAAAACAGCGTAATTCGAAATGTAGAAATTTGCATAACTTGCGGGAAGTCGCATTCCTTCAAAAATAATTGGCGATGGCATCGGAAGTTTAACCACATTGGGTTTAGAACCGTTTTCTAATTTTACATTTTCAAGAATTTCTAAATTTTTTTTTAAATTTGTGTAATTTTGATCGGATGAATTTTCTTCATTACAAATTAATAAAGTGTTGGAATTTACAAATCTGCCCAAATCATCAACGTGTCCGTGTGTATCATCTCCGGCAATTCCATTTTTCAACCAAATTACATTTTTAATTCCAAAATATTTTTTGAAAATTTCTTCATAATCTTTTTTCGTAAAACCGGGATTTCTAGTTTGAACTTTTTCATCAAGCAGACATTCTTCTGTTGTTAATAAAGTTCCGTTTCCGTTAATATCAATTGAACCGCCTTCCAAAACAACATTTTTATTTTTGTGAATTGCAGATTCAGTTTCAACATTTAAATGTTTTGCTAAAATCTGCGGAATTTTTTTATCCAATTTATGATTTGAATATTTCGCCCAACCATTAAAAGTAAACTCAATTGCTTTTGTTTTATTTCCTACTTTAACAAATACTGGCGAAGAATCACGCATCCAGCCTCGATCAGATTTGGCAATTATAAAATCTATATTTTCTGAAAATATTTCTGCACGAAGCAAATAATTTTTAACTTTTTCTTGATGATTTTTTGATTGAACAATTATTCTAACAAATTCTCCGCGTGATAAATATTTTACAATTTCCGTGTAAACCCAATGAATGGGCATGAACTTTCCGGGCCAATCTTCTTTTTGGTGAGGCCAGCAAATTATTGTCGATTTATGTTCTTCCCACTCAGCCGGATATCTTAAATTTTTGTTCATTACTTTTCATCCAAAAATCTTTTTGTAATTCCATCATATGCATCAATTCTTCTATCGCGCAAGAATGGCCAATTTCTTCTAATTGTTTCAATATGATTTAAATCTATTTCTGCTAATAAAATTTCTTCTTTATCCTCAGAAGCTTTAGCTATAAAAACTCCTTGAGGATCACAAATAAATGATGAGCCCCAAAATATAATTCCGTCTTGCTCTTTAACAGTTTTCTCAAATCCTATTCTGTTTACAGAAGCAACATAAACTCCGTTTGCAATTGCGTGTGATCTTTGAATTGTAACCCAAGAATCTTGCTGAGCTTTTCCGTATCTTTCTTTTTCGGATGGATGCCAGCCAATAGCGGTGGGATAAAATAAAACATCAGCACCTTTTAAAGCTGTTAATCTTGCACCTTCCGGAAACCATTGATCCCAGCAAATTAATGTTCCAATTTTTCCGAATTTGGTTTGGAAAGTTTTAAATCCTAAATCGCCCGGAGTGAAATAATATTTTTCATAAAATGCCGGATCATCGGGAATGTGCATTTTTCTGTAAACTCCTAAAACTGAACCATCAGCATCAATAATTACATTACTGTTATGATAAATTCCGGGTGCGCGTTTTTCAAAAATTGGTACAATTATCGAAACTTTATTTTTCTTTGCAGATTTCTGAAATGCTGCTACAGAAGGACCATCAACAGTTTCCGCCAAATTAAAAAGTGATGAATCTTCTTTCTGACAAAAATATTGTGAACGGTAAAGTTCCGGCAGACAAATAACTTGTGCGCCTTTATTTGCAGCTTTATCAACCCAAGATAAAGTTTTTTTTGTGTTATCTTTTAAATCAGACGAAAAAGCAAGCTGTAAAAGTCCAATAGTATATTTATTATTTTTTGTTTTGCTCATTTTATAATCCCTAACTTTAATGAAAGAAATATAAAAAAAACTTTTTATTTTCAATTTTATAATTTGTAATAGTTTCTGCGATTAACTTGATTTTTGAACGAAACATTATAATTTTATAATTAGGTTTTAAAGTAATTATCAATTTCAAACAAAATAAAGGAAATAATTTATGGGAATTTTATCTTGGATAGTTTTTGGGTTGATAGCTGGTGCAATTGCTAAATTCATTATGCCCGGTAAAGATCCTGGCGGTATGATAATTACAATTTTAATTGGTGTTGCCGGAGCTTTTGTCGGAGGTTTTATTGGTTCATTTCTAGGATTGGGAGATATTACCGGATTTGATTTCAGAAGTTTCGCAATGGCAATTGCTGGTTCAATTATTTTACTTTTCATTTATCGAAAATTTAAATCAAAATAAATAATTTGAGAGCACATAATTTTTGTATGCTCTCATTTTTTTCTTTTAATATTTCTTCAATTATCTCTTAAGTTTAATAAAACAATTCTTATTTTTAAATAAGTTTTAATTGAATGGAGATAAATTATGAATTCCCAAAATTCAAATTCCTTTAACAATTCAAGAAGAGATTTTATTAAAAAAGTATCTATTGGTGCCGGAGCACTTTCATTTGGCTTTGCTTCGCCATTGTTTAAGAATAAAAATTTTCTAAATGATAAAAATAATAAAATGGGAATTGCACTCGTTGGACTTGGGAATTACAGCAAAAATAATTTAGCTCCCGCGCTTCAAGAAACTAAAGAATGTTATCTTGCCGGAATTGTTACCGGAACTCCTTCCAAAGCAGATGAATGGTCAAAGAAATACAATATTCTACAAAAAAATATTTACAATTATGAAAATTTTGATAACATAATTAATAACGATGAAATAAAAATTGTATATGTAGTTTTGCCAAATTCAATGCACGCAGAGTTTACAATCCGCGCGGCAAAAGCCGGAAAACATGTAATCTGCGAAAAGCCAATGGCAATGGATGTGAAAGAATGCAAAGAAATGATTGACGCTTGCAATGAAAATAATGTTGGGCTTTCGATTGGTTACAGAATGCAATACGAACAGCATACAATTGAAATTATCCGAATGGCGAGAGAAAAAGAATTTGGAAATTTGGTTACAATAAATGCCGGTGCTGGATTTTTTATGGGAAACACAAATGCATGGCGGGCAAAAAAAGCAATGGGCGGCGGTGCAATGCAAGATATTGGGGTTTATTCATTGAATGCGGCAAGATATGTAACCGGCGAAGAACCAATTTCAGTAACAGCTCAAAGCTATAACTCGCGACCAAATGAATTAACAGAAATTGATGAAACCGTTACTTTCCAACTATTATTTCCGAGTGGAGTAATTGCAAATTGTATGGGAAGTTTTGGATTGGGAATTTCTAATCTTTATGTTCAAGCAAGAACTGGCTGGTTTGGCTTAAATCCCTTTTCATCTTATAGAGGAATTAAGGGAATTAGTTCTAAGGGACCAATTCAATTTACCGAGAAAAATCAACAATCAGTTCAAATGGACGAAATGGCAATTTCGTTTAGAGATAATAAACCCTTAAAAGTTACCGGTGAAGAAGGATTAAAAGACGTAAGAATTATTAACGCAATTGAAGAATCAATTAGAACTAATTCAAAAATTATGTTATAAATTTAAAAATCTTAAAATAAATAGAACGCAGATTTTACTGATCTATTATGATTTTCGCGGATAAATCTTTGATGAAAAAATAATTAATTAGATCTAATTTTTAATTACTCTTTTTTCAACTCCTTCAAAAGACATTTTGATTGGAAGTATAAATCCATTTTCATCAAAGTACATTCTGTCAATGCAAACTTCTCTATGATTTCCATTCGTTGTATTTAAAGGTCTGCGATGATATGAAATGTACCATTCATCAGTATTGGGAATTTTGAAACATGAATGATGTCCCGCTCCCGTTGCAATTGTTGAATCTTGCTGTAATATTTTTCCGATTCTTTTAAATGGACCAATCGGTGAATCTCCGATTGCATAAGCTACACTATAATCGGGACCGGTCCAACCTCCTTCCGACCACATAAAATAATACTTTCCATTTCGCTTAAATAAAAATGAACCTTCAACATAATTTTCCGGAGTAATTTCTTTAAATATTTCACCATTATTAAATGGAATTAATTTTGTTAAATCTTGGCTGAGTTTTACAACATTACAATGTTTCCATCCGCCGTAATACATATATATTGTACTGTCATCATCTCTAAAAACAAATTGGTCAATTGGTTGAGCGCCGTTATAAAATTTATTTATTAACGGTTTTCCAATTGCGTCAGAATATGGTCCTTCCGGTTTTTCACTTACCGCAACGCCAATTCCGCCTACTTTAATATCATTCTGAATATCATTCGCACTGAAGAAAAGATAATATTTTTTATTATCATAAAATATTGATGGAGCCCAAATTGAATATGCTGCCCATGAAATATTTTCAACATCCAAAATGTGTGAGTGTTTTTCCCAATTAATTAAATCTTCGGAAGAAAAAGCATCTAAAAAAGTTTGTTTTAGATATTGCTGATTTATTGTGTTTTTCTGTAACTCGATTTGCTCGGTAGTTAAATTTGATAGAATATAATTTCCTTCAAATTCATCAGAGAATGTTGGGAAAATCCAAAATTTATTTTCAAATATTTCTGCTTCTGGATCTGCATACCAACCTTTAATTATTGGGTTTCCGGAATATTTATTAGAAATATTTTCTGTTAAATTTACTTGCGCAAAATTTAAAACGGTTATCAAAATGCAAAATATAAATGAGGTTTTGTTGTTCATATTATTTTCTTTTTGTTCACATTTTTAAGAATAATTACTGATTATTGCCATATCGAAGGAACGTATTTTGTGACTGAGATATCTAAAAATTGAGTGATTTCTCACCCAATATAAAACATTGAGATTCGAAATGACAAATTTTTGTTTTTACTATTATTTTACGCAAGCTGAAGCTTGCGGCTACATTTGCGTTTAATCATTCAATAAATAAATCAGTAATTTGTTCTGCATATTTTTTTGCATCGTAATCTCTAATATTAATAAGTATAATAACCGTTAAATCTAATTCCGGAATTTTCATATAAATGTTCGAAAACCCGCATGTGCTTCCGGTGTGATAAATTCTTTTATAATTTTTGTACGGATCTAATCTCCAGCCAAATCCGTAATCAAATTCTTCACCTTTATTATTTTTTCCTTTTACAAAAGATTGTGCAAATTTTTCTTTTGGCAAAAGTGTTGGATTTTCAACTTCTTCATTCCATTTAAGCAAATCAATTGTTGATGAATAAATTCCACCATCGCCCAAAACTGCACTTGTTGAACTTTGATCCGAAAATTCAAATCCTGTATCCGTTTTCACATAACCGAAAGCACGATTGGGAATTTCCGAAATTCCTTTTTCGTATGCGATTGAATTATTCATTTTTAACGGTTTGAAAATTCTTTCATTCAAAAACTCTGCAAAAGTTTTTCCGGAAAGTTTTTCTACAATTAATGCTAAAATTGCATAACCGGAATTTGAATATCTATGCTTTTTTCCCGGCTCAAAATATGTCGAATCTTGATTCATCAAAATTTGTAAAACATCTTTATCTTTAACTTGAATTGAATCATCATTTACAAAATCTTTATAATCTAAAATTCCGGAAGTGTGCTGCAAAATATTTTTGATGGAAATTATATTTCCATATTTCGGAAATTCCGGGAAGAATTTTGTGAGCGAATCCGACAAAGAAAGTTTTCCTTCGTTTTCCAGAAGTAAAATTGAAAAAGCCGTAAACTGTTTTGTAATTGATGCTAATCTGAAATTAGTTTTGGGTTCAATTAAAATTTTATTTTCCAAATCTGCAAAGCCAAAACATTTTTCATAAACTAATTTTTCATCTTTCAAAACCGAAACGGAAACTCCCGGTGTTAATTCATTCTGAAATTCAGAAAAAATATTATCAATTTTATTTTCCATGGAAATTGTTCCGCAAGAAATTATAATTATTTGAAGTAAGAGTATGATTGATATTTTTTTCATTTTCTAAAGTAAAATTTGTTTTGTAAAACTCTTTTATTTTGGAATTAAAACCAAATTGAAATTTGTGAAAATGTTTATGGGATATTTTATCTATTTATTTTTATTGAAAAGTTATTTAATTTCTTTTTCATAAATTATTTATTTGAAAGAAGTTATGAATAAGATATTTCATCCGGCTTCCGAAAGGGGATTTTTTGATCATGGTTGGTTAAAAACTTTTCACTCGTTTAGTTTTGCAAGCTGGTACTCGCCGCAAAAAATTAGGTTTGGAAAATTGCGTGTTTTAAATGATGATTGGGTTGCGCCTGCAGAAGGTTTTGGAATGCATCCGCATGATAATATGGAAATTGTTACTATTCTTCTCAAAGGAAGTTTGGCGCACAAAGACAGCATGGGACATCAAGAAATTATTAAACCAAACGAAATTCAAGTTATGTCCGCTGGAACGGGAATTACTCATTCCGAATTTAACGCTTCCGAAAATGAAAATGTTGAACTTTTACAGATTTGGGTTTTTCCGGATAAAAGCGGACACACTCCAAGATATGATCAAAAATATTTTAATCCAGTAGAAAGAAGAAATAAACTGCAAACCGTTGTTGCACCAAATAAAAATGAAAATTCACTTTGGCTAAATCAAGATGCATATTTAAGTTGGGGAGAATTTGAAAAAGATCAAGTTGTAAATTATCAAATCCACAATTCTAAAAACGGTGTTTACATTTTTGTAATTGAAGGCATAATTAAAACCGCTGATGAAATTTTATCTCGCAGAGATGCAATTGGAATTTGGAACTCCGAAAAGTTAGAAATTTCCATATTAGAAAATTCCTTTATTTTATTGATTGAAATTCCTATGAACTAAAATTTATTTATTCATACATTTTAAAAAGTTCTGTCAAGATTTCTTATCTTTAAACATCAAATATAAATTTTAATTTATGGAATTAACAAAATCTTTAGTGGAATTTTTTCAATCATCAATTTCTCCGCTTGTATTAATTTCTGGCGTTGGATTAATTCTGCTTTCATTAACAAACAGACTTGCAAGAACAATTGATAGATCACGCGGTTTAGTTGCAGATATTGAAAAAGATAAGTTAACGGATCAAGAAATCAAAAACAAAAAACTTCAGCTAAAAATTTTAGTTAGAAGAAGTTATATTTTAAAATATTCAATTGGGTCAATTTCATTCAGCATTCTTTGCAGTAGTTTAATAATTCCAGTTTTATTAATTATGAATTTATTTCAAGTGAATTTGGAAGCTTTAGGAATTACATTTTTTATTTTAAGTATTACAGGAATTATTTCATCTGCCTTATTTTTATTTGCGGATGTAAACTTGACTTTAAAAGCTCTTGAATATGAAATTGCAGATCACATGAAATAAAGGAAAATATTATGAATTTTGTTGTAATTGCAAATGATTTTAAAGATGAAAATGCTTTAGAGAGAAGATTGGCGGTACGTGAACAACATTTAAAATTTGCTGATGAAATGTTCAAATCCGGAAAATGGATTTTTGCTTCTGCACTACTTGATGAAAATGAAAAAATGAATGGCTCCGTAATTTTTTGTGATTACGAAAATGAAGACGATTTAAGAAAAAATTGGCTTGAAAAAGAAGTTTACATTACCGGAAATGTTTGGGAAGAAATAATAATTAAAAAAGCTAAAATTGCTCCTCATAGTTTTCAGAAATAGTTTTACATTTTGGCAATAATCGGATATCTTATCAATTAAGAATTTTTATTTGAAATCATTTATTAAAACAAATTAAGAAAGGAGTTATACAAATGGGCAAACATTATGCAAAAGCAAAATGGGAAGGAACATTAAAAGATGGTTACGGAAAAATGAATTTTACCGGATATGATGGACCTTTTAATTTCCGCTCAAGATTTGAAGATGGTCCCGAAACAAGTCCGGAAGAATTGGTTGGCGCAGCAAATGCCGGATGTTTTTCAATGTTTTTATCTGCATTAATTTCTAAAAAGGAATTAACTCCAACCAGCATTGAAACAAAAGCAACTGTTGAATTGGGTCAAGATAACGGTCCAAAAATTACATCAATTTTATTGGAATGCGAAGCTGTTGTTCCGGGTTTAAGTGAAGAAGATTTTAATCAATTGGCAAAAGAAGCAAAGGCTAATTGTCCTATTTCCAGATTATTTGCCGGAACAGAAATTACTCTTAATGCTAAATTGATTTCTTAGTTATTTTTGTAGAGACGTAAAATTTTACGTCTCTACATTTCTTTATTAATTTATTCAACAAGCTGTAATTTTACAATTTCAGTTTTATTCAAACCGTGAAGAACAGCAAAGTATAATCCGGAAGCTACTTTTCTATTTTCATCAGATATTCCATTCCATTGAATATAATGAGTTCCACTTGAAAATGAAGAAAGATCAAATTCTTTTACTTTTTGTCCAAGAATATTATAAATAATTAAAGTGTAGTTATTTGTTTCTGGAATTGTAACTTTTAAAGTTACCATACTATTAAATGGATTGGGATATGCAGAAAGTTCCAAGTCAAACGAATTTTGAATATTATCATCAACACCAGTCATGTCATCATCACCTTCATTGTAATTTTCATCTTCGGAATCATCATCTTCATTATTCGTATAGCTAATTATGTTTTTATCAATTATTATAAATCCGCTGTAAGGAGTTAATATTTTCTGCTCAACGCTCATATCAATAATACTGCTAATTGTTAGCGGATCGTATGAATAATCTAATAGATCATTTATGTTTTTTCCATACCATGATGTAACTATTTTATTATTTCCTTCTGTCAAATCATTTTGATTAATTATAAAAGTAGTATCAACGGTTTCCATTTGTTTTTTGCCGATTATTTTTAATTGAATTGGAAATTCACCAGTAAATTTTCCGGATTGCATAATTGGAAAATCAAGTGGGTAATATCCTTCATTTTCATTCATTAAATGTTTGCTATATGAGTAGCCATTTTGTAATGTCATTTGAACTTCAACACTTTCAAAGTGACTTATTTTTTCATAAAAGAATGCATTTAAAATTGTTTTAATATCATGATATCGTAAATAATATAAATTTCCAGCTGTTTCATTACTCATTTTTCCATAGAATGATTGCAGCTGGGTTTCGTAATAACCATTTCCAGTATTATAATTATAGTTGTACACCAACGAATTAACATTGTCCAGATCAACAAAATGTAACTTTGATTGATTTTTAAACATTGCTAAAATTTCACCAGCTAAAGCTTCTTTATCATTAACTCCTAAATTTATTTCATCTGTGTTTGAGAAAACAACAACCTCGGGATTTCCGGTTGATTTGTTTATAAACTCCGCAGCTTTGCTCATTAACGGTTGGAAATAACTATATGTTGGAAATGATCTTTTCATAATTTTTGTAAAGAGTGAATCTAAATTTTCTTCGGTACAACTAACCCATTCTTCAGATGCAATATTAATATCGTCATATGCAATCATAATATTTACTGAATCATTTTCATCAGTTGCTTGGGCAATTGTTTCTTTCAAATACGTTAGTAAATATTCACCATCAAAATTCTTCGTATTGTAAATATTGAAATCAACACAAATTAAAATTTTCCTATTTTCTTTAATTTTCTGCGTTTCTGGTGGATAAACAGCTAAGTGATAATAGTTTTCATTATTGTATTTATACGAACTTAAATAAATATTATTTTGAATTGGAGATGGAATTACAAATTCAACAAACTGATCATATTTAACCGGAATTTTTAAATTCCAAGTAGAATCCAATTGAGAATGGCTTTTGCTTATTACGTCAGCCCCAACAACTTTTGGTTCTAAAGGGTTATTATCATATTGGTAAACTATGTTAATATCTTTAACATTTCTTGATGTCTTTTTTGCAATTATTTCTGTGGTTGGAAGCCAAGCTCTTAAAGAACTTGCAGAAGGTCTTCCAGGTACCAAATATTGAATTTTAAATTTTCTTTTTTCATTTCGTTTTAATGGAAATATTTTAAGATTATAATTTACTTTTCCTTCGCGAGTTGCAGAAGATTGAGTTAGCAAACCGGGATGTCTTACCGGAGTACTTACATCACTAAACAATAATTCTGCTGTCCATTTATCCATTACGGTTGCTGAGATTGTAGAATCTTCTGTTATCCACAATTTGAAATCGGTCATTATGGCATGTTCCGGAAGTGAAAATAACCATTGAAATTCCAATTCATTATAATTCTTAAAAAACCAACTGTTAAAATCGTATGATACCGTCATATAAACATTCAGTTCAATAAAATTTCCACGCGGTAATACTTTAATTGTTGCATCATGAATATTTACATTATAATCTTTTACATTTGGATAATTAGCTTCATAAACCGAATATTCGCTAGCAAATGTTATTGAATAGCAAAATAAAATATATATTAAAAGTAATTTTTTCATTTTATCCTCAAAATTGATTAACGAATTAAAAGAAGTTTCATTGTTTGAATATGTTGATTAGATACATACCGGACAATGTATGTACCCGAACTAACATCTTCTCCATATTCGTTTTTACCATTCCAAACAATTTGTTTAACAGTATTAAAATTGTTGGTAAATTCATAGGATTTCACTTTCTGTCCTAAAATATTATATATCTCAACTGTAAAATTTTTATCAGCATTGTTAGACATTTCTATATTTATTGTTGTAGTTGGATTAAACGGATTTGGATAAGCAGATAATGTATAAGTTTTTGGGACCTCCGGAATTTCTTCAACCGATGTAGAAATGGAATCCGGTACTGTTAGCGTATCATCAAGAGTTAATGCTTTGAATCCTATATAATTATTTACTCCCGGAAGTAAAAATCCGCTGTATGGCGTTATAATATTATTTTCAACCGCAAGCTTTTCAATATATTTTATGGTTTCGTAAGTCTGCGGCTGAGCAAGTAAATTTTCTCTTATATAATTTGAATACCAATAAGTTTTTGCAAAATGATCAAAATCATTTTTTACTAAGGTTTCCTCTACATTAAAAGTTTTTCGATATAAATTATTTTCAAAATATCCGTTATATAAAATATCGAAAGGATTTTCGCCTTCATACAATCCAATTTGAAAATAACGGGACATCATATTAAAACTTTTACGTCCGTTATTTAAATCTACTCTTGAGTAACTGAATCCGTTCTGCGGAATTGGATCAATTTCTACAACACCAATTACGGGAGAAAAAACATCAAAACCAACATCTGCCCAATCATATTCGGGATAATCCCAAATATTTTTATATGACCCGCCGGTAAGTCTAAATAAATTTTCATAAAGATATTGATTGCCTCTGTAATACTTATTGTTTATATAATTACCATTATAACCGTTGCTAACATCCATAATTCTGAATTTGATATCATTATTTGCAGAAAATATAGTTTGATCAACTATTTCCATTGCTTCAGCAGCTGTTTCAGAATGAGTTGCATCGTCTGAAATTAACCATATTTCTCCGCCCTTATCAACTTGGTTGAATTTATTAACGGCAGCTCTTAAAATAAATGGAAGTGTATTTAATTTTGGGTCGTAAGTTTTAGCTTCATTTATCTTTTGTTCAATAAAATCATCAGTTTTTTTCTGAAAATTATCGCCAAGCCATTTAGGATTAAAATCGCTTACTATAAAAAGTATTGAATCTTTTTCAGTTAAACCAAATTTTATGGAATATTTTATGTTATCAAGAATTGAATTATAATTTCCATTAGCGAGATCAATTGCAATAATTACATTTTTTGAAGGTCTATCATCATTAGTAATTTGCGGCAAGATTGAAGTTTGATAAAATTTGTTTTTGCCGTCATCAAAAGTTTTTAAATATTTCCCATTAACAATTTCCATTGGAACACGTAATAAAGCGTTTTCGCTCCATTGGTAATATTCGAGATTTGGTCCTGTCTGCCATTGCCAATAATCACCGGATTTTTGCCAGTTAGCATCTATATTAACTATATTTCTAGGTTTTTCGTTCGGATTGTTTTTATCAATTATTTTAAATATTGCGGGTTTATCATTATTAGTAAAAATATAACTTCCGTTGTTCCAGCTTTGATACGGTTGATAAAAATTTCTTGTCAGAATATTAAATCTTCTGACATCCCAATACATTTCACATGGTGTTAAGAATTTAATTTGTATTTTTTTATATTGCTTGCTATCAACGGGGGTAATTTTTAGTTCTAAAAAATTATCTAATGTTCCATAATAATTTCTATTTCTGTATTCCCTCATCAATAATTGCTGCTTTGAAGTGTTGTTTTCATCATAATTTTCTTCGGCTGTTGAAAGGTCAATCATCTGTGCAGAAACAAATGAATTTTTACTATCATCCCACATTTTGCAATCTGTTATAACCGATTTTTCTGGTAAACTAAAATTCCAAGTAAATTCGTAATTACCAGCTGGAGGATAAACCTTAGTATTATTCCAATATTCAAGATAATTACCCAATCTGACTTTCATTGTTAAAGTTGTTTCATAAAACAAACCATCTACAACTACCATTGTTTCAAATTCATTGAATTCCAATATGTTCCAGTAATTATATCCATTGATTTGTCTGGCTTGAAAATTTACATAATTATACGCATTAGTTTTTAATGGTATAAAACTGAAAACAAATAAACATAAAAAGAGTATCTTTGCTTTCATTATTCCTCCGGTTTTAGGATTTGAAAAAATTTATTTATGAAATGTTTATTTTATTGATCTTAAAATTAGTTTAT